>NZ_JAELTJ010000001.1 GCF_016428805.1 Achromobacter sp. ASV32
TGGCGCGACGCTGGGCCAGGCGCCAGCAGGAAGGTCTGATAGGGGTATCGGTCTTGCCGATGTGGCTTGCGGGCCTGTGGCGCCGGGCAGTAGGCCGGTTGCCGATCAGTTGCTATTGATCCAGGTCTGCGTGTCCTGGATGAACCACGGCAGATTCAGTCTTTCCCCTTCACCCGTCTGGATGGTGAGGTTCTGTCCCGACGACGCCGCGCCGCTGGGCACGGGCTTGGCCGCGGAGGGCGGCCGGCTGCGGTAGTCCATATCGGTGCGCTTGGGCGGCGCGTCCGCGCAGGCGGTCAGCGACGCGCAAGCGAGGGCGATCAGGAGTGGAGTGAGGGCGGAACGAAGGGGCTTCATGGTGTACGGATTCCTGCGGGGGCACAGGCCGGGGTGCCGAGCAATCAAGGCCTCGTACCCGATACCTTACTCGCAATGCCGCGACCGAGTGCTTGACGAAACATTCGGTGGCGTATCGGCCGCCCGGCCTCGCTTGCGCAGCAGCGCAAGGATGTCGGGCGACCATGTGGACGGCAACACGGTTGGGTCATCGTTTGGCTCACTATTTGGTTCGCCGTGTCGGTCCGTCAGTTCAGCGATTCACGGGGTCAATCTCAGCGCTTCGCCCAATCAATACTCCCCGCATCCGGGCACACCCACGAACCTTGCAGCCGTTCCCGGATCTCGGCCAGGCTTTGCTCCACCAGCAACCGGCCATCGCGGAAAACCGGCACCAGCGCGCCGCCTTCCGCTTGTTCAGGCGTTTGCTGGTCATGCAGCACATACCCGGTTGGCGTTTCATCGACCCGCAGCAGGCCCTTGGCCGACCGCTTCACGCCCGAGTCCGTGACGGGGTCCTTCACCAGTTCCTGGGCCTCGCCGTTGACCTCGGCATACGTCGCCTTCAGGGCCCAGCCGAAGGTGTCGCGCGTCAGGTACTGGTAGGTGTACGAGCCGATGCCCAGGACGACGTTGCCGGAGGCAAAGCCCTTCTTCTCCAGCCGCACCAGAATGTCCCGGCCCCGGGCCAAGGTGATCGAATCGCCGTAGATCAGGCCGACGTGCGAGTCCAGCAGCTTGTAGCCGCGGTCGGTGACCGTGCCGCCAAAGGTGTCCCACAGGCATTGCACGGCGCCTTTGACTTCGGGTTCGCGCAGCGTTTGGGCGGCACGTGCGTTCTCGTCCAACCGCCAGTAAATGCCGGTCGCCACATCGCGCACCGCTTCGAATCCCTCACGGCGGGCGGCAACCAGGGCCGCGGCGTCTTCCACACGGGGCACGTCGGTGCAGAAGTAACCGGTCAGGATCTTCACGGGGTCGCCGGAATCCGGCCGGAACACGACCTTGGCGTTGCCATAGGGATCGGGCTGGCGCGCCAGGATCTCGGCCTTCAACGCCGCCGCGAAGTCCGTGACGACCTGCCAGAAGTCCCAGGTATCCGACACGACCGACACGATGCCGGCCGGATACACCTGGGTGACCAGGCGGCGGATGGTTTCGATTTCGCCTTCCTTGCTGCCCAGGCACATGACCGAGTGCTCGGTGGCCGGGACCGAACCGCCGATGAGTTCGCGGTCGGAATCCGCGCCGTACAGGTCTTCCAGATAGTCAATCGCCGGAATGGTGTCGGTGCCGGTGAAGGACAGCAAGTGACCCGCGCCGCTCTTGCGGGCGTCGTACAGGCCCGACATGCCGCGCATCGAGAAGTCGTGGCCTTGCCAGTTGACGAAGTCCATGGGGCTGCCGGTCAGGCGGGCGAAGTAGGTGAGAAGCTTGCGGTATTCAAAGGCGATGGTGGCGACGGTGGAGGCCTTCCAGGATTCGCAGCTGAACAGGGTTTCGATATAGGTCACCAGCCACGCGAATTCCGGGCGGGTGTTGACGAAGGTGACCGGGGGCACGCGGATGTCAACGCGCGCGCCCTCGGGCAGCGAGCGGATTTCCAGGGGCAGGTAGCCCAGGTCGTACAGGGCTTGCAGGTGGTCGACGGTGACGGCGCCCTTGCCCAGCGCGTTGTCGACGCGGCGCTGGTATTGGCGCACGGCGGCGCCCGCGGGCTTGCCGAAGAATTCGCGGTCGAACAGGTCGATCAGGATTTCCTTGATGAAGCCTTGCAGGCCGAACCAGACGATCTTGTTGTCGAACAGTTCGGGCAGCACCGGCGCCAGGCGGGCCGAGCGCGGGGTGAAGTTGGCCAGGATCTTGTTGGTGCCCCTGGGGTACTGGAAGGGGTGGCCGGTCTTGTAGAAGTCGGCTTGCAGGAAGGGGTTGATGCCGTTCTTGACGGTGACGGGAGCGGGGGCGTTCATGGTGCGGACTCCTTGATGCGGATGGGCTTAGTTGTGGGTGCCGGCGGGCGCGGGGTTGACGACCGCGGGCGCATCGGCGCCGTCGGAACCGGTCCAGTCGTAGGCGGTGTAGAGGCCGGCATAGCGGGCGTTCAGCTCAGCAAAGCCCTTGCTGAAGATGCCGTGCGTGACGTACAGGTACAGGGGCTGGCGGGTCTTGTCGCGCAGGGCGGTGGCCAGTTCCAGGAAGGTGCGGCCGCCGTCGCAGATGTCGTCGACGACCAGCACGGGCTGGGCGGGGATGTCGTCGGGCACGCGGGTTTCCGTGATGCGGCCGGTCTGCGGGTCGCGGACTTTTTCGGCGTAGCGCACGTCGGCCACGCCCAGCTTCTTGGCCAGGGCCTGGACGCGCTTGCGGGCGCCGGCGTCGGGCGCCATCAGGGTGACGCCGTTGGCAAAGGCCGGGGCGGCCAGCACGTTCGCCAGGAAGGCGGCGGCATCGACCACGCGCACGCGTTGCAGCAGGGCGGGCGTGACGTCGCTGTGCGGCTCGACCACGGTGACCGTGGCGTATTGCTGGTCGTTGATCAACTTGCAGAACACGGCCGCGCCGAGGGCTTCGCCGGGATTGCAGACGCGGTCCTGGCGGGCATAGGGCACGTAGGGCATGTCCAGGTGCACGGGCACCGCCGGGTTCAGGCGGCGCAGGGCGTCGGTCAGCATCAGCAGCTGCATGACGTCGTCGGCCGATTTCAGCAGGGCGTGGATGCGGAATTCGCTGGCCGCATCGGCCTGGGCTTGCAAGGCGGCGGGCACGGTGACCTGGCTTTCGCCGCCGGGGAACACGAACGCGGCCGGCGTGGCGCGCCGGGGTTGTCCTTCTACTACCGCTGTGAGGGTGAACATGATCAGGCCTTAGTGGCAAATTAAAACTAAGTGAAGCCAGTATAAGCCTACTTATTGTTTGTTTGCAACTATGTTGGATTCAAGGGAAAGGGGTAACGCTTATCCGACGCTGCGATCGAACAAGGTGAAGTCCTTCAGGCGGTACAGGCGCGCAGGGCGCTGGGCGCCCAGCACGTAGTCCTCGGTGGCCTGCAGCACGTCCCAGGCTTCCATCTTGCGGCGGAAGTTGGATTTCTCCAGCCGGGTCTGCAGGATGGCTTCGTAGGTGTGCTGCAGCTCGGTCAGCGTGAAGCGTTCCGGCAACAGGAAGAAGGGCAAGGTGGAATAGCTGGATTTACCGCGCAGGCGGGCGACGGCGGCGGCCACGATGTCCGCGTGGTCGAACGCCAGCGGCGGCAGGGCGTCCACACTGACGAACTGGAAGCCGGCTTGCGGGGTGGCTTCCAATTCGGCGGCGGGCACCAGCGCGACGTAGGAAACGGACAGCGACCACTTGCGCGGATCGCGGTCCGGGCCGGAGAAGACCTGCAATTGCTCCAGGTAGCGCGGCTCGAACCCGGTCTTGTCGCGTAGCACGCGGCGGATGCTGGCTTCGGTGCTGGGGTCTTCGTCCACATGCACGACGCCGCCCGGCAGGGCCATGGCGCCCTTGAAGGGGGGGCGGTCGCGCGGCTGCAAGGCGATCTCCAGGCGAGACTCGCGCAAGGTCAGCAGGACGGCGTCGACGGTGACGAGGGGCAGGGGGTAATCCAAAAGCGGCTCCGCGCGTGAAACTTCGGGGTAAGGTGCCACTATGTGGGGAATTGGTCAATCCGCAGTGATGCAATGCAGTAGTCTGTCGTGGCATGAAATCCCGGCAGAGATGATTGTGAGGATGCTTGACGACTCATGGATCATCGCGCAACTGCCACCGTAAGTTGGCCCTTGTCGAGTCAAATGATGAACATCACACTCGTTGATAAAAAGCTGTTTGTTGCCAGTCAGGCCGTCGGTATTTCGGTCTATGACTTCAATTTCGAGTTGAATTTTTCGTGCTCCCACCCCTATCGGATAGAGCAAGAACTACCCTGCGTGCTGCGCGTGGGGGCGATCGCGGACTACGCAGCGGTTTACGCGCAGCAGCTGTCGATGGGTCTTCGGCTGGTCAATTCGGTTGAGGAACATGCGCGCGCCAGTGAACTGGAGCATTGGTATCCGCTGATCGAAGATTTGACGCCGCGCAGCGTGGTGTTCGATGAACTTCCGCCGGCCGGTGTGATTGAACAGCAGTTCGCGTGGCCTGTCTTCATCAAGGGAACGCGGCAGACCAGCAAGCACAATCCGGATCTGTCGATCGCGCGTGACCGCCGTCAATACGAAACCATCGTGCGTCTGTATCAGGACGATCCGATTCTGCATTGGCAACGGCCGGTGATTCGAGAGTTCGTCCCCTTGGCCAGCGTGCCTGGGCAGGTGCCGGGGAAGGTCGCGCCGTCGATTGAGTACCGGTCGTTCTGGTGGCATGGCCGGTGCGTGGGCTGGGGGCGCTATTGGTACCAGTTGGCGGCTTACGATCCCGCCGATGTGCAGGCAGGTCTCATCGTCGCCCAGACCGCCGCGCGTCGTCTGGCGGTGCCGTTTCTTGTTGTCGATTTCGCCAAGACCGCAGACGGCCGCTGGATCGTCATTGAATGCAACGATGCGCAGGAGTCCGGCTATGCGGGCGTTCCGCCGGGCGTGCTTTGGCGGAACGTGCTGGACGATGTCGACGCGGGGGCATGAAGACCATGGAATTGCCTGACACCAATAACGTATACGGGATTGTCGACTGCGGCGGGCGAGTCCGGGAATTCGCTGCGCGCCTGCGTCAGTTTCGCCAGGCCGAGGTCTATGTGAAAGTCTCTCAATTCGACGGGGCGCAAAGCGTCTTCATGGATACGCCTGGAGCGTCATTCCACGCCTACAAGTATCTCGATGACGAGTTCCTGTTCAATGGGGCGGTGGCGGGGCCTGCCGAGACCGTCTGTCTATATACAAGAGAACTTTGCGATTTATTGAGGCAGACGGGCTTTCCGGCGCGTTTCGAGATCTACGACCCGGATTCGAAAATGCTTATCGAAGCATTGGCCTGACGCTCTTGCTGCGCGATGACACCGTGGGAATCCCGCTGTGTCTATGGCCAACGCCCCTTCCACGCCGGCGTAAAGTGCGGGGCGAGACCGAGACAGGACGCTAGCGGCGCGGTGTACTCAACATGTCGATCCGCCGCTGGTGCCGCGCGCCGTCAAAGGCTGTGTGCAAGAAAGCGCTGACACATTCACGCGCCACCTCGGTTCCGATAATCCGGCTACCCAGCGCCAGGACGTTGGCATCGTTATGCTGGCGGCTCAGGCGCGCCATGGTGGCATCGGTGCACAAGGCGGCCCTCACGGCCGGATAGCGGTTCGCGGCAATCGAGATGCCGATGCCTGAGCCGCAAATCACGATCCCGGTCCTGGCGCTGCCATCCGTGATGGCTTGCCCCATGGCGTATCCGAAATCGGGGTAGTCGACAGACGCTTCGCTATGGGTTCCAAGGTCCAGCCACTCGACGTCCTGGAACGCCTTTTTCAGCTTTTCCTTGAGTTCGTAGCCGGCGTGATCGGAGGCAATGGCAATTTTCATCGGTTCGTTCTCGGTCATATCGGGGGAATTTCAGGCATGCGCGGGGACAGGCTTATCGTGCAATGCCAGGCATTCACTTGCCACGATAAGACTTTTTTCCACTGTCGGAATAGCAGAACGTGCCGCCGCGCGGACCGGTGCAATATTGGCCATCCCGGCAGCTGCACGAGGTACTTGGGTTTGACGCCGCCGGTTTGGGCGCCGTGGGTTGCGTGCCGGGCGACGCAGTGCACAGGCGTTTGGACGCGCTGATGGACCCATCACGGCAAAGAAACTGTTCGCCCACGCACCGGTCTATTCCGCCCTTTTTTCCGGAGCAGGGAACATTGCCGGCGTGTGCCGCTGTTGTGAAGCATGCGATGAACAACAACAAGCCAAGCCGCATCGTCATTTCCGTTGAAGTGAAGAGGGATTGCGTTGACGCGAATGCATGGGCCGGATGAAGAATCGGCGCGGGCGATTGTAGTCCGACATTTTTTATTCGGACAGCGCGGTCCGGCCTGGCTCAGACTACAATTTTTGATCGATTTTGGACCTCAGCCGATGCGACCGAGACCCTAACCCCATGCCCTCCAAGAAATCGCCGCGCATCGACCTGCGCCGCTTGATCCTCGTGCTTGCCGTGCTGGCCGCACTGGGCACGTTGGCCAACGGCCTGTACGCGGCGTACCGCGTGCAGCGCCAGGTGCTGATCGACCATTCCCTGCAGACCAGCCGTGCCTACGCCGCGAAAGTCGCTTCGGGTATTGGCGAATTCCTGCGGTCGGCGCAACAGCAACTGGCCTATAGCGCCGGCATTCTGGGGCGGGGTTTCGAGGATCCGGACGTTCTGCATGCGGAGGTGCGGCGTCTGCAGATGCAGGACAGGGGGTTTAACGCCGTGGGCGTGGCCGATGCCTCGGGCCGCGTACTGGCGGCCACGCCAGACGGCAAGGAACTGGACGGCCGGATACTGCAGTCGCCCGGGGTGCAGGATGCCCTGGCGTTGCGGCGCCCGACCATCAGTCAGGCCTACAACACCGACGCGGGCAGGCTGGTGGTCTTCATTTCGCATCCCATCGTGGATGCCAAGGGCACATACCTGGGCTTCGTGGGCGGTGCGATCTACCTGCGCCTGGAAGGCGTCTTGCATACCGTGATCGGCAGCCACTATTACCAGGGCAATGTGCGGGCCTATGTGGTGGACGGCAACCGGCGCCTGCTCTATCACGCGGACGCATCCCGGGTCGGGCAACTGGTCGGCCCCAACCCGGCGGTGGACGCCGTGCTGGAAGGTAAGGACGGCATGGCGCAGATGCTCAATTCAGAGGGGCAGGATGTGCTGGCCGGGTATGCGGATGTACCCCAGGCCAATTGGGGCGTGGTGGCCCAGCAGAACAGTCAGTTGGCGCTGGCCGGGTTGAATGGCTTGATGAAACAGGTGCTGATCGGCATTGCGCCGCTCAGCCTGCTGGGACTGGTCCTGATCTGGTGGCTGACGTCCATGATTTCGCGGCCCCTGAATCAATTGGCCGAAGCCGCGCACACGATGACGGACCCCACGACGCCCGAGCGGATCCGGGGCGTACGGTCGTGGTATTTCGAGGCCGAGCACATCCGTCATGCCCTGCTCAAAGGGCTGGCGCTGATGCAGGAAAAGCTGGGCAGGCTCAATGTCGCGGCCACGACAGACCCGCTGACCGGACTATTGAACCGCCGCGCCATGACCGACGCCCTGACGGCGCTGGAGGACTCCGGGCAGCCTTTCTCGGTCATTGTGCTGGACATCGACCATTTCAAGCGGGTCAACGATACCTATGGACACGACGCGGGCGACGAGGTGCTGGCCACGTTGGGCGCGTTGATACGGCAATGCTCGCGCAGCGGCGACTTGCCCTGTCGGGTGGGCGGCGAGGAGTTCACGTTGCTGGTGCCCGGCGCGCCGGTCGACACGGCGGTGCAGGTGGGCGAGCGCTTGCGGCGGTTGGTGGAGCAGACGCGCCTGAGCCGGGTCGGCATCGTGACCATTTCACTGGGTGTGGCGCGCTGGCAGCCTGGCGCGGGG
The DNA here is from genome assembly GCF_016428805.1 of Achromobacter sp. ASV32. Classification (GTDB taxonomy): domain Bacteria; phylum Pseudomonadota; class Gammaproteobacteria; order Burkholderiales; family Burkholderiaceae_B; genus Achromobacter. The sequence goes on from NZ_JAELTJ010000001.1 coordinate 7,879, forward strand.
ACCGTGGCCGATGCGCTCAAGCAAGCCGACGAGCGTATGTATCAGGCCAAACAGCAAGGGCGCAACCGCCTGGTGGCGGCCGGCCAGCCCTGAGCCCCGGCCCAGGCGGCTGCCGGTTTCGTCACGGGCAGTCGCGCGCCGGGCACGGGACGCGGTCGTCGCCTATCGGGCGTATGACCTTTGCCGGATTTCCGGCCACCAGCGTGTTGGCCGGTACGTCGCGCGTGACAACGGAACCCGCCCCAACCACCGAGTTTTCGCCCACCGTGACCCCGGCAATGATCGTGGCGCCGGCGGCGATCCAGACGTTTTTCTCAATGACGATGGGCTTGGCGGTGACGCAGCGACGACGCTGCTCTGGGTCCAGGGGATGGCCCGAGGTGATCAGGCTGACGTTCGGCCCGATCATGACGTCATCGGCGATATCGATGCCGCCCAGGTCGTACATCGTGCAATTCTGGTTGATGAAGACGTTGCGCCCGATCCGGATGTTCTCGCCCCCCGTCGTGTAGAACGGGGGAATCAACGAGAAGCTCTCATCAACGGTCTGGCCGATGAGTTCGCTGAACACCGCGCGGATGTCGTCGGCGTTGTCGTAAGTCAGGCGATTGAGCACGGGCGTGATTCGCAGGGCCCGTTTGACGCTGGCGACCATCGCGGCCGATTCCGGGGTTTGGCTTGAGATGATCCGGGTGTCGGGCGGCAGGGCAGGTTTGCGCATGGCTGTCAGGAAAGAGGTCTGGAGGGAGGCTTATTTATCGGCCTTCGCCGGCCCGCTGCTGCTGCTGCTGCTGCTGCGCTTTCTGAACTGCGCGGCCTTATAGCGGTTGCCGCATTGCGCCATGCTGCACCAGCGCCGCTTGTGCGCCTTGGTGCGGTCGTAGAACCACAGGATGCAATCCGGGTGTTCGCACTGTTTGACCAGCGAGAAATCCCCGTCGATAAGCAACTGCGCCGTGGCTTCGGCAACCGGCCCCAGCAGGGACGCGATGGCGTCGCCGTGCGGGCGGCGCGCAAGCGTGAAGTTGCCGGCGCCATCGCGTTCCAGGTGCGGCGATGTCTGATACCCCTGCAGGTAGGCATTCAAGCGCTCGACGTCGACGTCATGGCCGGCCTTGCGGGCCGCGATCAGGTCATGCACCACCGTGCGCAGCTGCTTGCCCTGGGTCAACAAGTCCTGGGCGGCGACGCGTGGACGCTTGGCCGGCGGGGTGACGTGATGCCGCTCCAGCCAGCGCAGGACGTCGTCGCCGGTATGCCAGTAGTCCACGACCTGGCCGTCACTGCGCGCCTGCGTGTTGAGCAGATCCATGGCGAGGTGGTCGCCCACCATGGGGGCTTCGGCGGGGGCGCCTGTGGGGCGGGTGTCGGTATCGCGCATGCAGTAACCCATTAAATATTGGTTGACAGGTTATCACGGCTTCGGCAGACTGCGCAAAAGTAACTTATTAAAGTTAATTTAAATGGTTACTTAAAGCGCCGTCATCTACCCCAAGGAACCGCCATGAATGCCAAGAATTCCTCTCCCGCCGTCGATACCCTCCCAGCCGCGACGGCTGTGGACCACCCCGTGCAGGTGCGCCACGCATCCCTGCAAGTGCAGGGCGTCAGCGTGTTCTACCGTGAAGCCGGATCCGCCGAGGCGCCTACCGTCCTGCTGTTGCATGGCTTTGGCGCGTCGTCGTACATGTTTCGCGAGTTGATCCCCGTCCTGGCGCGCCACTATCACGTGGTCGCCCCGGATCTGCCGGGCTTTGGGCAGACGTCCGTGCTGCCTGGGGTCGATTTCGATTACACGTTCGACAACCTGACCTCGGTGATCGACGCGTTTACCGAAGCCAAGGGCCTGACCCGCTACGCCTTGTATGTGTTCGATTACGGCGCGCCGGTGGGCTGGCGCCTGGCCGTGAAGCACCCGGCCAGGATCAGCGCCATCGTCAGCCAGAACGGCAATGCCTACGAGGAAGGCTTGAGCGCAGGGTGGGCGGACATGCGCCGCGCGTGGGAAGCCCCGACCGCGGAAAACCGCGAAGCCCTGCGCCGGTTCAACACGCCGGACATGATCAAGTGGCAATACACGGAAGGGGTGCGAGACACGTCGCTGATCGCGCCCGAGACCTATCAACTGACGTCAGCGGCCATCGAGCGCATCGGCGTCGAGCCGCAGATGGACCTGTTGCTGGACTACGGCAGCAACGTGAAGCAGTACGCGCAACTGCATGCGTTCTTGCGCGAGCATCAGCCGCCGACGCTGGCGATCTGGGGCAAGAATGATCCGTTCTTTGTGCCGGCGGGGGCCGAGGCATTCAAGCGCGACAATCCCCGCGCAGAGGTGCGGTTTCTGGATACGGGCCATTTCGCGATTGAAACCCACGGGGCGGAAATCGCGGCGAGCATGCTGGAATTCTTGAACCGTAATGTGTCGCGGTAGGCGGATGGAGGTTGTCGCAGGCAGCCGGCATCGCCCCGGCGGCCTCTGCCATCAACGTTGCAGACAGCTCGCGATTTCCGTCTTCAGCCGGTCCATTTCTTTATCCACACCAAGATCCGCGCAGTAGGCGCCGGCGCCGCGCAAAGACAAAGTCAGCGTGGCCGGCGTTTGCTGCGAGACGTCGGCCCGCAAACGGAAACCGGCGACATTGGATGCGCTGTATTGCTGGGTTTCGAGCACGCCTGCATGGACATCCCGGACGGCGTGGCCGGTGTCGGCATAGCGGGCGCGGTCGGGGCTGTTGATGGAGGCTTGATCGACGCAGATAAAGACCTTTTCGACCGGCGTGTCCGGCGGCACGGCGATCGTGGCGCGTTTGCTGGGACCGAATGCGTCGCACAGCGCGGTGGACGTCGAGCATCCGGTCAGCCATACGGACAGCGCCAATGTCATGGGCAATTTGCCACGCCACGGTTTCTGGACGGAAGCCTTGCGTTGGCCAACCATGTTCGTGATCTCCCAAGGTGCCAGGGTTTTCAATGATCCGCGCGATTATCCGAGGGCAGTGGCCGATAAACCAGCCCTGGGGAACTTTGCAAGGGATTCTAGCGCGCAGTTGATGGACGCCGACGCGGCGACAACGAGCCACTGCCCGCTGCACCAAATTCGGTAGAATGCGCCGGGAGCCGACCGCAGCGGGTTGCGTGGCATTGCGTCGGTTATCACGGGGCCAGGCGGGGAGGGCGCGGGTGGCCTGCCGCACTGGCAAATGACTCAATTCAAAAAGAGAGAGAAGCCAGTGTCACTTTTGCGCCTTGGTGTGTTTGCCGCCGCAACCCTGCTGTCGGGGTGCGCGATGCTCAATCAGAACCGCACGGCCGATTTGTCGCCCGAACTGCGGGATGCTTTTGAAACCGAGCTGTATTGCACCGGCGACGCTCAGTGCAAACTGATGTGGGAACGCGCTGTTTACTACGTGGCGACCACGTCGCGCTGGAGTCTGCAGGCGCAGACCAACAACCTGATTGAAACGGAAGGCGTGCCGAATAATTATTACGCCCTGGGCTACAGCATTACCCGGGAACCCATGGGCGAAGGGCGCTATCGCATCGAGACGCGCGCCTGGTGCGGTTTGAAACGGTCGCAATGCCGTCCGCACGCCGATGAAGGCGTGGCGCGGGCCAAGTTCTATATCCGCACCGGCAAGAAAGCCGCGTGACCGGCTGGCGTTCCAGGCTCGCAGGGCGAGCCTGGAACGCTATTTGGCGCAATCGCGATACGCGACGCCGAGCATGGCCATCAATACAAACGTGACCGGCACGCACAGCAAGATGCCCAGTGCGCCGAGATACGCGTGGCCATCCGTAAGGTTGCGCCGCAGCTCGACCAGGTCGCTATTGAAATAGCCGGCCACCGCCACCAGCACAAGCACCATCAGCATCAGCGGCCAGCGGGGATACTGCGTGGCGGCGCGCTGGGTGCGAAAGCCGTATTCGCCTGTTGCCGCTACGCGCGGCAGGCATGGGCCATAGGCGGCCAGCAGGTAGCTGACGGGCACCCAGATCAGCAGTTGCACGGCGATCAGCGCCGCCCAGAACCACGCGTCCTGCGCGCCGTTGAGCAAGATATAGACAATGAAGGGGATATCGCCGTTGGCGCGCGTCAGGAGCGCAACCGGGATGGCGAAAGCGGCCAGCAGTGCCAGGTGCCGTGCTTCGGCGGTCGTGCCGCGTGCAGCGGTGGCGCGGGCAGCGTCGCCCAGGACGACAACGCGATGCCAGGCAAAGGTCATTTTTGCGAAGGCGATAAGGTTGACCAGCGCCAGCAGGAGCCATAGCCAATCGATGGGCTGATACAGGGCCGAGGTCATCAGGGCGAAGGGCAACGACAGCGTGAAGATGGCCAATGACCATGGCGCGGCGCCCAGCATGGCGCCGCCCTGGCGGCGCAGGGTGCTTGCAGTGGCAGCGATAAAACGGCCGGCCCCGAGTGTGTTCGGCACAAGATTCCTTTGGGCGAAATAATGGGCCTCGTTTATACCTCAGCCGCGGGAGCAGATATGAATAATGGTTTCAGACTGAGTGCATTATTGTCGGGCGGCAAACAGAGGCTTGCCCTGTGCCGCCCGGTGGCGGTTATGCCGGCGCCGATAATCAGCGCGCCGCCGCCAAGGCGCCCATCGCCTGGCGCATGAATGCCAGCGTGGCGTCGTCGGTCCAGGTGCCGGCCGTGAGCGCGGGCTCGCTCATGAGCGCATGGCGGAATTTCGCATGGGTTGCGGGGTTGTCGCCAGCGTAGGTGCGAAACAGTTCCAGCCATTGCCGCGCAAGCTCGAGCCCGGTGGAAGAACCAGGCGCATGTCCGGCGTCGATCGCATCCCGCACCCGCGCCATCAGGGCCGGCCATTCGCCGACGCGGTCGTGATAATGCGCCCGCATGAAGCGGGCTTCTTCCGGCGTCAGGTGTTTTTCATACAGCCGCAGCTTGCTTTCGGAGAAGGCGCGCACGATGTAGTCACGCATGGCCGGCGAAATACCGATGTGCGCCTGCATGGCCGGCTCCTGTTCGTGCATCTGGTTCAGTTTCACGAGCAGGCGCGGGTCGCGGTTGGTATCGCGCAGCAGCAGCGTCATCCAGCGTAGCGCCAGCGCTTGCGGTTGCGCGTCCTCGGGCGGGGCGCCGCTATCCATCTGTTGGCGTACTTCCTGGATCAGCGCGATCCAGTCGGCGTCACCGTCGCGGCTGCGGCCGTACATGGGCAAACGCGCCAGCTCTTCCTGGGAAAAATACTTGTCGTACATGGTCATCAGTTCCAGCGTGGTCAGCCAATCGGCCAGCTCCGGCTCCGTACCCATTGCCAACTGGCCTTGCAGCTGCGCGAGGCGTTCGCGCAGCCTGGCGGCCTGCTGGATCTGGCGGTCGAGCATCGCGATCTGTCTGGCGATGATCTCGTCCAGCGGGGTGCCGGGCTGGTCCAGGTAAGCGCCGATTTCCGCCAGCGGCAGTCCGAAGCGACGCAATGCCTGGATCTGATGCAGTCGGGCGATGTCGTCGCGGCCGTATAGCCGGTAGCCGTTGTCGGCGCGCGCCGAAGGCGTCAGCAGGCCGATCGCGTGATAGTGGTGCAGCGTGCGGACGGTCAGTCCGCTGCGCTTGGCCAGTTCTCCTACTTTCAGTCGCATGGGATTCCTTCGTTGAGGGCGCAGACCGCACTGTTGGGCATGACGTTACGTCAGGGTCAAGCGCGGCTGGGGTAAATGCTGCGCAGGAAATCAATCAGCGCCAGGTTGACCTGCTGCGGCGCCTCTTGCTGCAGCCAGTGTCCCGCCCCGGGGATGATCTGGGGCGCGCGCAATTGTGGAACCAGGCCGGGCATTGCCTGGATGATCTGGTCCATGCCGGGAATGGCCAGACCCGTGTCGCGCTCGCCCGCAAGATACAGGGCGGGCACGTTCACCGTCTTGCCTTCCCATACGCCTTGCAGTGCCCAGTTGCGGTCCAGGTTGCGGTAGTAGTTCAGGCCGCCGCGAAAGCCGCTGGTTTTGTAGCTTTGGACGAAGGTGGCCAGGTCGGCCTCAGTCAGCCAGGCCGGCAGCGTCTTGGGTACCGGCAACGGATCGAGCAGGCCGCGGCCCGTGGCGACCATGCTGAAGGGGTTGGGTGTGGTCGGGTCATTGCGCGGCCCGGCGTCGCCGGATGCGGCGAAGTAGATGGCGCGCAGGGTGGCGTCGACGTCGCGTTCGAATTCCTGTTCGGCGACGCCCGGTTCGTTGAAGTAGTGGGTGTAGAAGGCGGCGGACGCGGTCTTGGGGAACAGGCGGCTGGGCGGCATGGGCGCGCGGCCCATCATGGGAACGCCCAGCGCGGCCACGGCCCGGAAACGGTCGGGCCGCACCTGCGCGGCCTGCCAGGCGATGTTGGCGCCCCAGTCGCCGCCGACGATCACGGCGTTGTCCGCGCCTTCGCTGTCGAGCAGCGCGATCAGGTCGCCGATGACGTCCAGCGTCGTGAAGGCAGCCACGTCCGCCGGGCTTTCGCTGGCGCCGTAGCCGCGCAGATCGGGCGCCACGGCGCGAAATCCCGCCTGGGCCAGGGCAGGTAGTTGGTGGCGCCAGGCGTATGACGTTTCGGGAAAGCCATGGCACAGCAGGACGAGCGGGCCGTCGCCCTGTGCGGTGACATGGAGCGTGATGCCGTTGACGGTCACATCGCGGGTTTGCTGATCAATCATGAGGGGCTCGCAGGCAGTATCCAGTCCGGATATAATACCGTAACAGTTAAAGTTACGGTATTGCCTCATGGCCAATGACACGCGTTTTGCCCGCTTGCTGCATGTGTTGATCCACATGCACCTGCGCGGCGGCACGACCACTTCCGGCACGCTTGCCCAGATGCTGCATACCAACGAAGTCGTGGTACGGCGAACCATGGCGGCGTTGCGCACGGCCGGTATGGTCACGTCCAGCGGGGGGCGCAATGGCGGGTGGGCGTTGGCCAGGACCCTGGACACGATCACCGCGCGGGAGGTGTACGAGGCCATCGCGCACGGCGCCGTGTTCACCCTTGGCCCGGCCGAGGACAACCCGGCGTGTCCGGTGGAGCGGGCGGCGAACCAGTTGGTGGCGGATTCGTTGCGGGAGGGGGAACGGGCCGTGTTGCAGTGCCTGGGCGAGACACGGCTGTCGGACCTGGCCGCGCGCATCGTGGCCGGCCAGGCGGGCGAGGGTCACTGAGCCGGTCCGCGGCAGCTATTCATCCTGCGGCGGCATGCGTTCGGCGAACGCGCGCGCCGACAAGCTGAAATCATCGATCAGGGCGTCGGCCAGTTCCGGGCAGACGCTATCCTGCATCCGCCGCAGCCAGTGGCAGAAATCCGCAAAGAACGCGTCGGTCGCCGTGGTCAGCGCGAACACGCCCGAATCCGTATGGGTCAGCGCCAGGGCGGCGACGATGCGCTGGAATTGCGTGGGATGGGCGGCGATATGGCGCGGCGGCACCTGCATCAGGGCCCGGATCAGCTTCATTTCCTGCGCCAGATCCATGATGGTGGGCTGGCTGGCGAGTTGCTTGCCGAGGGTATGGATGTCCATGGACGTCTCCGTATCCACGAAAATAATTCGTGGATAACTGGGAATTTATATCGTTTTGAGGAATAGGGCGCGCGGCTTTGTAATGCGGGTTCGCTTAACGCCGTTCACGCCTTGAAGAATTCTCTCCTTATGAATCCCATCGGATACCGCATTCTCCCCCGCTCCGCGCCGGCCGTCTCCGCCGACGTGCTGGCGGGTTTTGCCGCCATCGGGTCGGCCCAGATCAGCGACTGCATGAATCGCCTGTACGGCGTGGCCGGGCTGCGGCCGCTGCACGGCGGCACCCAGCGCACGGTCGGCCTGGCGCTGACCGTCAAGACCCGTCCGGGCGATAACCTGATGATCCACAAGGCGATTTCGCTGGGTGGCGCGGGCGACGTGATCGTGGTCGACGGCGCGGGCGACACCAGCAATGCGCTGGTCGGCGAGCTGATGATGATGGATGCGCAGGGCCGCGGCATCGCAGGCTTTGTGATCGACGGCGCCGTGCGCGACCTGGACGTGTTTGCGCAGGGGCAGTTCGGCTGCTTTGCGCGGGCGGTGTCGCACAAGGGGCCGTACAAGGACGGCCCCGGCGAGATCAATGTGCCGGTGTCGGTGGGCGGCCAGGTGGTCAATCCCGGCGACGTGGTGGTGGGTGACGCCGACGGCGTGGTGGTGATTCCCGCCGAACACGCCGAAGCGGTGCTGGCGTTGGCCGTCAAGAAAGAGGCCGACGAGGCCGTGGCCAAGGAAAAGCTGCGCGCCGGCACCTATACGAAGCCGTGGCTGGAAAAGACGCTGGCCGAGAAGATGGGGGCGGCGAAATGAGCCAGGCCACTTCTTCCACCAGCATCATTGCCGACCGCATCAAGCGCATCAAGCTGTCGCCCAGCGTGGCGGCCCGCGCGATCATCGCGGAACTGCGCGAGCAGGGCCGCCGGATCATCGATCTGACGATTGGCGAGCCGGACTTTTCCACGCCGGAACACATCCGCCAGGCCGCGACCGCCGCGATGAACCGCGGTGAAACCAAGTATCCGCCGGCCCAGGGCACGGTGGCGCTGCGCAAGGCCGCTCGCTCGCATCTGCTGGACGCAACCGGAGTGGACTATCCGGTGGCCCGGATCATCGTCAGCACGGGCGCCAAGCAGGTGATTTTCAATGGCCTGGCCGCGACGCTCAATGACGGCGACGAGGTGCTGATTCCCGCGCCGTTCTGGGTGTCGTACCCGGACATGGTGCTGGTCAACGGCGGGGTGCCGGTGGCGGTGCAGACGACGCCGGCCACGGATTACAAGCTGACGCCGGACGCGTTGGAACGCGCCATCACGCCGCGCACCAAGTGGCTGATGCTGAATGCGCCCAGCAATCCGACCGGCTCGGTTTACACGGCCGACGAGTTGCGCGGGCTGACCGAGGTGCTCAAGCGCCATCCGCACGTGTGGCTGATGACGGACGATATCTATGCGCGCCTGAATTTCACGGACACGCCCACGGTGCATCCGCTGCAGGTCGCGCCGGAGCTGGCCGCGCGCACGCTGGTGGTCAACGGCGTGTCCAAGGCCTATGCGATGACGGGCTGGCGCATCGGTTATGGCGCGGGGCCGGACGAACTGATCAAGGCGATGGCGATTCTGCAGTCGCAAAGCACGTCGGGCGCCTCGTCGGTCAGCCAGGCGGCCGCGCTGGAGGCGCTGTCGGGCCCGCAGGATTGCGTAGCGGAGTTCGCGCGGGTGTTCCGCGAGCGCCGCGACCTGGCGGTGGCCGAGTTGTCGGGCGCGCCGGGGCTGGCTATCGTGGTGCCGCAAGGCGCGTTCTACGTGTTTCCGGATTGCTCGGGCCTGTTGGGCAAGCAGACGCCCGCCGGCGACGTGATCCGCACCGATACCGACCTGACGCACTATCTGCTGCGCGAGGCCGGGGTGGCGGTGATCGACGGCCACGCGTATGGTGCGCCGGGAACGTTCCGGCTGTCGTTCGCGGCATCGCTGGACGATATCCGCCAAGGCTGCTCGGCGATCCGCGAGGCTTGCGCCAAGCTCGCATAGGGCCACGGCCCGCGAATGCGCGGGCCGGTTTTTTTTGTTTTTTGTTCTGACTACAAACACAAGGGGAATCAACCATGACATACCGTTCACGCATCGCCGCCTGCCTGGGCCTGGCCACGCTGCTGCTGGGTACCGCCGCCCAGGCCGACCAGGTCGCGGACATCAAGGCTCGCGGGGAATTGATCTGCGGCACGCTGGGCACCTCGCAGCCGTTCAGCTTCCAGGATGGCGCGTCGCGCCAGCTGGTGGGCTATGACGTCGACGTGTGCAAGCTGGTGGCCGACAAGCTGGGCGTGAAGGTCAGCTACAAGCTGCTGTCGGTGGCGGCCCGCGTGCCCGAGCTGAACGAAGGCCGGGTCGACATCCTGGCGGCCAACCTGGGCTATTCGCCGGATCGCGCGCAGCAGATTGCATTCAGCCACGCCTATTACGTCAGCCCGCAAAAGCTGCTGGTGCGCAAGGACTCGGGCCTGGACACCATTGAGTCGCTGAACGGCCGCCGCATCGGCGCGACCAAGGGCTCCAGTTCGGAACGCGAGATCAAGCGCATCCTGGACAAGTCGCAGGTCATTGGCTACGGCGACAGCTCGGCCACGTACCTGGCGCTGCAGCAAAAGAAGGTGGACGCGCAGTTTGCCTCGGAACTGGTGCTGGTGCGGCTGGTGCTGCAAAGCCCGCCGACGGCGCCGGTCAGCGTGATTCCCAAGTCGGTATTCGACGAGCCCTGGGGCCTGGGCGTGCGCAAGACGGAGCCGGCTTTCCTGCAACTGGTGAACCAGGCGCTGGACGAAGCCGAAAGCTCGGGCGTGGCCGCACAGCTGTTCGACAAGTGGTTCGGCGCGCAGACGCCGTACAAGCTGGAGCGCAGCTTCAAGATCGGCCCGATCGCGGGTTGAGCGGCGGTTCCGTTTCATGAGCCTACTTGACGCTTCCCAATACCAGCTGCTGGTCAGCGGCATGGTGGTGACGCTGCAGCTATTCCTGGTGTCCTGGGTGATGGCCTTCACGATCGCGGTGCTGCTTGTCGTGGTGCGGGCCACCAACCTGGCGCCGTGCCGCTGGCTGGTCGACGCCTATGTGGAATACCACCGCAACGTGCCGCTGCTGGTGCAGGTGCTGTTCTGGTATTTCGGCATGCCGGAGCTGCTGCCGGAAGGTTTCCGGCTGTGGCTGTACCAGCACAACGCCGAGATGTCGCTGGCGGCCATTGCCCTGGCGCTGGGGTCGGCCGCGTATATCGCGGAAGACATCCGCAGCGGGCTGCGCGCCATTCCGGGCACGCAGTTCGAGGCAGCCCGCGCGCTGGGCGCCAGCTATCTGCAATGCATGCGTTTCGTGATCGTGCCGCAGGCGGTGCGCATTTCCATCCCGCCGCTGGTGGGCCGGGCCTTGCTGCTGTTCAAGAACACCAGCGTGGCCATGGCCATCGGCGTGATGGAGCTGACCTACCAGGCGCGCGAGATCGAAAACGAGACCTACCGCACCTTTGCCACGTTCGGCGCGGCCACCATCATGTACCTGCTGGGATCGTTCCTGATCATGCTGATCGGATCGCGCATCTATGCCCGCTACCGTCTGAACCGGGGAGGCCACGGTGCTTGATCTCCTGTCGCAATACTGGCCCACGCTGCTGGTGGGCCAATACCCCAACGGCCCCTTGGGCGGCCTGGCGCTGACGCTGATCCTGGCGGCCTGCGGCCTGGCGTTGTCGTTGCCGCTGGCGCTGGCCATCGCGCTGGCGCGGGTCAGCCCCTATGGCTGGCTGCGCGCGGCCAGCAAGACGCTGGTCAATGTGGTGCGGGGCATGCCGCTCTTGATGCTGATCTTCTGGGCCTATTTCGTGGTGCCCAAGCTGACGGGGCAGGTGATCAGCGGTTTCTGGACCCTGATCGCCGCGCTGGTGGTCTACGAAAGCGCCTATCTGTCGGAAGTGATCCGCTCGGGCATCGAGGCGGTGCCGCGCGGCCAGATCGAGGCGTCGCGCTCGCTGGGCGTGGGCTACTGGACGACGATGCGCCGCGTGGTGCTGCCGCAGGCGCTGTTCAACGTGCTGCCCAGCCTGACCAGCCAATTCGTGTCGACGGTGAAGGAGACGTCGCTGGGGTACGTGATCAGCGTGAACGAACTGACCTTCGCGGCCAACCAGGTCAACAACCTGGTGCTGACGCAGCCGCTGCAGGTGTTCGGCATCCTGGCGATCATCTACTTCGTGGTGTGCTTCAGCCTGAGCCGCGGCCTGTCCTGGCTGGACCTGCGCATCCGCCGCCAACGCGCCATGGCCTGAGCCGGCGCTCGGGTCTTAACGGAATTTCATCATGATCAAGCTTGAGAAAGTCAATAAATGGTATGGCGAGCACCACGTCCTGAAGGATGTGGACCTGGCGGTGGCGCGCGGCGAGGTGCTGGTGGTGTGCGGGCCGTCGGGCTCGGGCAAGTCCACCATGATCCGCACGGTCAACCGGCTCGAGCCGATCGAGAAGGGCCGCATCCTGATCGACGGCGCCGACATCTATGCCAAGGGCGCGAACCTGAACGCGCTGCGTCAGAAAATCGGCTTCGTGTTCCAGCAGTTCAACCTGTTTCCGCACATGAGCGTGCTGGAAAACGTGATCTTCGCGCCGGTCAGCATCCGCAAGCAACCGCGCAAGGACGCGGTGGAACTGGCCCGCCAGTTGCTGGCGCGAGTGGGGCTGGAGCACAAGATCGACGCCTACCCGGGGTCGCTGTCCGGCGGCCAGCAGCAACGCGTGGCGATCGCGCGGGCGCTGGCGCTGCAACCGCCGGTGATGCTGTTCGACGAGCCGACCAGCGCGCTGGACCCCGAAATGGTGGGCGAGGTGCTGCAGGTGATGAAGGGTCTGGCCAAGGACGGCATGACGATGGTCTGCGTAACCCACGAAATGGGGTTTGCGCGCGATGTCTGCGACCGGGTGGTGTTCATGGACGCGGGCGAGATCCTGGAGGTGGATACGCCGGAACGCTTTTTCAGCGCGCCGGCCCATCCGCGGGCGCAGCGCTTCCTGGCGGACATCCTGCATCCGCGCGGGTAGGCGACGCCGGCCCCCGGTTCGCGCAGGCCGGGGGCGCGGCGGGTCGCGGTCGACGATAATGTGAGGGTTTCCATGCGATTCGCATCCACCGCCGCGATGTACACCCTTAAACAGCTAGAGGCTTTCTACTGGAGCTCGCAATTGGGCAGCTTCAGCGCGTCCTCGCGCACGCTGCACACGACCCAGTCCGCGGTGGCCAAGCGGGTCGGCGAGCTGGAGGCCTTTGCCGGGGCGCCGCTGTTCGAGCGCCGCGCCAAGAAACTGGTCATGACCCCGCAGGGCAGGAAGCTGTTCGAGCTGGCCCGCGAAATGCTGGACCTGAACAGCCGCATCGTGCAGAACATGGCCGACCCGGCCAGCTTCGAAGGGGTGGTGCGGCTGGGCGTGACCGAGCTGGTCGGCATGACCTGGCTGGCGCGGCTGGTCAGTCAGATCAGCCTGCGGTATCCGCGGGTGCAATTGATGCCGGAGATCGACGGCGGCATCACGCTGTACGAACGGCTGGAACAGGACCAGCTGGATCTGGCGATCATGCCGGGCCCGTTCTGGAGCTACCAGTACGACTGCGTGCATCTGGGGGCGGTGACCAATGTGTGGATGGCCAGCCCGGCGCTGGACATCGATTTCTCGGCGCGCCTGGCGCCCCAGGATCTGGCGCCGTATCCGGTGATTTCCCAGCCGACCAATTCGGCGTTGTCGCACCTGTACGATGCCTGGTTCGCCGAGCAGGGCCTGCCGGTCAAGCGGGTGCTGACCTGCAACAGCCTGGGGATGATGGCCCAGCTGACCATGCTGGGCCTGGGCATCAGCTACCTGCCGGGCGCGTATTTCGCGCCGCTGGTCGAGCGCGGCGCGCTGTGCCAGCTGGACGTGAAACCGGACTTGCCGACCATCAATTACTACGCGGTGCACAAGAAGAACATCGTCAACCCGGTGGTGTCGCGGGTGATCGATATTGCGCGCGAGGAATGCGGGTTCGAGGTGGCGGGGGCCTTTTTGCCGCATGTGCCGCCGGCGGGCCGGCCCGGCCGGGCGTAGCGGGCACGAGCGCCGGCGGGTGATGCCGCCGGCGCCGGCCTGTCTGGCGGCGCGGGATTCAGCCGCAGCGGATCGCGGTCATGACGTCCTTGTCGTCCACGATCAGGTTCAGGCGGGTGTCGTTGTATTCCATGGTGACCAGCTGACCCGGGCGCAGGATGCGGCCGGTGGTGGCGCCGCTGCGGCCGCGCAGGTCTTCGAGCACGGCGGGGGTGGCCTTTTGGCCGATCTGCGATTGCAGGCCGGTGGCGTCGCAGGTCTTGCCGGTGGGGCGGCCGGACGAGGTGGCGCCGTAGGAAGGGCTGGACGAGGAGTCGGAAGCGGAAGCCGAACTGGTTGAGCCGGAAGCGGCGGGCGCGGAGGAGGAACGCGGGGTTCCGGTATTGGTGCAGGCGCTCAGCGCGGCTACCAGCAGGACGGGAATCAGCTTGCGGATCATAAGTCACTCCTAAAAGATGTCCGAGGCGCGGCTGCTGTGGCAGTTTTGGCACCGGGGAAAAACATCATAGACCAGCCGCCGGCGCGGCGCTCAAGCGGCCGGGGGCGGCCGCAGGCCGGGCAGGCGCGGCAGCCGGTCGGCCAGGTACTGGATCAACAGGCGCGCCCGCAGGGATTGATAGCGGCGCGAGGGGTAGAGCAGGAAGGCCTCTTGCGGCGCGGCGCTCCATTTGGGCAGCACGCGCAACAGCTCGCCGCTGGCGACCAGGTCCTGCACCAGCCACGCCGGGCACAAACCGATGCCGCCGCCGGCGGCCAGGGTATCGCGGATGGCCAGGGCATTGTTGACGCGAAATCGCCCTTGGGTCTGCACCGACACGCGTGCCGCGCCCTGGTGCAGTTCCAAGGTGTCGCCTGCGGTCAGCCAGGCGAAACGCACGTAGTCGTGACCGGACAGGTCGGGCGGCGTGCGCGGCTTGCCGCGGCGGGCCAGGTAGGCCGGGGCGGCCACCAGGTAGCGGGCCGATTCGGCCACGCGGCGCGCGATGGCCGCAGAGGGCAAGGGGCCGCCCAGGCGCAGCGCCACATCGACGCCTTCTTCCACCAGATCCACGAAACGGTCGTTCAGAATCAGTTCGACCTGGATGTCGGGGTAGTCATCCAGGAACTGCCGGATCAGTGCATTCAGGCGGAACTGGCCCAGCGCCACCGGCGCGTTCACACGCAGAAAACCCGTGGGCTGCTCGGTTTGCCCGCGCGCATCGGCCACGGCTTCGGCGTATTCCTCCAGCACACGGGTGGCGCGTTGGTAAAAGCGCTTGCCCTGTTCGGTGGGGGCGACGCGGACGGTGCTGCGTTCCAGCAAGCGCACGTTCAGGTCCTTTTCCAGCGCGGCCACGATCTTGCTCAGGGCCGGCTGGGTCAGGCCCTGTTCGCGCGCGGCGGCGGACAGGGTGCCCAGGTCCACGGCGCGGACAAAGGCGCGCATGGCACGCAAGGTATCCATCTGATCATTCCAATCTGGAAGAAGATATATGCATTCTACGTGGCTACCTTGAAGTATTGGAAGAACCTATCTTGACGGTTCTGATTTGTCATTCATAAGGAACGGTCATGTCTTTCTTCTCATCACGCGCGCTGGCCCTGGCTGGCAGCCTGTCGTTGCTTGCACTGCCGCCGGCGTCCGCGGGGCCGATTGCCGCCAGCGGCTCGGCCGGCAACGGCATGCACGCGGCGTCGTTCGGTTGGATTGCGTCCTGGTCGGCCAGCCCGCAGCCGCTGTGGGAGCCCGGGTTCGTGTTGCCCACCGGCATGCCCGTGGCGTTGCATGGCCAGACGGTGCGCGAAACGCTCAAGCTCAGCGTGGGCGGCACGCGGCTGCGGGTGGTGTATTCGAACCGTTATGGCGTGCAGCCGCTGGTGATCGGCGCGGCGCGGGTGGCGTTGTCGCGGGGCGGCGCGGCGGTTGAGGCCGGCTCGGATCGGGCGCTGCGGTTTGGCGGCGAACCGGGCGTGACGGTGGCGCCGGGCGCGCAGGTGCTCAGCGACCCGGTCGATGTGCCCGTTGCCGCGTTGAGCGAATGGGCGGTCAGCACGTTTTTGCCGCAGGCGACCCCGGTGACCACTTTCCATTGGGGCGCGCAGCAAACCGCCGCGCTGGCTTCGGGCGATGCGAGCGCGGCACCCGACCTGCCTGGGGCGGCGCGGGTGCCGGGGCGGATGTTTCTGGCTGGCATGCAGGTGGAGCGGCAGGCGGATACGCCGGTGGTGGTGGCGTTCGGCGATTCGCTGACGGATGGCAATGGTTCGACCCCGGGCGCGAACCGGCGCTGGCCGGATGTCCTGGCCCGCCGGCTGGCGCCGCAGGGCGTGGGGGTGGTGAACGCCGGCATCTCCGGGGCCCGCGTCTGGGGTGACAAGATGGGCGTGAACGCCATGGCACGATTCGAGGCGGACGTGCTGGCGCAGCCGGGCGTGCGCAGCGTGGTGGTGGTGATGGGCATCAACGATATCGGCTGGCCCGGTAGTGGTTTCGCGCCGCACGATGCGCCCATGACCGCGGCGCGGTTGGTGGAAGGGTACCGGCAACTGGTCGTGGCCGCGCATGCGCGCGGGGTGCGGGTGGTGGGCGGCACCCTCGCGCCGTACGAAGGGGCGTTGCACGGCACGCCGTTGGCCCAGCACTACCGCCCGGCCAAGGACGCGGTACGGCAGGAGGTGAACCGCTGGATCCGCGACAGCGGGGTGTTCGACGCGGTGGTGGACTTTGATGCGGTGTTGCGCGACCCCGCGCATCCGGCCCGCCTGCTGCCGGCCTACGATTCGGGCGACCACCTGCATCCCGGCGATGCCGGCTACGAAGCGATGGCGGGGGCGCTGGACCTGGCATTGCTGCTGGGAGGCGAGCGGCCGGGGGCAGGCGCGCGTTGACGGCGGCCCGCGGCATTGCCGAACGTGGCCGGCAGGATGATCTTCAGGCGCCCGCTCGCGTACGTCTTCAGTACGTCTCAATGAAAATTGCGGCTGGGCATGCTCAAGCCCCCCAGCAGGTCGGACAGGTCCACCAGCCGCTGCGCGATCAGGTGGCGCACGCCGTCCACGTTCTGCCAGGTGCCGTACACGCCCAGCAGGCTGGCGCCGAGCAGTTCGCGGCGCTGGCGTTCGATCAGTTCGGGGCGTACCACCACGTTGACAGGACCGGTTTCGTCTTCGAGCGTGACGAAGATGACGCCCTTGGAGGTTTGCGGGCGCTGGCGCACCGTGACGATGCCGCAGGCGCGGGCCACGCGCTTGTCGGGGTAGCCGTTCAGCACCGCGGCGGGCTGGAAGTTGCGCGCGGCCAATTGCGGCCGCAGCAGGTCCACCGGATGGCGCCGCAGGGTCAGGCCGACGCTGCGGTAGTCGGCCGCCACGGTCTGGCTTTCGGACGGGGCGGCCAGTTGCGGAGCGTCGGTTTCGTGGATGGCGGCGTCGCGCAGCAGGTCGCGGCTGTGCACGCTGGCGGCGGCTTCCCAGCTGGCCTGGCGGCGGTGGCCGGCCAGGGTGAGCAGGGCGTCGCCGGCGGCCAGCGCGTTCAGGTCGTGGCGCGTCAGCGCGGCGCGCCGGGCCAGGTCGCCGGTATTGAGGAAGGGGCCCTCGGCGCGGGCGGCTTCGATGCGGTGCGCGGTGTCCTGGTGCAGGCCTTGGATCAGGCTCAGCCCCAGGCGCACGGCCGGGCGGATGTCGTGGGGTGATGGCGCGTGGGGATGCGCGGGACGCGGCGCTTGCGGGCCGGGCAGCGTTTCCAGCGCCGAGTCCCAGCCGCTGACCGTGACGTCCGCCGGCAACACCCGCACGCCATGGCGGCGGGCGTCCTGCACCAGTTGCGCGGGCGGATAAAAGCCCATGGGCTGGGAGTTGAGCAGGGCGGCCAGGAAGGCCTCGGGTTCGTGGCGCTTGAGCCACGAGCTGTAGTAGGCCAGCAGGGCAAAGCTGGCGGCGTGGCTTTCCGGGAAGCCGTATTCGCCAAAGCCTTCGACCTGCCGGAACAGGGCTTCGGCGAATTCCAGCGTATAGCCGTGCGCCAGCAGGCCGCCCACCAGCTTGGTGCGGTATTTGTCGACGCCGCCCTTGCGCTTCCAGGCGGCCATGGATCGCCGCAGTTGGTCGGCATCGCCGGGGGTGAAACCGGCGGCGACCACCGCGATCTGCATGACCTGTTCCTGGAAGATGGGCACGCCCATCGTGCGGCTGAGCACGCCGCGCACCTTTTCGCTGGGATAGCTTGCCTTTTCCTTGCCCTGGCGGCGGCGCAGGTAGGGGTGCACCATGCCGCCCTGGATCGGGCCGGGCCGCACGATGGCCACCTGCACCACCAGGTCGTAGTATTTGCGTGGCCGCAGGCGCGGCAGCATGCTCATCTGGGCGCGCGATTCGATCTGGAACACGCCGACGGTATCGGCCTCGCAGATCATGTCGTAGGTGGGGTCGTCGCCTTCGGGGATGTCTTGCAGGCGTATGGGCCGGCCGCGGCGCTGGCCGGCCAGTTCCAGGGTGCGCCGCAGCGCCGACAGCATGCCCAGCGCCAGCACGTCGACCTTGAGCAGCTTGAGCGCATCCAGGTCGTCCTTGTCCCATTGCACGACGCTGCGGTCGGCCATGGCGGCGTTTTCGATGGGCACCAGCCGCGACAGCTTGCCGCGCGAAATGACGAAGCCGCCGGGGTGCTGCGACAGATGGCGCGGAAAGCCCATCAGGGTCTGGGCCAGCGCGGCCCACTGCCGCGCCACTTGCGATTCCGGGTCCAGGCCGCAGGCGCCCAGGGTGCGCAGCATTTCCTTTTTGCCGTCCCACCATTGGTGGGCGCGCGCCACCGCGTCGATCACGCCCAGGTCCACGCCCAGCGCGCGGCCGGTGTCGCGCAGCACGCTGCGCGGCCGGTACGAAATCACCACGGCGGTCAGGGCGGCGCGTTGGCGGCCGTATTTTTGGTAGATGTACTGGATGACTTCTTCGCGGCGCTGGTGCTCGAAGTCGACGTCGATGTCGGGCGGCTCGTTGCGCTCTTTGCTGATGAAGCGTTCGAACAGGTTGTTGCCGCGCCGCGGGTCGACCTCGGTGATGCCCAGGCAGTAGCAGACGGCCGAGTTGGCGGCCGACCCGCGGCCCTGGCACAGAATGCCGGCCTTGCGGGCGAACAGCACGATGTCGTAGACGGTCAGGAAGTAGGCTTCGTAGTGCAGGTCGGCGATCAGGGCCAGTTCTTTTTCGATCTGTCCGGTGACATTGGCCGGCACGCCCTCGGGAAAGCGCCGCGCCGCGCCGGCCAGCGTTTCCTGGCGCAGGTAGGTGGCGGGAGTGTGGCCGCGCGGGACGATTTCGTCGGGGTATTCGTAGCGCAGTTCGTCCAGCGAAAACGCGCAGCGCCGCGCCACCACCAGGGTCTGGGCCAGTGCGTCGGGCGGGTACAGGTTGGCCAGCCGCACGCGGGTGCGCAGGTGCTGTTCGGCGTTGCCCGACAGCGCGTAGCCGCATTGCGACACGGCCTGGTGGGTGCGGATGCCGGTCAGAGTGTCGTGCAGCGGCTTGCGCGAGCGCACATGCATCTGCACCTGGCCCAGGGCCACCACGGGCAGGCCGGCGGTCTGGGCGGCGTGTTCGACCGCCGCGCGGTGCAGGTCGTCGCGCGAGCGGTACAGCAGCGTCAGGCCGACCCAGGCGCGGCGCGCGAAGGTGGCGGCCAGCCAGCGCGCCTGCTGCGCCATGCGGTCGGGATCGTCGCCGTAGGTGGGCGACAGGATGGCCAGGCATTCGGGCAGGTGGCGCAGGTGGGCGTAGCCGGGCGGCGGATCGGTGAAGTCTTCGGGCGCCAGGCGGTATTCCCCCTTGGGGGCGCGGGTGCGCGCCAGGGTGATGAGTTCGGACAGGTTGCCGTAGCCTTCGCGGGTCTGCGCCAGCAGGGTCAGGTCCAGCGGCGCGGCCTCGGGCCCGGCGCGCAACCGGAAGGTGGCGCCGATGATCAGCGGCAACTTCTGGGTCTTGGCCTCCATGTGGGCGCGCACCACGCCGGCCAGGCTGCATTCGTCGGTGATGGCCAGGGCCGCGTAGCCCAGTTCGGCGGCGCGGGCGGCGAGTTCTTCGGGGTGCGAGGCGCCCTGCAGGAACGAGAAGTTGGACTGGCATTGCAGCTCGGCATAGCCGGGCAGCCCGGCGGGCGGGGCGGGGGCGGCGTGGGAGTCGTCGGGCGGTCGCATGGCGTCAGGCGGGCGGAAAAAAGCCGTCAGGCGTACAGGCCGTGCAGGAACCAGCGGGCGTGTTCGTCGTCGCGCTCGCGGTAGATCCAGTAGCGGGCGCTGGCGGCGTCTTCGGCGACGAAGTAGTCGCGCACGGTCAGGGCCGGGTCCCACCAGCCGCTTTCGATGCGCTCGGGGCCGCGCATCAGCCGCAGGGCCTGGCCGGCATATTGCGGGCGGTGGCCGGACAGCTTCAGGGGCAGGGGCGGGTCCAGCAGCCAGAAGGGGCGATCCAGCGTGGCGGGCAGGGGCTCGGGGCGTGGCGGAGCGTCGAGCGCAGCGCCCCAGGAGTTGGCGGCCTCGGGGCGGTGGTCGGGTGTGGGACAGGGGCGGCGCACCTGGTCGCGGCCCAGCCGCGCGGTCAGCAGGTCCAGCAGCCGGGCGTGGTCGGCGGCGGTGCCGCCGGGCTCGGGGAACAGGGTGGTGCTGGCGGCGGGCTGGTCGACGGTGTCGGGCGCCAGCAGCGACACCGCGATGACGGGGGCTTCCAGGGTGAGCCGCCCGAGTTTCTCGCGCAGCAGGTGAAGGATTTGCGGCGCCTGCCAGACGGGCTGGGCCAGGGCCAGTTCGAGTTCGGTGGGCACGCGCGCGTGGCGGCCGCGTTCGTGGTCCAGCCGCAGCAGAACGCGCCGCACCGCCAACTGGCGGCCGGCCAGCCAGCCGCCCAGCTGTTCGGCCAGGCGCCGCGCCACGGCCAGCACCGCATCGGTGTGTTCGACGTAATCCATCAGCTCGATGCGGCGCATGAAGCTGGGCGGCGGTTCGATCCAGCGGTGCAGTTCGGGCGTCTGGCCGTAGGCTGCGTCCAGGGCCTGCAGCAGATCGGGGGCGCTGCGCCGCTGCAGCCCGGCGCGGGGTAGCGCGCGCAGGTCGGCCAGGTGGTGGCAGCCGATGTCGTGCAGCCAGTCCAGGCGCGGCTGGGCCTGCGGCAACAGGGCCACGGGCAGGGCATCGAGGCGGCGCGCCAGCGTGGCCAGCGTCAAGGTGCGGCGGGGCCGGCCGCGACCAGGGCGGTGTGCCAGCAGCCAGGCGCCGGCCGCGGTGGGCGCCATGCCCAGGGAGACGCGCAGGTCCAGCGCGCCCAGCGTGGCGGCCACCCGCCGGTGCAGGGCGCGTGGCCCGCCGAAGAACAGCAGGCTGGCGCCGACGTTGAGCAGCACGGTGTCGGTGCCGGCCAGGGCCACTTCGGGGGTGTACTGCAACAGCGCGAGCGCGGCGCCCTGCAGGGTGTCGGCTTCGGCCGGGGGCTCGCGGACCAGGAGTTCGACGTCGGGCGCAATCGCGGCCGCGCCGCCGCGGCGCATGCCCGTTCGCACCCCGGCCCGATGGGCGGCGGGGGTGAGGGCGGCGACGCGTTCCTGGTCGAGAACGGCGTAGGCCTGGTCTTCATGCGGCCAGTGCGGGCGCAGGGCGTCCAGCGGCAGGCAGCGCAGGTAGGCGGCGATCCAGAGGCGCATGGCGGGAAGGCGTAAGGGCGCCGGGCTCCAGGCCCACGTATAGCGGGGTGTCGCAGACGGGTCCCCGGCGCTTGAGAATATGGACGGACAACCCGCCCGTGGCAGGCGCAAGCGCCAGGCGCAAGGGGGCGGGGGTGGCGTTCTGGGCGGCGCTGGCCGGGCGCAGGGCAACGAACAGCAGGTCGCTGGACTGGGCGGCCAGATGCAGGCGGCGCAGGGATTCGGGACGCACGTGGGGCAGCCAGCAGAGCAGGGCGCCGCAGCTGCCGTTCTTAAGGATCTGTTCGGCGGCCCAGAGCGCGTCCAGGGGTTTTTCGGGGGCGACCCAGAGCAGTTGGCGGGGGTCGAGCCGCCAGCTCATCCAGCTGGCGATATGCGGCGCGTGCGGCGGCTGCACCAGCGCGATGGCGCGGCGCGTTTCAAGCTGCGCCAGGGCGGGACGCAGCAGGCGGATTTCGCCGATGCCGGGCTGGGGGGTGAGCAGTTCGATCAGCGAGCCCAGCGGCCAGCCGCCGTCCGGCAGCTCGGCCGACAGGGCGGCGTGGCCGGTGGGCAGGCTGCGGGTGGCGCCCCGGGCCAGCTGGGTGGCGCGCCACAAGGCGGGGTGGATGTGTTCTGGGGACTGCATGGCGGGCGGACGACCCGGTTTCCTGGGGTATGGGGGCAGGCGGGACGCCTGGAATTCAATATTGCTGTATGAATATACAGTATTTTACCCGAGCAGGAAGTAGTGGAAAGTGTCCGAAAATTGCACCGTTGTGGTGCGCTTGACAGCGATTCAAAGGTATCGTCATTGATTCCGACAACCTCTATGGCGAGCGGAAGCGACCTCGCGCAGCGTGCAAGGCTTTGTCGCGGCTTCTTGTTTGATTCATTTCCAATCACTATGATTAAAGAATCGCTGACCTATATGGAATCCATTGCCAGCGCTGAATATTGGAGGTGCGATTTGACACAAGCAACGACCCGGGTGCTGACCGCGCACGTGCCGCTTGCGCTGGCGGACAAGGTAGACCAGATGGCGTTACGGCTTGAGCGTTCGCGCGGCTGGATCATGAAGCAGGCACTGGCCGCCTGGATTGCGCAGGAAGAAGAGCGCGATCGGCTGACCCAGGAAGCGTTGGCCGACGTCGATGCCGGCCGTATTTTTGATCACCAGGCCGTGCAAGCCTGGGCGGATAGCCTCGGCACAGACCAGCCGCTGCCGGTGCCGCGTTGACGGCACTACGGTGGACCAGCAAGGCGCTTGCCGATTTGGCGCGGTTGTACGAATTTCTGGCGCCGTTGAATAAACCCGCCGCAGCGCGGGCCGTGCAGGCGCTGGTCAAGGCCCCGACCATCTTGCAGACCAACCCACGCATCGGCGAGCAACTATTCCAGTTCGAGCCGCGTGAAGTGCGCCGAATTCTGGTCGGAGAGTACGAGGTGCGCTACGAAATCCAGAATGCGGCGGTGTACGTGCTGCGGCTATGGCATACCCGCGAGGACCGTTGATCCAAGCCGCAGCACCCTCCAGCAGGGCTAGGGCCTGTTCCCACTAGAAGGCGCCTCGCACAGGCCCCAGGCCTCAGGGCCGCACCGCCACGGGCGGGGCCTCGTGGCCGACGCCGGCGGCGCGGTCCGCCTCCAGGCCGTAGAACTGCATGTCTTCGTAGCGGATCCAGTGCGACTTGCGGATCAGCCGGTGGCCGATCCAGAACGCCAGGAACAGCGGAATGGCCAGGTAGGTCGAGGCCACGCCGATCCAGTCGATGCGCTCGTCCAGGAAGGCCTGGTAGTTCTGGCCCAACGTGACCAGCAGGCACAGCACGAAGGCCAGCACCGGCCCGAACGGAAACAGGCCCGCCTTGTAGGGCAGATTGGCCGTGTCGTAGCCGTGCTTCACGTAGCCCTGGCGGAAGCGGTAGTGGCTGACGGCGATGCTCAGCCAGACGATGAATTCGGTCATGCCCGCGAAATTCAGCAGCCAGATGTAGACCGCCTTGGGGCTGTAGACCACGCTGAACATGCACAGGCAGGCAAGCGCGGTAGTGGCCAGCAGCGCGTACAGCGGTACGCCGCTGCGGGTCAGACGCTTGAATATGCCGGGGGCCTGGCCTTCGACGGCCATGTTGAACAGCATCCGCGTGGCGGCGTACATGCCCGAGTTGCCGGCCGACAGCACCGACGTCAGGATCACCGCGTTCATCACAGTGGCCGCCGACAGCAGCCCCGCGTGCTGGAACACCAGCGTGAACGGGCTGACGGCGATGTCCTCGACCTCGTTGCGCAGCAGCTGCGGGTCGGTATAGGGAATGAGCAACCCGATGATCAGGATCGCCAGCACGTAGAACAGCAGGATGCGCCAGAACACGTGATTGATGGCGCGCGGCACGTTGCGGCGCGGGTTTTCGGATTCGCCGGCCGCCACGCCCACCAGTTCGGTGCCCTGGAACGAATAGGCCACGACCATGGCCACGCCCACCCAGGTGGCGGCGTTGCCCACGAAGGGGGCGTCGCCCACCGCCCAGTTGCGCACGCCCACCGGCGCGTCGCTATGGATGATGCCCACCAGCATGGCCAGGCCCAGCACGATGAAGCACAAAACGGCCACGACCTTGATGATGGCGAACCAGTATTCGGCCTCGCCGAAACTGCGCGCCGAGAACGCGTTCAGGCCGAAGGTCACGCCCAGGAACACGATGCTCCAGATCCACCCCGGGGTATCGGGGAACCAGTACGCCATGACCAGTTGGGCGGCCACCACGTCCACTGCGACCACCGTGGCCCAGCTCAGCCAGAAGTTCCAGCCCAGCGCGAAGCCGAAACCGCCGTCCACATAGCGGGACGCATAGGTGCAGAAAGAGCCCGAGACGGGCATGAAGGTGGCCAGTTCGCCCAGGCTGGTCATGATGAAATAGACCATCAGGCCAATCAGCAGGTAGACCAGCAGCGCGCCGCCCGGGCCGGCCTGCGCGATGGCCGCGCCGGAGGCGATGAACAGCCCGGTGCCGATGGCGCCGCCCAGGGCTATCATGGTCAGGTGGCGTGCCTTGAGCACGCGGTGCAACTGGTTTTGGCCGGCCGGAGGGGTTCCCGAGTCTGTCGTCGGTGTTTTCATGGAATGCGTCGAAATGCGTGTGACGCGCATTTTACAATGGGGCTATCCAGTGCCCGTACGGAGCCGTTACATGGCTGCTTCTCCCCCGATTTCCCGCTCGCTTGAATTCCTGCCCGAACCAGGCACCGACGTGCGCCAGCTGTTCATCCTGCTGCACGGCGTGGGCGGTGTGCCCGACAACCTGCTGCCGCTGGCCGAGGCCGTGCGTGCCGCGTTCCCTGCGGCCGCGGTGCTGATCCCCGAAGGTTTCGAACCCTTTGACGGCGGCGGCGCCGGCCGCCAGTGGTTCTCGGTGCGCGGCGTTTCCGAAGAAAACCGTCCCGAACGCGTGGCCCGGGCGATGCCGCCCCTGGAAGCCTACGTGCGCCAGGCCCAGGCCCGCTTCGGCCTGCTGCAGTCCGACACCGCGCTGGCCGGCTTTTCGCAAGGCGCCATCATGGCGCTCGAACTGGTGCAGGCCCACGACGGCATGGCTGGCCGGGTGATCGCCTTTTCGGGCCGCTACGCGCAGTTGCCCAAGACCGCGCCGATGTACACCACGCTGCACCTGCTGCACGGCGCCGACGACACCGTGATGCACGTGTCGCACATCCAGGCCGCGCAGGCGCGGCTGGATGAGCTGCATGGCGACGCCACCATCGATATCGCCACGCACGTGGGCCACGAACTGCACCCGGCGCTGATCCAGCGCGCCATCGTGCGCCTGCAGACCTGCGTGCCGCTGCGCAGCTGGGAAGCGGCGCTGGGCTTGAACCAGACGCCGCCCGACGGCACCACGCTGCATTGAGCTCGCGCCTCGCCAAATCCGCCGCCGTGCGCGACACCGATCCGGTCGGCGGCGCGCAGAGCATTTTCCGGGTGCTGCGCCTCCTGAAATACGTGGGCGCGGCGCCTGCGCGGGGCGTTGGCCTGACCGACGTGGTGCGCGACCTGGGCCTGACCCCGCCCACCGCGCATCGCATGCTGGCGGCCTTGTTGCAGGAAGGCTTTGTGTCGCTGAACCCCAAGCTCAAGACCTACAGCCTGGGGCGCGAGTCCTACATCCTGGGGCTGGCGGCCGAAAGCCGCCATGGCATCAAGGCGATCGCCGAGTCGGCGGTGCTGCGCCTGGCGCAGTCCACCGGCGACACCAGCTTCCTGTCGGTGCGCTCGGGCCATGAGGCCGTGTGCGTCGATCGCAAGACGGGCGATTTCCCCATCAAGATCCTGACGCTGGAAGTCGGCCACCGCCGTCCGCTGGGCGTGGGGGCGGGCAGCCTGGCGCTGCTGGCGTTCCTGCCCAATGACGATATCGAGCGGGTGCTGGCGCGCTACGACGCGTCGGCCGCGCCCGACCTGCCGTCCACCGCCATGCTGCGCGAGGACATCGCCGCGGCCCGCAAGCACGGCTATGCGCTGAACCCGGGCCGCATCATTGCGGACATGCTGGGGGTGGGCGTGCCGGTGTTCGACCGCGAACAGCACGTGGTGGCCGCGCTGAGCGTGGCCGCGATCCGCTCGCGCCTGTCGGGTGCGCGGCTGCAGGAAGTGGTGGCATCGTTGCAGCGCGCCGCCACGGAATTGGCCGCGGAACTGGCGCCGCGGCCCTGAGGGGGCGGGAGCCCGGCCTGCGCGATCGGCCGGCGCGCCCGCCGCGTTGCAACCAGGCGGCGGGCTGACCGCCCGCTATCGCCCCGCGCAGGACTTGCCGCCGTCCACCGGCAGGCACACGCCGGTGATGTACCGGGCCTCGTCGCTGGCCAGGAACAGCGCGGCGTGGGCCACGTCCCAGGCGTCGCCCATGCGGCCCATCGGGCTGGCCGCGTTGCGCCGCCGGCGCATTTCCTCGACGTCTTCGAACTGGCCCGCGATCTGCGTGTAGATCAGGGGCGTGTCCATCACGCCCGGCAGCACCGCGTTGACGCGGATGTTGTCGGGCGCGTAGCGCACCGCCAGAGCGCGGGTCAGGTGGTTCAGCCCGGCCTTGGCGGCGTAGTACGAGGTGTAGGGGTAGGTGTTGACCTGGATCGAGGCCAGCGACGAGATATTGACGATGCTGCCGCCGCCCTGGGCCAGCATGACGGGCAGCACGTGCTTGCAGGTCAGGAACACGCCGGTCAGGTTGGTGTCGATGACCCGATGCCAGCTTTCCTCGCTGGCCTGGACCGGGTCGCCCATCTCGGTGATGCCGACGTTGTTGTGCAGCACGTCGATGCGACCGGCCTGCGCGCGCATCGCCGCCACCACGGCCTGGATCTGTTCGCTGTCCGTCACGTCGGCGGTCAGGGCGGTGCAGCGGCCGCCTTCCGCAGTGATGATGCGGCAGGTTTCCTCGGCGGACTCGGTGCGCAGGTCCACCGCGAACACCTGCGCACCTTCGCGGGCGTACAGCGCGGCGGCGGCGCGACCGTTGCTCCAGCCGGGTCCCGACGAGCCCGCGCCAAAGACCAGCGCGGTCTTGCCCAACATGCGTTGGCCCGCGCCGGGCCTGCCGCCCTGAAGATAGCCGGTGTCGGATGGGCTCATGTCATTCCGCCGAGATATGCGCGAAGTCGGCCACCTTCTTCCACTTGGCGACGTCTTCCTTGATCATCGCGGCGAAGGCCTGGGGCTGGTCCGCGACCACATACGCGCCCACGCCGGCGTATTTGGCCTGCACGTCCGGGTCGGCCAGGGCGCGGCGCGAGGCCTCGCTCAGTTTGGCCAGGATGGGCGCGGGCAGGCCGGCGGGCGCGAGCAGGCCGTTCCACATTTCGGCGTCGTAGTCGGGCAGGCCGACCTCGGCGAAGGTGGGCACGTCGGGCAGCTGCGGCAGGCGCTTCTTGGCCGCCACCACGATGGCGCGCAGGCTGCCGGACTGGATGTGCGCCATCGACGAGGCCGCCGTGTCCCACAGGATCGGCACCTGGCCGGCGATGACGTCGTTCAGCGCCGGGCCGGTGCCGCGATAGGGCACGTGCATCATGTCCAGGCCCGACAGCGATTTGTAGTACTCCATGGCCATGTGGGTGGCGCCGCCATTGCCCGACGAGGCATACGAATACTTGCCGGGCGCGCTCTTGATCAGCGCATAGAACGCGGCGTAATCCTTGGCCGGGAAGTTCTTGTTGACCACGATCACGCCCGGCACGCGGATGATCTGCGTGACCGGGGTGAAGTCCTTGACGGCGTCGTAGGGCAGGTTCTTGTACACCGCCGGATTGGTGCCGTTGGTGCTGGAGGTGCCCAGCAGCAGGGTATAGCCGTCGGGCGTGGCGCTGGCCACCGCGCGCGAGCCCACCGTGCCGCCGGCGCCGCCGCGGTTTTCCACCACCACGGCCTGGCCGATCTGCTTGCCCAGGGCCTCGGCGAAGATGCGCCCCACCACGTCCGACGTGCCGCCGGGCGGGAAGGGCACGATCAGGCGGATCGGGCGGTCGGGGTAGTTGCCTGCTGCGTTGCCTGCGCCCGGGGTGTTGCCTTGCGCGGCGGCCGGGCCTGCCAGGGCAGCGGCCAGGGCGGCAGCGCCCAGGGTCAGCCAGTTGCGGATCTTCATGGTTTGTCTCCTCGCTTGGGATTATGTTTTTTTCAGCGCTCAGGCGATACGGTCGCCCGGCTTGATCTTGGCCGCCCGGCTGTCCACGCCCGGCAGCATGTGCGCGGGGTCGCGCGTGACCACCACGTCCAGCACGGTAGGCCGGTCGCGGCAGGCATAGGCGGCTGCCAGCGCGGCGGGGATTTCGGCGGGGTCTTCCACCCGGATGCCATTGCAGCCGAGCGCGCGCGCTACGTTGGCGTAGTTGGTTTCCGCCAGGTCCGACGACTGGTAGCTGCCGCTGCCGTACATCAGGTGCTGCAGCGCCTTGATATACCCCGACGCGGCGTTGTTGACCACCACCAGGGTGAACGCCAGGCCCATGCGCACCGCGGTTTCCAGTTCGCCCAGCGACATGTTGCAGCCGCCGTCGCCGGTCAGGCTGACTACCTGCCGCCCCGGGGCGGCGGCGGCCGCGCCGATGGCGCCGGGGATGCCGTAGCCGATGGACGCGAAGCCGCGGTCGGGCACGAAGCCGCGGCCCGCCCGCTTGGTGTCGAACAGCAGCCCGCCCCAGTGCGCGGCAAAACCGCCGTCGGCCACCAGCACGCCGTCTTCGGGCAGGCTGGCGTTGATTTCATGCATCAGCCGCGCCATGCCGATGGGCCGGTCGGCCGACGTCAGCTTGGCCTGCACCGATTCACGCCAGGTGTGCATGGCCTGGCCCACTTCGTCCGCGTAGCCCTGGCGGCGCGTGCCGCCCGCATCGGGCAAGGCGGCCAGGCGCTGATCCAGTTCGGCCAGTGTGGCGCGCGCGTCGCCCCACAGCCGCAGCGCGGGCGTGGTGGTGCGGTCGAATTCCTCGGCCACGATGTCCAGGTGGATGATGGGCGCGCCGGTGGTCAGCAGGTCGTAGCGGCGGGTGGCCACTTCGCCCAGCTTGCAGCCCACCACGAACAGGCAGTCGGCCTTGGCGATCAGGTCGTTGGCGATGCGGCTGTAGCGCCCGAACAGGCCCGCGTTCAAGGGATCGCTGCAGGCGATCGCGCCCTTGCCGCTCATGGTGTGGGCCACCGGGATGTTGTAGCGGCGGGCGAAGTCCTGCACGGCCTGGGCCGCGTCGCTGATGTGCACGCCGCCGCCGCACAGCATCAGCGGGCGGGCGGCGCCGGCCAGCATGGCGGCGGCCTGGGCCAGGCCGTCCGCGTCGGGGCGGCAGCGCAGCGCGGGGGCGCGGCGGTAGGTATCGGCGGCGTGGAAGGCCGCGGCGTCGAACGCATGCACTTCGTGGGCGATGTCTTCGGGCACGTCCAGCACCACCGGGCCCGGCCGACCGCTGGTGGCCACCGCGAAGGCCCGCCGCACCAGTTCGGGGATGCGTTCGATCTTCTCGACCCGCAGCACGTCTTTCACCACAGGCCGCAGCACTTCCAGTTGCCGGGCTTCCTGGGTCATGTTCTTCCAGGAATGCATGCGGTGCGAATCGCCCACCAGCGCCACCATCGCGGTGCCGGCGTTATAGGCTTCGGCCAGGCCGGTGACCAGATTGGTCGCGCCCGGACCCAGTGTCGCATCGCACACGGCGGGCCGGCCGCTGACCTTGGTGTAGGCGTCGGCGGCGAACACGGCGCAGCGTTCGTCGTTGATCAGGTTGTGGTTCAGCTTCAGGCGCCGCACCGCGTCGTAGAACGGCAGCAGCTGAAAGCCGCCCATGCCGAACATCAGGCCGACGTCATGCGCCGCGAACATGCGGGCGATGGCTTCGCCGCCCGTGATTTCCAGTTTTTCCGACATGCGGAGGGTGCTCCCTAGTGGATTGCGCGCCCTGTCAGCAGGGCGTCGATAAAGGTTTTCAGGGGGATGCCGGCCCGGCAGCCCAGGTCGCGGGCGCGGGCATTGGCCGAGGACACCACGCCCTCTTCGAAGCACGAGCGGGCGTCGCCGATGCGGGCGCTGTGGGCAGATACCGTCAGCGCCGCGATGCCGCGCTGCTGCAGCAGCGGCAGGCGGCCGATGCCGGCGCCGTCCTTGCCGATGCCGGCATCGTTGAAGGTCACCAGCCTGGGCTGGGCGCGCACGCCGTCGGTGGCAAGGCCCGCCAGGTGTTCGCCGTGCGAAGCGGTGACGGCGATCAGGCCGTCGTCCGCCGGGCCCAGCAGCGACACCGAATCGGCGCCCACGACCCGCGGCGTGCCGTCGTCGGCCGTGACCAGGATGCGGCGGGATTCCTTCTGCGGCGCGGGTTGGGTCGGCGCCATCCGCGCGTCGGCCAGTCTCGCGGCGGCCTGCGCCACCGCCATGCCTGGCCGGCAGCCCAGCGCATAGGCCAGATCGTTGACGTGGCTGATGATGCCGTGGCGCGCCATGTCGGCGCCGTCGCCGATGCGGCAACTGCGGTAGTCGGCCGTGGCCGCGGCCACGCCCCATTGCTGCAGGTCGTGCAGGCCGGTGATACCGGCTTGCTGCCAGCCCACGCCGGCATCGTTCAGCACCACGGCACGCACCCGGCCGCGGGCGGCGCAATACGCGGCGTAGCTGCCGCCGTGCGAGCCGGCGATCACCACGCGGCCAGTGTCTTCGGGCGCCAGCTTGGTGATGCTGTCCAGGACGAGCGCCTCCCGGGTATCTGTCTCGTATTCCATATTATGGATTTTTTTCCGACTTCGTGGGCGGTGCGAGGCTGCGCCCACAAAGCGGATTGTCTCCGTGCAGAGAGGAATAATGTTCTGCAGGCGATTCTACGAGCGCACGTTTCCCTGGAGCAATGGTGTCTCCATATTGTGGAAGTAAATTCTGGGGTGGCGCGGAACGCGCAAGGCGGGGCGGGCCAGGCGGCCCGCCCGCAAGAGACTTACTTTTCCCAGCCGCCGCCCAGCGCCAGGAACACGGCGATCTGGTCGTTGCTGAGTTCGGCCTGGCTGGCGGCCAGCGCGCTTTCGCTGGTGGCCAGCGTGCGCTCGGCGTCCAGCACGGTCAGGTAGTCGGTCTTGCCATACTGGAACAGCTGGCGCGCCTGCGACGCGGCCACCGCGGCCTGGTCGCGCGCGGCGCGCAGGGACGCCTCGCGGTCCAACTGGCGCGCGTACACCACCAGCGCGCTTTCGGTTTCGCGCAGGGCGTTGAGCACCGAGGCATCAAAGCGCGCGACGGCGGCGCGGGTATTGGCTTGGGCTTCGGCAATGCGGGCCTGCACCGCGCCGGTGTTGGGCAGCGTCCACGAGATCAGCGGGCCGACGCTCCAGCTGAAGGTGCCGCGGTCGCCGAACATGGCAGCCGGGCCGCCCGAGGCGGCGGACAGGCCCAGCGTGATCTTGGGGTACAGATCGGCCGTGGCCACGCCGATGCGCGCGGTGGCGGCGGCCAGGCTGCGTTCGGCCTGGCGGATGTCGGGACGGCGGCGCAGCAATTGCGCGCCGTCGCCCACGGGAATGGTTTGCGCCAGTTTCGGTGCGGCGGCGCATTGCAGCAGCGATACGGGAATCTCGGCAGGCGTCTGGCCCGTCAGCGCCGCCAGCCGGTACAGCGCGGTGCGTTGCTGGGCCTGGAAGGGCGGCAGGTTGGCCTGCAATTGTTCGAGCTGGCTGCGCGCGCGCGTAACGTCCAGCGCGGTGCCACGGCCGGCGCGCTGCAGCCGCGACACGGCGTCCAGCGATTCCTGCTGCACGTTGACCGAATGCTGCGCCGAGGCCAGCTGCATGCCGGCCGCGCACAGATTGGCGTAGGCGCGCGCGGTCTCGGCGGCCACGGTGACGCGGGTGGCGTCGTAGGCGGCCTGCGCCGATTCCGCGTCGGCGGTGGAGGCTTCGATGGCGCGGCGGATCTGGCCGAACAGATCCACCTGGTACGACATGCTGGCGCCGGCCGAATACGACCAGCGGTTGGGCGGATCGATGCCCGGGGCCAGTTCCTGGATGCCGGACACGTGACCGAAGGTGGGCGAGGCGTTCACGCCCAGACTGGGCTGCTGCTGCGCCTGGGTTTCGCGCACGGCGGCCTGGGCGCGTTCAAGGTTGGCGCTGGCCACGCGCAGGTCGGTGTTGGCGGCCAGGGCCTGTTCCACCAGCCCATCCAGCACGGGGTCGTTATACAGGCGCCACCAGTGGCCGGGCACCGCGTTCTGCTGGAACACGCCTTCTTGCGCTTCGGTGAACGGCACCTGGGCGCTCTGCCGCGTGGCGACCGACCCGGCGGGCACCTGGTAGTCAGGGCCCACGGTGGTGCACCCGGCCAGCGCGGCGGCCAGCATCAGCGGCAGGAAGAGTTTCGTGTTCATGGCGGTTACGGCTTGGCGTTGTCGATGGGTTGAAAGGGTTGAAGGAGGCGCGGATCAGGAGGGTTGCCTGGCCGCGGGTTCGGCGGTGCGCGGCGCGGCGGCGCTGCCAACCGCCACGGTGGCGGTCTGGCCCGCGACCAGGCGCACGCCGTCGGGGACTTCGTCGATCTTCACGCGCACGGGAATGCGTTGCGCCAGGCGGACCCAGTTGAACGTCGGGTTGACGTTGGGCAGCAGGTTGGCGCTGGTGCTGCGGTCGCGGTCGGCGATGCCCAGCGCAATGCTTTCGACGTGGCCGCGGATCTGGCGGCTGTCGCCCATCAGCGTGACGGTCACGGGGTCGCCTTCGTGGATACCGGGCAGCTTGGTTTCCTCGAAGTAGCCTTCGATGTAGAACGAGCTCGAATCCACCAGCGCCATGACGCCGTGGCCGGCGGTGGCGTAGGAGCCTGCGCGCAGGTCCAGGTTGGTGATGCGCCCGTCGGTCACGGCCAGCACGCGGCTGCGCTCCAGGTTCAGGCGGGCGGTGTTCAGCTGTACTTCGGCCTGGGCCAGCGCGGCTTCGGTCTGCTGCAGCTTGGTCTGGCTTTGCTCCAGCGCTTCGGCGGCCACCAACTGACCCAGCGAGCGGTTGCGCTTGGCATCGCGCACGGCCTGTTCGCGCGCCACCTGCTGCGAATGCACCGACGCTTCGGCCTGGTCATAGGCCAGCTGGAAGCGGGCGCGGTCGATTTCGAACAGCAGGTCGCCGGCCTTGACGTCCTGGTTGTCGTGCACGGGCACGGCGGTGACCAGACCCGAGACGTCTGGCGCCACCTGCACCACGTAGGCCTTGATGCGGCCGTCGCGGGTCCAGGGTTCCACTTCATAGTGCACCCAGAGTTGCCAGCCGGCGGCGACGGCGGCCACCACGACGGCGGCGGTCAGCGCGAACTTGCCGATGGCGGCGGGGCGCAGGGCGTTGGGGAGTTTCATACCTATCTCTGCAGAAAATAAGGGGAAATGAGGGATACGCCGTACAGCAGCACCACGAACAGCGCCAGGTCGAACAAAGCGGGGTGCCACACCAGGCGATACAGCCCGGCGCGGGCCAGCACGCGGCGCACGGCCCAGGCCACGCCCAGGGTGACCACGCCCAGCACCAGCAGCCAGGGGAAGTAAATGCCGTAAAGGTTGAATTCGCCGATCATGGGGTTTCCAGCGTGGGATGGGCGGGTTGATAGTCGGGTGCGTCCGGGAAGAACGCGCGGCGCAGGCCCACCAGGGCCACCACCGCGCGCTCGCGGGCGGCGGCGCCGGCCGGCGTGGCCGTGACGCTGGCCAGCGCCCGGTCGATCTGCGCCAGCATGTCCGGCGTTTTTTCGCCGGCGCGCCACGATGAACGGGCGCGGAAGAATTGCGCCAGGCTGGCCAGCACCGGCGCGATGGTGGCATCGGCCATGGGCAGGTGGCGGCGGGCGTGCTGCAATTCGGTGATGTCTCGGCCGACCCGCAGATCTTTCAGCGCGTCGGCGGCGACCAGGTCGTCGGGCCGCTTGGCCAGTGCCAGGCGCGGCTGCAGCAGGCCGATGCGGTCCAGCATGCGCGCGGCATAGGTGTGGCGCGCCGGCGCCTTGGGCGAGCCGGCAAGCTGGGCCAGCTCTTTCCAGTTGGCGGCCTGGATGCGGCGGGCGCTCCAGTCGGCGCTGACGGTACGGAAGATGGCGGCGATGATGGCCGCGGCGCCTACGCCCATGCACTGGGCCACCTGGGTGTCGATGAACGACACCAGGTCGGCGGTGTGGGTGTCCTGCAGCGCCATGGTGCCCAGAAAGCCGAACAGCACGGCCATGGCCTTGCCGGTGGACGCGGGGCGGGCGATGAAGACCCCCAACGCGAACGCGGTGGGCAGCATCGCCAGCGCCAGCATTTCGAACGAGTGAATGGCGGGCATGATGCCCAGCAGGTACAGCGCCGACAGCGGAATGGAATACACCGTGTAGACCAGGAACTGCATGATGCCCGGCACGGGATTGTCCTGCGACGCGAAAAAGCAGCTGAAGATCGCGGCCATCATCGCGGCGGTGGCGCCGTTGCTCCAGGCCGTGCCGATCCAGAACGCGCAGACGACCGAGATGGCGACGCCGGCGGCCAAGGCCGACAGCAGCGCCATGCCGTGGTCGCGGTGCAGCGTGCTGTTGTGGTTGGCCGCGCGTTCGGCGCGGGGCGCGCGCAGCGGGGCGCCGGCCAGACCGGCGCGGATTTCGCGGCGCAACGCCAGGCAGGCGTCGTAGGTGTCGATCAGTTCGCGCAGCCGCGCCATCAGGCTGGCCAGCAGCGCATCGCGCCAGCCCGAGCGGCTGTCGATGGCGGGCGTCAGTGCGGTGACAGCGGCGCGCAATTGCACTGCGGTTTCATGGGTGGCCTGGGCGCCGGCATTGATCCATTCGGAAATATCGGCCAGCACCTGCGACACGGGTTCGGGCAGCGCCTGGCCATTGGCCTGCAAGGCACGCATGCGGTCTTCGACGGCGGACACGGCCGGGGTCAGGGCCGAGATCTGATCCTGCATGGCGCGCACCGCGCCAGCGGTCCAGCGCAGGTTGGTGGTGTCGAACGGCACGTGGGTGGAGAACAGGCGCAGCTGGGTGATGTCGTTGGCCAGCACGCGGCGGTCGCGGTCTTTCTGTTCGGCGTTCTGGCCGCTCAGCGTGTCGTGGATCCAGAGCTTGGCATCGCGCACGGCCTTGTCCAGTTGCAGCGTCAGCGCGGGCGCCAGGCCGCGCGGCAGCACGATGCTGTGGACCAGCGTGGCGCAGACGATGCCCAGGCTGATTTCCTCGACTCGCGCCAGCGCGGTGTCGAACACCAGCGACGGATCGGACACGCTGGGAAAGCCGATCATGGCGGCGGTGTAGCCGGCCAGCATGAACAGGTACGACCGCGGCGTGCGGTCCAGCACCGACATATACAGGCAGGCGCCGACCCAGGCGACCATCGCCGCGGTCATGACGACCGGCGAATTGGACAGGCGCGGCACCATGTAGACGGTCATGGCCGAGCCGAAGAAGGTGCCGCCCAGGCGGTACAGCGCTTTGGAGCGCACGGCGCCCGACCAGGGCTGGGCCACGATGTAGGCGGTGGTCATGGCCCAGAAGGGGCGGGGCAGACCGATGCTGTACGAGAGATACAGCGCCATGATGGCGCTGAGATAGCTCTTGAGCGAAAAGATGGTCTCGCGGACATTCGGCAATTTCATGGGCGCCGGTCCTCTTGCGCGCCGGCGGCGCCGCGGCCCAGCGCATTTTTCAGGGAATCGAACACGCGCAGGCAGGCTTGCAGGTCTTCTTCGCTGACGCCGTCGAACAGGCGGCGGCGCAATTCCACCAGCACGTCTTCGACCTGCTTGCGCAAGGCGTGGCCGGCTTCGGTCAGGTGCAGGGTCTTGGCGCGGCGGTCGTGGGTGTCTTCGCGGCGTTCCATCAGGCCGGCGGCAACCAGTTGATCGAGCACGCGCACCAGCGAGGGCCCTTCGACGCCCAGGGCTTCGGCCAGCGCGCCCTGGCGCACGCCGTCTCCCAGGCGGCCGGTCAGGATGACGGGCCAGGCCGTGGCTTGCGACAGGCCGTAGTCGGCCAGCGCTTTGTCGGCGGCGCCGCGGTAAGCGCGCGACAGCACGATCAGATTTGCGGTGGTAGCCATGAGTTGGGAGTCGGTGGGCGTGTTCATAAATTCGATTGTATCCTATCTATTAGCTTACTATTAATTGAAAATGGCGAATATCTCCATAGATTTTTCCAATCGGAAAAATAGGGCACGGGCTTTCCGTGGATGGAAAGCCGGGAACGTCAGGGGGGCGGGGGGGAGGGGTGCGGCGCCGGGCGCCGGAACCAGGCGGTCAGGGCCTGCCAAGCAGGCCCCGGATCATCAGCCGTTGCAGTCGGCCCAGCAGTTAGGCGTTTCGTACAGGCGCACGCGGGTCAGGCGCAGGTCGGCGCCGTAGTGGCCGTGGTAGTGCGGCGCCAGGGTCTCGAAGACGATGGCGGCCAGGTTTTCGGCAGTGGGAATGCGGTCCAGCACGACGGTCTTGTGGCCGGGCAGGGTGTCAAGGAAACCGCGCACGGCGGCGTCGCCTTCGTAGACCAGGAAGGCATGGTCCCAGACGTCGACGATATGGGTCTTGGCGATCTGCTTGATTTCGGAGAAGTCCATCAACATGCCGTTGTCGGATTCCCCGGGGGCCTGGACGACGTCGCCGGTCAGGGTGATTTCAAGCACATAGCGGTGGCCGTGCAGATTGCGGCATTGGCTGCGGTGGTCGGGAATGCGGTGGCCGGCGTCGAATTCAAGCCTGCGGGTCACGGAAATCATGGAATGCCTATGTATTTATGGGTCTGCAGGCTGAGTCGCCATTGCGGGTGTTGCATGCAGTACTGAACGGCCTGTTCGGTGTTGGCCAGGCGGGCCGGGCCGTCCATGGGCTGCAGGAAGAAGTGCTGGAAGTCCAGGTGTTCGAAATTGGGCGGCAGGGCGTTGTGCTGGGGGTAGACCAGCTTGAGTTCGTTACCGCGTTCGATGACGACGGGGGCGGTGCCTTTGGGGCTGACGCAGATCCAGTCGATGCCCGGGGGCGGTTTGACGGTGCCGTTGGTTTCGATGGCGACGGTAAAGCCGCGGGCGTGGATGGCCTCGAGCAGCGGCGCATCCAATTGCAGCAAGGGCTCGCCGCCGGTGAAGACGACGTAGCGGTTGCTGGTGCCTTCGCCCCAGGCGGCGGCGATGGCGTCGGCCAGCAGGTCGGGGGTGGCGAATTTGCCGCCGCCGTGGCCGTCGGTGCCGATGAAGTCGGTGTCGCAGAAGTTGCAGGCGGCGCTGGCGCGGTCGCTTTCGCGGCCGGTCCAGAGATTACAGCCCGCGAACCGGCAGAAGACCGCCGCACGGCCTGCGTGGGCGCCTTCGCCTTGCAGGGTCTTGAAGATTTCTTTGGCGGTGTAGGTCATGGTGTAGCTGGGGCTTGCGGGGGCCGGGAATCGGGCAAAAGCGGATTATTTTAGTCTTTCTGAGGGATTGCTGAGTCTGGGTGGGAGTTTCGTGTGTCTCGGTGGATGCTTCGTAGGTCGCCCGCGGGGGTGGGCTACGGGTTTCGAGAATTGGGGCGTTGCTGCGTCGGGGCTTGCACAGGGGTTTGCGGGGCCCGCCGCTTTCGGTCGCGCGGGCGGCAGTCGTTGCAGGCTGAATTGTGCTGTTTTGGCGGGCGTGGTGCTGGGGGAAGGCTTATATACTCTCGCGCTATGTTCCATGTTCAAGATTCTCTCTACATTGACGAGCGCGAGCTCGAGTTCTCCATGATCCGGGCGCAGGGCGCCGGGGGGCAGAACGTCAACAAGGTGTCCAGTGCCGTGCATCTGCGGTTTGATGTGCGGGCCTCGTCGTTGCCGGACGAGATCAAGGACGCCCTGTGCGGGTTGAGTGATCATCGGATTTCCAAGGATGGCGTGATCGTCATCAAGTCGCAGTCGTTTCGCAGCCAGGAAAAGAACCGGGCCGAGGCGATCGAGCGGCTGGTGAATCTGGTGCGGGCGGCAGCCAAGGTCGAGAAGCCGCGGCGCGCGACGAAGCCGACGCGGGCCTCGCAGCGGCGGCGGGTGCAGCGCAAGGTGCTGCATGGCGAGGTGAAGCGGTTGCGGGGGCGGGTGCAGGGGGAGTAGGCGGTATTTATGGCGGATAGCCACTTGGCCTGTAGGGGCATGACTATATATCGATAAGTCTCGATATAAGATTCGATAAATTGCGATATTTGAATATGACGACCCATGCTTCCACCGCTACGGCGGCCACTCCGGTGATTGATGCCGACGCCATTCTCAAGGCGTTGGCCAATCCGGTACGCCGCGAGATCCTGGCGTGGTTGAAGACGCCGGAGGCGCACTTCGAGGAACGGCCGGGGCATACCTTTGAAAACGGGGTGTGCGCGGGCCATATCGATGGGCGCTGCGGGCTGTCGCAGTCCACGGTGTCTTCACACCTGGCGGTGCTGCAGCGCGCGGGGCTGATTACGCCCACGAAGGTGGGGCAGTGGGTGTTCTTTCGTCGCAATGAACCTGTGATTGCCGCGTTTTTGCAGCAATTGAACCAAGATATGTAGCCTGCCGCCGCTACCCAGCGCCCGACCGCCGGGCAAGGATTGTTTGTATGAGCCAGTTGTTTGAACCCCTGCGCGTGGGCGATCTGACCCTGCCGAACCGTATCATCATGGCCCCGTTGACCCGCCAGCGGGCCAGCGAAGGCCGGGTGCCCAATGAATTGATGGCCGAGTATTACGTCCGGCGCGCCAGCGCGGGGCTGATCCTGACCGAGGCGACCTCGGTGACGCCGCAGGGCGTGGGCTATGCCGATACGCCGGGGCTGTGGTCGCAAGACCAGGTCAAGGGCTGGCGCAAGGTGACCGAAGCGGTGCACGCGGCCGGCGGCCGCATTTTTGCGCAGCTGTGGCACGTGGGCCGGATCTCCGATCCGGTGTTCCTGAACGGCGAACTGCCGGTGGCGCCCAGCGCGATCGCGGCAGACGGGCATGTGAGCCTGGTGCGTCCGAAGCGCGGCTACGTGGTGCCGCGCGCGCTGGAAACGGACGAGATCCCGGGCGTGGTCGAGGCCTACCGCCGCGGCGCGTTGCTGGCCAAGGAAGCCGGGTTTGACGGCGTGGAGGTCCACGGCGCCAACGGCTATCTGCTGGACCAGTTCCTGCAGGACGGCACCAATCACCGCACGGACGGTTATGGCGGTTCGCTGGAGGGCCGCGCCCGCCTGATGCTGGAAGTGATCGACGCCTGCGTGAGCGTCTGGGGCGCGGGCCGGGTCGGTCTGCACCTGTCGCCGCGCGGCGATTCGCACTCGATGAGCGATTCGGATCCGTTGACGACGTTCAGCTACGTGGCGCGCGCCGCGCGCCGCCGCAACCTGGCGTTCCTGTGCGTGCGCGAACATGTGGGCGCCGACAGCATCGGCCCGCAACTGCGCGAAGCGTTCGGCGGCGTGTACATCGGCAACGAAGGCTACACCCGCGAATCGGCCGAAGCCGAGATCGAGGCCGGCCGCGTCGATGCGGTGGCGTTCGGCGTGCCGTACATCGCCAACCCCGATCTGGTGCAGCGCTTCGCGCTGAAGGCGCCGTTGAATGCGCCGGATCCGTCGACGTTCTACTCGGCGGGTGCGGCGGGTTATACGGACTATCCGGCGCTGCCGGCCTGAATGGCGTGCCGGGCGCTGCCTGTCGGGGCAGCGCCGGCATGGTCCGACCGAGTCCGCGCGCGGGCTTGGGATTGCGCGGGCGGCGCAGCCGCCGGCGGGGTCCCAGGCCCGCGTTTCAATTGAGGATCGCGCGCATCGGGTAGGTGAACAGCCCGTAGTGCGCCGCGTTCAGGCCCAGGTGGGCCAGCACCGCGGCCGTCAGGCCACCGTAGCGGTAGGCCACGCCATACGCCACGCCAGCGATGCCGGCCAGCAGCATCCATTGCCAGCCGCCGGCGTAATGCGCCAGTCCGAACAGCACCGCGGCGGTCAACA
The DNA here is from genome assembly GCF_016428805.1 of Achromobacter sp. ASV32. Taxonomy (GTDB): domain Bacteria; phylum Pseudomonadota; class Gammaproteobacteria; order Burkholderiales; family Burkholderiaceae_B; genus Achromobacter. The sequence continues at coordinate 47,592 of NZ_JAELTJ010000001.1, forward strand.
GCGCCGCGAGGGCGCCATAGCGGTGGCCGCGCCACGCCTGCGTCAGCCGCTGCTGCACATAGCCGCGGAACAGCGCTTCCTCGGCCAGCGTCACCAGCAAGGCGTTGTTGGCCAGCCACAGCCAGCCGGACGCGGGCCATTTCGGCGCCCATCCCACCATGCCCAGGAGCAGGGCCAGCCCCAGGCATGCCGCGATAGCGGCCGCGCAGGCGGTCAGCGCGGCAGTAGCGGTCGTGCGTGCGTCGGCGCCCGCCATCACCGGCATGGCCGCCAGGATGACCCAGAATGCAACCAGCGGCTTGTCCAGGTTCAGGTACATGCCGAAGGGCACGGCGTCGGGCGTAAGCGCGGCGCGCGGAATCACCAAGGGGTTGTGATAGCCCGGCAGCCAGTGCAGGAACAGCAGTACGGCCAATACCAGGAACAGCGTGTGACCGGCGGCGCGCAGGGCGGGCGGCGCGGCCGGGCGGATCAGCATCGCGGCCACCGCCAACAGGGCCGGCCACACCAGCGCCAGCGCTTCGATGCCGCCCTGGGACCAGGCCCAGGCGTAGGCCGCGGCCAGCGGCAACAGTGACGCGCGGCGGGTGGCGGGCAGCCACAACAGGGCGGCGGCCAGGAACAACAGCGAACCGGGAGACGCGAGCGGCATGAATTTTCCTGCGATGAAACGAATGGCGGCGGCCTCGGGCCGGGCGCCGGATCCGGCGCCGCAGTCCTGCGGACATGTCCTCGGGGCAGCGTATCCGGTCCGCCTTCGACGAAGGCGTGCCCCGGGCGCCCGCGCCGCAAACCCGTTAGTGTATGCGGGCGTCTGCCCCGGCAGAGATCCGCCATTGCGCCAGGCAGGGCCGGACCGCGCTGCCGCCAGCCCGCCCGCGCAGGCGGCGGGGCTTTTCATTTTCGTGCTTTCAGGCGACCATGCCGCAGCGGCGGCAATCGCCCGCCGTCAGTTGGCGGGTGATGTTCGGTCCGCACAAGGAGCAGCAATGAAACTGATCGCCTGGTTGATGTTGGCGGCGGCGATTCTGCCGTTCGTCTCGACGATTCTGGCCAAGGCCGGCGGCAAGCAATTCGATAACAACGATCCCCGCGCCTGGCTGGCCCGCCAGGAAGGCTGGCGCGCCCGCGCCAACGCGGCGCAGGTCAATACGTTCGAGTCGTTGCCGTTCTTTTTCGCGGCGGTGTTGTTCGCGCTGCACAACCAGGTTCCGCCCGCGCACATCGCCACGTTGATGGCCTGCTGGCTGGGCGTGCGGTTGGGCTATCTGGCGATGTACCTGGCGGGCTGGGGGGCGCTGCGTTCGCTGGTCTGGACGATCAGCGTGGGGTTCATCATCGCCATCCTGTTCTCGGGCGTGTAGCCGCGCGTTCCTGATCGGGCCTTATCACGGCGAAGGATTTTCCACCGGCATCGACACGCCCGGCGACATGCGTCGCGTGCCCGCCGGGTATGCCGGCGGGATCTGGACCACCGAGATCGAAGCGGCGGCCCACGTATTCAAAGGCCGCAGCCCCTCGGCAACATTGCCCTGAGCGCTGGCGCGCATCACGGGGCGCGGCGCCTTACTTCCATTCAAAGACGGCGCGGGCCGTGCCGCTGTTCTGCACGGTCACTTCGCGGTCTTGCGCCTTGCCATTGAACGTGGCCGACACCTTGTAGCTACCTGCCGGCAATTTCACCAGCATGTAGGGGCCTTCGGATTCGGCCTTGAGGACTTCCTTGCCGTGCGCGTCGTGGATGCTGACGGCGACGTTGGCGACGTAGTCGGCCTTGCCGTCGCGTTGGGCGGCGAAGGTCAGCGCCAGGGGGTAGTCCTTGGCGGCGGCCTTGAGGGCTTCGGATTCGTCCAGGCCGATGCCGCCGCTGACATACTGCACGCTGCCCTGGTGCTTGACGGGCGGCAGGGCGGCCTGGGCGGTGGACAGGACGCCGGCGACGGCCAGCGTGCCCAGCGCCATGACGGCGGCCATGGTGCAACGTTCGATGCGTTTGTTCATGAGGTTCTCCTGACGGGATGATCACGCGACAAAGGATTCGACCCGGATGTGCATGGCGAGTTCGCCGCCGGCCGCAAGGGATGCCTACCGATTGTTTCCGTCGCCTATCCGAGGATAGCGGTCGCGGCAGTGTCGCGCCAGCGGAAGGCCAGGGCGCTTTCGCCGCCGACGGAACCATCGGGGGCGAATCGCCGTTCGGTCAGCTCCCCCGCGCCGCTATCATGCAGCGCCAATACGGTGGAACTGCGGGTGCCATAGTTCGGGCTGATGATGAACGGGCTGCTCAATAGTTTTTCACGATCCAGTGGCAGGCCGGTGGCGGGCAGATCGGCATCGTCGGCGGGACGCTTATCGGCCAGCGCACTGAACAGCGCGGGCAGATCGGGCTGGGGGCTGCCCTGCAACACCTGTTCAAAGGCGGTCTTGGTGCGCGCCAGCTTGGGCCACGGCGTGTCCAGCAGATGGTTGGACAGGGCGTACACGCCCGGCGTCAACGCCCGCGGCGCGCCGTCGCGGTTGCTGGCGTACCAGGCGCCGCGCGCATCGCCCACGATCAGGTTGAAGCCGTTGTAGGCCTGGCCCGCGGCATGCGCGGCGGCGATGTAGTCGGCGGGGGGCATCGCGCCGCGCAGAAAGTCTTCGACCAGCGCGCCGCGCGACGGCGCATCGGCGATCTGCCGCCCGGGTTCGCGGAAATTGGTGACCAGCGCGTAGCGCCCGCCGGCGGTCGCGCCCATCCAGGTGCCGCCGGCCAGGCCGTCGCGGCCGCCGTAGACCTGCGGCGCGTCGGGCCATTGCGCGGCGGGCAGCGTGGGGCGGGCATGGAACTCGTCGCGGTTGGCGGCGATCAGGACGGGAATGCCCGGCACGGCGTGCAGGGCCAGGACGGCGAGACACATGGTTCAGACCTGGTTGGCGTTCGGTTGCGAGGGGGCGGGCTTGCCGGGCGTGGCCGCGAACGCAGGGCCCGTCAGCGTTGCACGCAGGGATTCGATGGCGGCGGCCGCTTCGTGCAGCGCGGGCACGGGGGCGGTGACCGGGTCAAGGGTCACGGGCGCGCCCTGTGTCACGGCTTCGGCCATCGCATGCAGTACGCCTGCCAACTGCGCCAGTTCAGCGGGCGCGGGGGGCGGCTGGCCGGCGGGCAGCGACCACGCCGTGTCGGATATCGCGTTGGCGACGCGCTCCAGCGCCACTTCCACCGGCCACCAGGCCAGCGCGCGGCGGCTGACCAGGCGCGGCTCGGACAGCCCGCGCTGCAGCGCGATGCGCAGGTCCGACAGGCGGGCGTAGGCCTGGGCCCGCAAGTCATGGCGAGAGGCGGCATCGGCCTGGAACACGGTATTCAGATAGGCGGCCAGTGTGTCGATGGCATTGGCCACCGCCTGGTCGAGGTTGTGACGCTCGATCCGCATCCAGGGCAGGTAGCCCACCGCCAGCACGATGCCCGCGGCCACCGCCACGTCCACCAGCCGCGCCAGTGCGATCGGCCAGCTGCCTGGTTGCAGCGCGCCGATCAGCAGCATCAGGATGGGCAGCAGGATCGCCGAGAACAGGCCGTAGTTGCGGCGGATCGACCAGGGCAGCAACGCGGCCAGCGCGATCACGGTGACCAGGCTGGCGATGCCGCTGCGGTCCAGTGCCAGCACGGTGGCGCTGATGGCCACGCCGACCACGCTGCCGGCGCAGCTTTGCAGCGCGCGGGCAAAGACCGAGCCGAAGTTCGGCTTGAACACCACCACGACGATCAGCGGCACCCAGTAGGAGCGCGGTAGCGCGAAGGCGTGGGCGACAGCCTCGGCGGCGATCAGGCACAGCCCCAGCCGGATCAGGTAGCGCCGGGTGGTCGGCCCTGGCCGGTAGGTCTGCGCCAGCACGCGCCAGGGCGTGCGTGGCCGCGCGGGCGGCAGGGCCGGAAAGTCGCCGGACGGCTGGGCCGGGCCGCTGCCGTCCAGCAGCGGCTGCACCCCGGCCAGCGCATCGGCCAGGGGCGCCAGGCCGGCCTGGCGCAGCGTGGCGATGTCATCGGCCGGAGCCGGCGGGGCGTCGTTTTCCACGCGGTCGGCCAGCCGGTTCATCACCCGCGCGCCTTCCGGCGGCAACACCCGGCCGGCGCGCGCCAGCGCCAAGGCGGCGTCCGACAGCGGCGTGCAGGCCTGCAATTGCGCGGCCAGCCGGGCCAGCCGGGGCGACGGACCCGCGGCGCGCCCGCGCGCCGCAAGGACCGTGTTGTAGGCGGTGGTCATGGCGGCTTCCATGTCGCGGCGCGCGGTCATGATGCGCGAGGTGCCGATGGCCGCGAACATGGCGGCCAGTTTGCGGTAGGCCAGCGCCACGGCGGCGCGTTCCGGCGCGATGGGGTTGACCACCCAGCCCAGCAATGTCAGCGCCAGGCCGAACAAGCCGCCCGCGCCCACCAGCACCGACGGCAGCCAGGGCGGCAAGGTCGAGGTCAGGCTGGCGCCCACGATCACATACGTGGCGAACTGCAGGGTGGCGACGGCGGCGATGTTGTTGAAGGTGCCGACCAGGCTGGCCAGCAGCACCAGCACGGTCATGCCGGCGGCGCTCCAGAGTCCGTGGCCGGCCAGCAGCGTGCCAAGGAAATAACCCAGCGCGCCGCCGAACACGGTGGATCCGATGGACAGCGCGCGGTTGCGGTAGGGCCCGCCGTTGTCGCCGGTGATGGCGGGCAGGGCGCCCAGCGCCACCAGCGCGGCCGCCGCGCTCTGGTCCAGCGCCAGGCCCACGGCGGTCGGCAGCCCGATGGCCAGGGCGGCGCGCAGGGCCACCCAGCGGCTGACCGGCGACGGTTCCATGTGCGCCAGGCTCATCAGCCAGCGCATATTGGAAGCGCGTGCGCGGGATGGGCTGGTCGGGTGGAACAAGGCGGGCTCTGGGCGGTGACTAGTTCTTGATCAGCGGCGCCTCTTGCGGCGCGGCCAGCCGGAAGTAATCTTCGGTGCGCATCAGGATGGAGGCATCCAGCCGCCCGGCGTTGAACACGATTTCATCGTGCCGCTGGCGCAGGGTCGGGTCCACCATCAGGTGCAGGTCCGGATTGAAGCTGAAGGGCGGAATCGCGCCGATCTCGCAGCCGGTCAGTTCGCGCGCCAGGTCTTGCGAAGCCAGCGAGGCCTTCTTGCCCCCGGCCGCGCGGGCAATGGCTTCCAGGTCGGCCTGCTGGTCGGCGGGAAACACGGCCAGCACATTCCTGCGCTGGTTGGACGATATTTTCACGCGGCACACCAGCGCCTTGGCGCCCTGGCTGACGGCGGTGCCGCGTACGGCCGCGACCTCGACCGAGCGGCCGGCGGCCGGGTGCGAGATAAGGCGATAGCTGGCCTGATGCTGCGTCAGCAAGGCTTGCAGACGGTCGTAGACTTCCATGGCGGGACGAAGGCGGGTGAGGTTGAACGGGAGCCGGCGCCGGCAAGGGCGCCCCACGTCGCATGATACGCCGCCTGTCCGGATGCGTTCCGGTCCGGCCGCGCGAGGGCGGCCTGGCTAGATATCCCCGGTAAACGCGTACCCCCATCCCCACACCGTCCGTATCGGCAATTCCATATTGGTGTCCTGCGCCTTGCGCCGCAGCCGGCTGACGACCACGTCCGTGCGGCGCACGGATTCGCGGCCGGCCTGGGGATCGCCCGGCGGCAGGTCGCCGCGGGGCATGCGCTTGTCCGGGCTGGTGGTGAGCTTGAGCAGGAAGTCGCGCTCGGCCTGGGTCAGCGCCAGCCGCGCGCCGCGCGGGCTGACCAGGGTCCAGGCGGCATCCTGGAACTGCCATTTGCCGTTGCCGTCGGCGGCGCCCGCCGTGGCGGCGCGCGACTCGGCCTCGAGCGGCCGGCGGCCGGCCATCGGCACGCGGCGCACCAGGGCTTGCAGCGCCGCGGCGATCTCGGCGGTGGCGACTTCAGGCTGAAAGCACGCATCTGCGCCGCAATGCAGGCCCAGGATGCGGTTTTCGGGGGAATCGAAGGTGGATACCGCGACGATGCCGGCGGTGGTGTCCATGGCGCGCAGACCTGCGACGGCCATGCACAGGTCGGTCAATTCGGCTTCCATCACCAGCAGCGGCGTGCGCCGGGCCTGGAACAGGCGGAACAGGCCATTGGAATCCTCGCAACTGCGAGGCGAGAAACCCATGCCCGCCAGCGCGTCACTGCGGTGCATGCGTTGGCGGGGGTCGGGCGAGAAGACGATCAGGTCTAGGAGGTCATTCATGAATCGTTGTCGAGATCTGTGCAGCTTGAGCGCATGCATGATGCATCGGATACAACGGATTCCTAAACGTCGCACAACGCCACTTTCTGACCCGAATTCTCGGACATGAACTCGCAAACCCTGCGCTGGCGCGGGTTTGCGGGGCGTTACCGGGAAAGATTCTGTGCCGCTTCCGGTGTCTCGTTCCACCAGCCACCGCCCAGCGCCTGCAACAGCGCGGCGGTGTCGGCGTAGCGCGTCGCGTCGGCCGCGCTGCGAGCAAGCCGTGTCTGCAGCAACTGGCGCTGGCTGTCGAGCAGGCTCAGGTGACTGATGCCGCCGGCCTGATAGCGGCCCTGGGCGATGCGGGCGGCGTCGTCGGCGCGGCGCCAGGCGGTGTCGTAGGCGTCGAAGGCCTGACTGTCGGTCTGCACCGCGCGCAAGGCGTCGGCTACCTGCCGCAAGCCGTCCAGCACGGTCTGCCGGTACCCGGCCAGCGCGGCCTCGTACGCGGCCTGGGCCGACCGGGTGCGGGCGCGCAGTTCACCGCCGCGCAACAGCGGTTGCACCACGCCCAGCCCCAGGTTCCATACGTTGACGCCATCGGTGATATCGCCGGCCCGCGTGCGTTGCGACCCGAAGCTGGCGGTCAAGGTAAACCGCGGGTACTGATTGGCCGTGGCGACGCCGACGTCGGCCGACGCCTGGTGCAGCAGGGCTTCGGCCGCCAGGATGTCCGGCCGCTGCCGCGCCAGTGCCGACGGCACGCCAGCGGGAATCTCGGCGGGCAGGGTCAGGTCAGCCAGGCGTAGCGGCGCGGCCTGCCAGGCGGCGGGCGGCTGGCCCAGATAGGTGGCCAGTTGATGCGTGGCCTGGGCCAGTTGATATTGCAACGGCGGCAGGCTGGCCTCGGTCTGCGCCAACAGCAGTTCCTGGTTGCGCAGGTCGGCCTCGGCGATGCCGCCGGCCGCCAGGCGCTGGCGCATGATGTCACGCTGGCGCTGTTGCGCGGCCAGCAGGTCGCGCGTGATGGCGATGCGTTCGTTCAGGTCCGCCTGACGGATGGCGGTGGTGACGACGTTGGCGGCCAGCGCCATGCGCGCGGCCTGCCATTCGTGCGACTGGTAGTCCACCTGGGCGGCCAGGCCTTCCAGCGCGCGCCGGTTGCCGCCGAACACGTCCAGCGTATAGGACACGTCGATGGAGGCGTTGTACAGCGTGAATGGCGCGGGCTGTTCGGTCACCGGCACGCCGTAGGCCGATGGGTCGACTTTCTGGCGCGTGGCCGAAAGATTGGCGTCAACGGCGGGCAATAAGCGGCCACCGGTTTCCGCGGTCAGGTCTTCGCCAGCCTGGCGCAGGCGGGCGCGGGCCTGCGCCAGCGTGGGACTGGCTTGCAGCGCCTGGCGCACCAGCGCGTCCAGCGCGTCGTTGCGGAACAATTGCCACCACTGCGCCGGAATATCGGCGGCGGTGATGCGCGGTTGCGTGCCCGCCGCGTCTTCTTGCGGCGCGGTGTAGGCCGTAACCGGCGGGGCGGCCGGCCGGGTGAAGTCGGGGCCGACCGCGCAGCCCGCCAGCAGGATGCAGACGGTCAGGGCAATGGGGCGGGCAGGGCGGGAGCTGGGCATGGCGGCCTTCAATCCAGGGTGCGCCGGTAGAACTTCACGGCGGCGGTCATGACGATGACGGTGAACAGCAGCATCGGCCAGATGGCGGGCCACAGATCCCACCAGCCGTTGCCCTTGAGCAGGATGCCGCGGATCAGGCGGTTGAAGTGTGTCAGCGGCAGCAGGTTGCCCAGGTATTGGGCCCACTTGGGCATGCCCAGGAACGGGAACATGAAGCCGGACAGCAGCATGTTGGGCAGGAAGTAGAACATCGTCAGCTGCATGGCCTGCAACTGGTTCTGCGCCAGCGACGAGAGCGTGATGCCCACTGTCAGGTTGGCGGCCACGAAGATCAGCGCGCCCAGGTAGACCGTGAGCAGACTGCCCAGAAACGGCACATGGAAGACGAAATACGCGGCCAGCAGGATGATGGTGGCCTGGATCAGCCCGATGGCGATGTACGGCACGATCTTGCCGGTCATCACTTCCAGCGGCCGCACCGGCATGGCCAGCAAATTTTCCATGGTGCCGCGTTCGCGTTCGCGCGTCATGGCCAGCCCGGTCATCATCACCAGGGTCATGGTCAGGATCACGCCCATCAGCCCCGGCACGGTGTTGTATTGCGAGATCTGTTCTTCGTTGTAGAGCTGGTGCACCCGCACGTCGAACGGCGGCTGGCCGCCGGCCAGGCGGGCCAGCGGGCCGGTCAGGTCCTTTTGCGCCACCGCCTGGGCCAACTGGTTGGCCGAGCCGATCGCCAGCCCGGTCGCCATGGGGTCGGTGGCGTCGGCCTCGATCAGCAGGGCCGGGCGTTCGCCGCGCAGCAGCTTGCGGGTGAAATCCGGCGGAATGGTCACCACGAACAGCACGCGGCCCTGCGCCAGCGCGGCGCGGCCGGCCTCTTCGTCGGGGAGTTCCTCCACGATATTGAAGTAGTCCGACGACTTCATGGCCGCCACGAAGCTGCGAGTAAAGGGGCTGTGGTCCGCCACGATGACGGCGGTGGGCATCTGCTTGGGGTTGGTGTTGATGGCGTAGCCGAACAGCGCCAGCTGCATGATGGGTATGCCCACGATCATGCCGAAGGTGATGCGGTCGCGCCGCAGCTGCAGGAATTCCTTGAGCACCATGCTCCACCAGCGCGACCAGGAAAAGCCTTCCAGGTGGCGTCTCATGACGGGCTCGTGAAGTTGTCGGCGGACTGCTTCATCAGATAGATGAAGACGTCCTCCAGGCTGGTGTCGATGCGTTCAAGCCGCAGGTCCTGGCCGGCGATGGCCTGGTTCAGCGTGCGCTCCAGTTGCGCGGCGTCGCGGCCGCTGATGTGCAGCGCCGAGCCGAAGGCCACCGTCTGGTCCACGCCGGGCGCGCCGCGCAGTTGCTGCGCCAGCGGCACCAGGTTATGGCCATGGATGGCCCAGGTGGTCAGATGCTGCTCGGCGATGACCTCGTCGGCCGTGCCCTGCGTCAGCAGCTTGCCGTAGGAGATGTAGGCCAGCTTGTGGCAGCGTTCGGCTTCGTCCATGTAGTGGGTGCTGACCAGCACCGAAATGCCGCGCGCGGCCAGCTCGTGCAGTTGCTCCCAGAAGTCGCGCCGGGCGGTCGGATCCACGCCCGCCGTGGGTTCGTCCAGCAGCAGCAGGCGCGGCTGGTGCAACAGGCAGGCGGCCAGCGCCAGGCGCTGCTTCCAGCCGCCGGACAGCGACCCCGTCAATTGCCCGGCCCGGCTCTTCAGGCCCAGGTCTTCCAGCGCGCGGTCCACGGTTTCGCGGCGCTGGGGCATGCCGTACATGCGGGCAACGAAGTCCAGGTTCTCGCGGATGGTCAGGTCGTCCCAGTACGAGAACTTCTGCGTCATGTAGCCGACCTGGCGCTTGATCTGCGCGCTGTCCTTGAGGATGTCGTAGCCCAGGCACGTGCCGCTGCCCGAATCCGGCGTGAGCAGCCCACACATCAGGCGGATGCTGGTCGTCTTGCCGCTGCCGTTGGGGCCCAGGAAGCCGAAGATCTCGCCTTCGCGCACTTGCAGCGACACGTCGTTGACCACGTGCTTGTCGCCGAAATGTTTGTTCAGGCCATGCACGTCGATGACGTAGCCGCCGGGCGCCGTGGGCGATGCGGTGGGGCCGTTCATTGCAGCGCCGCCTCTACCGGCTGGCCCGGATGCAGGCGGGTGGCCGCGTCCGGCGCTGGACGCGCCTCGACCATGTAGACCAGTTTGCCGCGGGTTTCGCGGCTGTAGATCACCGGCGGCGTGTATTCCGCCTGCGGCGAGATGTAGTCGATACGCACCGCGACAGGGTCGCCGCAACCGTCGCAGCGCACCGTGGCCTGTTGGCCGGGCTTGAGCGCGCCGGCAACCGCCTCGGGCACGAAAAAGCGCACCTTGATGTTGCCCGGGGGCAGCAGGCTGACCACCGGGCTGCCGGCCGGCACCCATTCGCCCACGCGGTACAGCGTGTCGAACACCAGCCCGGCGGCGGGGGCGGCCAGGCGCTTTTGCGCCAGGGTCCATTCGGCCTGCGCCAGCGCGGCGCGCGCCGCCTCGACCTGGGCGGCCTGGGCGCGGCGCTGGTCCTGGCGGCCGGGCAGGTTGGCCACGTCCAGCTGGGCGCGCAATTCGCGCACCCGCGCCGCATCGGATTGCGCCTGCTCGCGGCTGTCGTCCAACTGCGCCCGGGCCACGCCGCCGGCGCGGAACTGCGCGGTGTCGCGCGCCAGCTGGGCCGCCGACCGGCGGCTGGCGGCTTCGGCCTGGGCGAGCTGGGCGCGGTTGACGTCGACCTCGGCCGGGCGCTTGCCGGTGGCGATGTCCTGCAACTGCGCATCGGCCGCCGCCAACTGGGCGCCGGCCTGGTCGCGCGCGGCGGTTTCGCGAGTGGCTTCCAGCGCGAACAGCGGCGCGGCGGCGGTGACCTGCTGGCCGCGCTGCACCGACAGCGTGTCCAGCCGGCCGGCCTCGGACGACGCGATATAGAGGTATTCGCCTTCGACGTAGCCCTGATACACCGCATCGCCGCCTTTGCCGCAGGCGGCCAGCAGCAACAGACTGAATGCGGAGGCGGCGGGCAGCGCGAAGCGCAAGGCGGAGTCGGTGCGCATGGTCAGCGTCCTGGGGCAGGCGAGGGAGGAAGAAGGGTATCGGCCATGGCGGCGGGCATGGCCTCGTCGTCGCCGTCGTCGGCGGCGGGATGCGCCGGGCCGGCGGTCAACGGCGCGGCCGGTGAAAACAGCCCGCCCGTCAGCATGGCGGTGGCGTGCGCCGCGATGGCCTGGTGGCCGATGGTCTGGGTCGCCGGGTCGTTTTCCCAGATGCGGCGCCACAGGTTGGACGTAGCCAGCGGCAGCAGCGTCAGTCCCAGGATCGACAGGAACACCAGCCGCGGCTCGACCCCCGCCGTGATGGCGCCGGCGCGCTGGCTGTCGGCAATGAGCCCCGCGAATACCTGCAACCGCTGCGCCGGCAGGTGGCGCAGCACGCGTTCGCGCAACTGGCCGCCTTCGTTGACGACTTCGTGCAGCCACAGTGCCGGCAGCCAGGGCCGGTCGGCGGCGCAACGCACCAGCCGCGCCACGATTTCCGCGATGACGGCGCGCGCGGTATCGGCCGGGCTGTCCACGCGCCGCGCGGTCTGCGGCACCGGGCTCCAGACGAAGCTGATCACCGGCACCACGCGTTCCTGCACCACGGCGTCCAGCAGCTGGTCGCGGCTCTTGAAGTAGTAATGCAGCATGGCCGACGTGACCCCGGCGCGTTCGGCGATATGGGCAATGCGGGTGGCGGCCACGCCCTGCGCGGCGAACAGGTCCGTGGCGATGTCCAGCAACTGGTCGCGGACGGCGGCATTGTCGGGGCGGGGCGGGCGGCCCGGACGGCGGGCAGGAGCAGATGAATTCGGCATGGAGCAGATTCTAATTAAATATTTAATTAATTAAAAGCGGGGAACCCGGCAAGGTTGGCGGATAGGCGGCGCGCCAACGATGGTGTAATGGTCCAACCAGGAGCAGAAGGAGTCTGCACGCCATGCCGCAATCGTCCTCCATCAACCGCCGCATCGTCCTGGCCGCCCGGCCGCACGGCGAGCCCGCCGACAGCGATTTCCGCCTGGAAACCGTTGCCGTGCCCGAACCCGGACCGGGCCAGATGCTGCTGCGCACCGTCTACCTGTCGCTGGACCCCTACATGCGCGGCCGCATGAGCGATGCGCCGTCCTATGCCGAACCCGTCAAAGTGGATCACCCCATGGTGGGCGGCACGGTTTCCCGGGTCGTGGCGTCCCAGCACCCGGATTACCCGGTGGGCGAGTGGGTGCTGGGGCAATCCGGCTGGCAGGACTACGCCCTGTCCGACGGTGCCGGCCTGCTCAAGCTGGGCCAGTCGCCCGACCGTCCGTCGTATTCGCTGGGGGTACTGGGCATGCCCGGATTTACCGGCTACATGGGCTTGCTGGACATCGGCCAGCCCAAGGCCGGCGAAACCGTGGTGGTGGCCGCGGCCAGCGGCGCCGTGGGCGCGGTGGTGGGCCAACTGGCCAAGATCCAGGGTTGCCGCGTGGTCGGTATCGCCGGCGGCCCCGACAAATGCCGCTACGTGGTCGACACGCTGGGCTTTGACGCCTGCATCGACCACAAGGACCCGGCCTTGTCCGAGTTGCTGGCGCGCGCGGTGCCCAAGGGCATCGACGTGTACTTCGAGAACGTTGGCGGCGCGGTGTTCGACGCGGTGCTGCCGCTGTTGAATCCACGCGCCCGGGTGCCGGTCTGCGGCCTGATCGCGGCCTACAACGCCACCAGCCTGCCCGCCGGCCCCGACCGCCTGCCGCTGTTGATGCGCACCATCCTGACCAAGCGCATCAAGATGCAGGGCTTCATCATTTTCAACGAGTATGCGCACCGCTACGGCGAATTCCGCGAAGCCATGCTGGGCTTGCTGAAAGACGGCCGCATCCAGTATCGCGAAGACGTGGTCGACGGCCTGGAAAACGCGCCGCGCGGCTTGATGGGCCTGCTCAAGGGCGAAAATGCGGGCAAGCGCATCGTGCGCGTCGGCCCCGATGCATAGGAGCGCAACATGAATATCCTGATCGTGCTGACTTCCCACGACACGCTGGGCAATACCGGCCGCAAGACCGGCTTCTGGCTGGAAGAGTTCGCCGCGCCGTACTATGCGTTCCTGGATGCGGGCGCGACGCTGACATTGGCCTCGCCCAAGGGCGGCCAGCCGCCGCTGGACCCCAAGAGCGATGATCCGGATGCGCAGACCGACGACACCCGCCGTTTTCGCCAGGACCCCGCCGCGCAGCAGCGCCTGGCCGCCACGCGCCGCCTGGCCGAGGTGCAGGCGGCCGACTACGACGCCGTGTTCTACCCCGGCGGCCACGGCCCGCTCTGGGACCTGGCCGAAGACCCCAAGTCCGTCTCGCTGATCGAAACCATGCTGGCCGCGGGCAAGCCCGTGGCCGCGGTGTGCCACGCGCCCGGCGTGCTGCGCCACGCCAAGACCGCCGACGGCAAGCCGCTGGTGCAGGGCCGTCAGGTGACCGGGTTTTCCAACGCGGAAGAAGCGGCGGTGCAACTGACCGACGTGGTGCCGTTCCTGGTCGAAGACGAATTGGCGGCGCTGGGCGGGCTGTACACCAAGGGACCGGACTGGCAGCCCTACATCGTGTCCGACGGGCTCCTGATCACGGGCCAGAATCCCGCGTCGTCAGTGGGCGTGGCGCAGGCGTTGCTGGATCGCTTGAAAGGCTGACGCGAGTCCCCGTGCCGGCCATCCGGCATGCCGTCGCGATTCGCCGCCACGTCTTGCCGATGTCCGCATCGTTGTACGGATAGCTGGACCGCGCGGGCCGCGCGCTTGTGTCAGAATTGATACTTTCTGACACAAGCGCGCGGTTCCGTTGCAACCGCGCGCGCCATGCCCAATGCCTCCAGACTTACCCCCGCGGCACGCGTGCGCGCCTGCCGAGACTTCCGCCATTCCCGCCGGTTCCTGTGAAGCCGCATTGTTCGCGGCGATGCAGGCCCGAGACCTGGCCACCGGCCGCCACTGCCACCGCGTGGTCGCACTGAGTGTGGCCCTGGCCCGCGCCTGCGGCTTGGCCGAAGACGAACAGCAAGCCGTCGCCGTGGCCGCCCGGTTGCACGACGTGGGCAAGATCGGCACGCCGGACCGCGTGCTGTTCTCGCCCAAGCGGCTGGAAAAAGAAGATTGGGAAATCATGAAGTCGCACGCCGCGGTGGGCGCCGACATCATCCTGCACAGCGACATCGCACAGCGCGAACGGATCGCGCAGGCCGTGCGTCACCATCACGAACACTTCGATGGCTCCGGTTATCCCGATGGGCTGGCCGGGCACGACATCCCGCTGCATTCGCGCATCATCTCGCTGGCCGATTCCTACGACGCGCTGGGTGACGCCAGGCCTTATCACCCGGCACGCACGCACGCCGAGATCCTGCGTATCCTGAATCTGGAAGCCGGGTCCAAATGCGACCCCGATCTGCTGCGCATCTTTGAACGGATGATCCAGGACAGCCCGCTGCGCGTGCCCTGAGCCGGGGCAGGCCTTGCCGGGCAGGCGGCGCGGGCCATCAAGACCGGGAGATTGCAGGCGCGTCGCGTGGCGATTGCCGCGCGACGCCCGCGCGCCTGGATCGCTTCAGATGTCGGGGCGCGGGATGGCCGCGCGCATCACTTCAGCTTGTAATGCGCCGCCACGCCGGCCAGCTCCTGCAGCGTGCGTTGCTGCCAGGCGGCGTCATGGCCCAGTTCCTCGGCCAGGATGCGCGCGACTTCGGGCGCGGCCAGCAGCGCCGCGTCGGCGTCCAGGAACAGCGCGCGGTTGCGCCGCGCCAGCACGTCTTCGGCGCTGCGCGCCAATTCGAAACGGGCCGCGAAGCGTACGTGCGCTTCGGACAGGCCGCTGCTTTTCACCAGCATGCGGTCCGCGCCGGGCAGGGCCTTGAGCGCGGGCAGGTCGCTGCCGTAGTAGCTGTCCGGCGTGCCGGCGTGTTCCTGCGAGGGCGCCAGGCCGTTCGCGCCATGCAGCGCCAGCGACTCGGTGCGGCAACTGGCCTGCGTCAGCAACTGGTGCTGGATCGCGGTGTCCACCACGTCCTGCGCCATGCGGCGGTAGGTGGTCCACTTGCCGCCGGTGACCGTCACCAGGCCGGCCTGCGACACCAGGATGGTGTGCTCGCGCGACAGCGACTTGGTGGACGCATCACCCGTGGCCTTGACCAGCGGCCGCAGGCCCGCCCAGACGCTGGTGACGTCATCGCGCGTCGGCTTGCGGCTGAGGTAGCGGGCCGCGGTTTGCAGGATGAAGTCCACGTCCTGCGCGCCGGCTTCCGGATCCAGCGGCAGGTCATTGCGCGGCGAATCGGTGGTGCCCACGATGGTGTGGCCGTTCCATGGCACCACGAACAGCACGCGGCCGTCGTCGGTCTTGGGGATCAGGATGGCGCGTTTGCCGGGCAGGAATTCCTGCGGCAGCGTCAGGTGCACGCCCTGGCTGGGCGCCACCATCGTTTGTGCATTCTTGTCTTCCATGCGGCGCACGCTGTCGACCCACACGCCGGTGGCGTTGATGACGCAGCGCGCGCGCAGTGTGAAGGTGGCGCCGCCCAGCACGTCCTGCGCGGTCACGCCGTCGACCTTGCCGCCCGTGGTGGTCAGGCCCGTTGCCCGCACGTAGTTCACCGCCGTGCCGCCCAGGTCGAACAGGGTGCGCATCAGGCTGAGCGCCAGCCGCGCGTCGTCGAACTGGCCGTCGTAGTACAGCACGCCGCCCTTCAGGCCGCGGCCGTTGACGTTCTCGGCCAGCGTCGGCGCGTTGGCCAGCGTATCGCGGCGCGACAGCCAGCGGCTGGGCGACAGGTTCAGCTTGCCGGCCAGCATGTCGTACATCTTCAGGCCAATGCCGTAGAAGGGCTGGTCCAGCAGGTTGTAGGCCGGCACCACGAAGCCCAGCGGCCACACCAGGTGCGGGGCATTGCGGTTGAGCAGGCCGCGTTCGTGCAGCGCCTCGCGCACCAGGCTGATGTTGCCCTGCGCCAGGTAACGCACGCCGCCGTGGACCAGCTTGGTGGCCTTGCTGGACGTGCCCTTGGCGAAGTCGGCGCCTTCGATCAACAGGGTGCGGTAGCCCCGGCTGGCGGCGTCCACGGCGGTGCCCAGGCCGGTGGCGCCGCCGCCGATGACGATCACATCCCAGGCGGGCGTGTTGTCCAGTTGCGCCAGCAGGCGGTTGCGGTCGGGCGGGGTGACGGTGGCAGGCGTTTGGTTCATATGCATGGTGGCGGCGGGGCCGCTAGGTAATCAGTACGGTGTTTCGTAAGGGGCAGGGCGCCGCGTCAGGCGGCGGTCTTGGCCGTGTTCGGTGCGGCGGCGACCTCGCAGCGCACGCCGGAATCGAGCAGCACCTGGGCCAGCGGTTCCTGCGGATGCGCGTCGGTGAAAAAGCGGTCGATCTGCGAAATGTGCGCCAGTTCCACCATGGCCTGGCGCTTGAACTTGCTGCTGTCCGCGGCCAGCCAGACCTCGCGCGATTGTTCGATGATGGTGCGGGCCACGCGCACTTCGCGAAAGTCGTAGTCGCGCAGCGTGCCGTCGGCCTCGATGCCCGAAATGCCGATCAGGCCGATATCGACCTTGAACTGGCGGATGAAATCCATGGTGGCTTCGCCGACGATGCCGCGGTCGCGCGAACGCACCACGCCGCCGGCGACGATGACTTCGCAATCGGGGTTGTCCGACAGGATGTCGGCCACGTGCAGGTTGTTGGTGATGACGCGCAGGCCGCGGTGGCGCAGCAGGGCGCGCGCGATGGCCTCGGTGGTGGTGCCGATGTTCAGGATCAGCGAACAGCCATCGGGCACCGCACGGGCCACGGCCTCGGCGATGCGTTGCTTGCCGGCGGCATGCAGCCCCTGGCGCTTGCGATAGGCGATGTTCTCGATGGTCGACGCTTCGATGCGCACGCCGCCGTGAAAGCGCGACAGCAGGCCGGCTTCGGACAGGATGTTGACGTCGCGCCGCACGGTCTGCAGCGTGACGTCAAAGCGTTTGGCAAGCTCTTCGATCGTGGCCGAGCCTTGGGCTCGCACCATTTCGATCAACGCGCTTTGTCTGGGATTCAGTGTCATGTTCGCATCATAAAACAACAAAAGCGAAAAATAATGACGCACTGCAAGATTGTTTTTTGTTCGCTTCTTCGGTAAAACGCAAAAAAAACGAAAGCTATCTGAAAGAAGAACCTGAAACGGCGCGTTCTTGCGCGCCGCGAGGGCCGCTGTACCGACATACCGATACCCGATTTGAATAATTGGGGACGTATAAAAGGCAGGAGACCAGATGCAGCTGACCCTGGACAGGATAGGTTTGCGAGCCGGCTCGCAGACGCACCTGTATCCGATGACCCTGGCCCCGGTGCCGGGCGCCATGACCGTGCTGCTGGGGGCGACCCTGGCGGGCAAGACATCGCTGATGCGCATCATGGCCGGATTGGACCGGCCCACGGAAGGCCGGGTACTGGCCGACGGGGCGGACGTGACCGGCGTGCCGGTGCGCCAGCGCAACGTCGCCATGGTCTACCAGCAATTCATCAACTATCCGTCCATGACGGTGTTCGACAATATTGCTTCGCCGCTCAAGCTGCGCGGCGCGGACGGCATTGCCGACAAGGTGGGCGCCATGGCGGCGCGCCTGCACATCGACCACCTGCTGGCCCGCTACCCATCCGAGCTGTCCGGCGGCCAGCAGCAGCGGGTGGCGCTGGCGCGGGCCCTGGCCAAGGATGCGCCGCTGATCCTGCTGGACGAACCCCTGGTCAACCTGGACTACAAGCTGCGCGAAGAGCTGCGCGACGAGCTGTCAGCGCTATTCGCGCAGGGCCGGTCCACGGTGATCTACGCCACCACCGAGCCGGGCGAGGCCCTGTTGCTCGGCGGCCACACCGCGGTGCTGGACGCGGGCGAACTGCTGCAATACGGCCCCACCGCCGAGGTCTTTCATCGTCCCAACTCCATCCGCGTGGCGCGCGCCTTCAGCGACCCGCCCATGAACCTGTTCGCCGCGCGCCGCAGCCAGGGCGGGTTCTCGCTGCAAGGCGGCATTGCGGTAGACCGGCAGTTGCCCCCGGGCGACGGCGCCGAGCTCACTGCCGGCTTGCGGGCCGGCGCGCTGGACGTCGCACCGCGCCCCGGCCATATCGGCTTGGACGGCGTGGTCAAGCTGGCCGAGATCTCCGGGTCCGATACCTTCGTGCATGCGCAGACCGCCGCCGGTGATGTGGTCGCGCAACTGCCCGGGGTGCATCGCTACACCCTGGATCAGCGACTGACGCTGTACTTCGACCCGGCGCAAACCTACGCGTTTGGCGGCGACGGGGCCTTGCTGGCCGCGCCTGCACGCCGCGCCGCCGCGCAAGGGGCTGTCTGATGGCACAGATCGAGCTGGACCTGTCCCATTCTTACGTCGCCCATCCTCGGGCCGACGAAGACTACGCGCTTCTGCCGCTGAAATTCACCTTCCGCGACGGCGGGGCCTATGCCTTGCTGGGGCCGTCGGGCTGCGGCAAGACCACCTTGCTGAACTGCGTCTCGGGCCTGCTGCGCCCCTCGCATGGCCGTATCCTGTTCGACGGCCAGGACGTCACCGGCAAGACCCCGCAGGCACGCAATATTGCCCAGGTGTTCCAGTTTCCGGTGGTGTACGACACCATGACCGTGGCCGAGAACCTGGCCTTTCCGCTGCGCAATCGCGGCGTGCCGCCCGGGCGCATCCGCGAACGCGTCGGCCGCATCGCCGAAATGCTGGAGATGTCGCACGTGCTGGACCGCCGCGCCAGCGGCCTGACCGCCGACGCCAAACAGAAGATCTCGCTGGGCCGCGGGCTGGTGCGCAATGACGTGTCGGCCATTCTGTTCGACGAACCGCTCACCGTCATCGATCCGCAGCTCAAATGGGAACTGCGCCGCAAACTCAAGGAAATCCACCACGAGTTCAAGCTGACGCTGATCTACGTCACCCATGACCAGACCGAGGCGCTGACCTTCGCCGACCAGGTCATGGTGATGGCACGTGGACGCGCCGTCCAGGTGGGCAGCGCCGACGACCTGTTCGAGCGTCCGGCCCATACCTTCGTGGGCCACTTCATCGGCTCGCCCGGCATGAATTTCCTGCCGGCCGAATGGCGCGACGGCGCGTTGCGGGTAGGGCAGTACCGCGTGGACGGCGTGTCCGACGCCCTGGCCGCCAAGCTGGCCCACGCTGGCCCGGTCAAGCTGGGCGTGCGGCCGGAGTACCTGCGCTTGACCGACGCCCGGACGCCCGGCGCCATCCCCGTGCGCGTCGACCGGGTGCAGGACGTGGGCACCTACACGCTGCTGGTGGCCGATTTCGAGGGCACGCCGCTGCGGGCGCGCCTGGGCGCCGACGCCACGGCCATGGCGGCCGGCGCCACCGTATGGCTGTCGGCCCTGAATCCGCACACCTGCTTTTACCGCGACGAGGAACTGATCCGATGAAACCGATCAATCACCGGGCCTGGTTCCTGGTCCTGCCCGTCGTCCTGTGCGTGGCGTTTTCCGCCGTCCTGCCGCTGATGACGATCGTCAACTACTCGGTGCAGGACATCATCTCGCCCGAGCGCCGCGTGTTCGTCGGCACCGAGTGGTTCGCCGCCGTGCTGCAGGACGAAGAGCTGCACGGCGCGTTGCTGCGCCAGATCGGCTTTTCGCTGGCGGTGCTGGCCATCGAGATCCCGCTGGGAATTTTGCTGGCCCTGTCGATGCCCGCCAGCGGCTGGCGCGCCTCGGCGGTGCTGGTCATCATCGCGCTGTCGCTGCTGATCCCGTGGAACGTGGTGGGCACCATCTGGCAGGTGTTCGGCCGCACCGACATCGGCCTGCTGGGCGCGACGCTGTCGTGGCTGGGCGTGGACTACAACTACACCGGCAACGACATCGACGCCTGGGTCACCGTGCTGGTCATGGACGTCTGGCACTGGACGCCGCTGGTGGCGCTGCTGTGCTATGCGGGCCTGCGCGCCATTCCCGACGCCTACTACCAGGCTGCCCGCATCGACGGCGCCTCGCGATTGGCCGTGTTCCGGTTCATTCAGTTGCCCAAGATGCGCGGCGTGCTGATGATTGCGGTGCTGCTGCGCTTCATGGACAGCTTCATGATCTACACCGAGCCCTTCGTCCTGACCGGCGGCGGGCCGGGCAACGCCACTACCTTCCTGTCGCAATACCTCACGCAGAAGGCCGTGGGCCAGTTCGACCTGGGCCCGGCGGCGGCGTTCTCCATCATCTACTTCCTGATTATCCTGCTCTTGTGCTTCATCCTCTACAACTGGATGCAGCGTGCCGGCACCACCGGCGGCTTTGACGAGGAGCGTGCCAATGCGTAACCCCTCCACCTGGTGGCGCGGCGCCTTCCTGGCGCTGTACCTCGTGTTCGCCATCCTGCCGCTGTACTGGATGCTGAACATGTCGTTCAAGACCAATACCGAAATCGTCAGCACGCTGACCCTGTGGCCGCAGGATTTCACGCTGGAGCACTACCGCACCATCTTCACCGACCCTGCCTGGTATTCCGGCTACATCAATTCGCTGATTTACGTGGTCATCAACACCGTGATCTCGCTGGCGGTGGCGTTGCCCGCGGCCTACGCGTTCTCGCGCTACCGCTTCATCGGTGACAAGCACGTGTTCTTCTGGCTGCTGACCAACCGCATGACGCCGCCGGCCGTGTTCCTGCTGCCGTTCTTCCAGCTGTACAGCTCGTTCGGGCTGATGGACACCCACCTGGCCGTGGCGCTGGCGCACCTGGTGTTCAACGTGCCGCTGGCCGTCTGGATTCTCGAAGGCTTCATGTCCGGCGTGCCGCGCGAAATCGACGAAACCGCGTATGTGGACGGCTACTCGTTCCCGCGCTTTTTTCTGACGATCTTCCTGCCGCTGATCAAGTCCGGCGTCGGCGTGGCGGCGTTCTTCTGCTTCATGTTCAGCTGGGTCGAACTGCTGCTGGCCCGCACGCTCACGTCCGTGAACGCCAAGCCTATCGTTGCCACCATGACCCGCACCGTTTCGGCCTCGGGTATGGACTGGGGCGTGCTGGCGGCGGCCGGCGTGCTGACCATCGTGCCTGGCGGCATCGTCATCTGGTTCGTGCGGCACTACATCGCGAAGGGTTTCGCGATGGGCCGGGTCTAAGGGGGGCAGACATGTTCAGCTGGATGGTATGGACCACGCCGGTCGCCGTGTTCTTTTCCTGCATCGTCCTGATGCTGATCGGCATGACAGTCTGGGAATTGAAATCGCCCACGGTCGAGCGCAAGGGTTTCCTGCCGCTGCGCACCACGCGGGGCGACCGCCTGTTCATCGGCTTGATGGCCGCGGCCTGGCTCAACCTGGCGTTCCTGGGGCTGGGACAGAAGGCGGTGCAATGGTTTTCGCTGGACGAGCCGCCATCGGTGTGGATCAGCTTCGTGCTGTCCATGCTGCTGCTGGCTTTGATCATGAGAAAAGGCTGAACGGGGCAACAGAACCCCGCGCGATATCAGTGGTTTGGAAGGACTATCGGCCAGCGTCTTCCCCGGCCAGCGGTCCGCAGCAAGATACGGGAAGACTTATCGAGGAGACAGGTCATGAAATTGCGCATGCACGCCATGGCGGCCGCCATCGCCCTGATCGGTACGTCAGGAGCCTGGGCCGGCGAGCCGGAAGCGAAAAAGTGGGTCGATTCGGAATTCCAGCCGTCGTCGCTGTCCAAAGACCAGCAGATGGCCGAGATGAAGTGGTTCATCGAAACCGCCGCCAAGCTCAAGGCCAAGGGCGTCACCGAAATCAACGTGGTGTCCGAAACCATCACCACGCATGAATACGAATCCAAGACGCTGGCGAAGGCCTTCGCCGAGATCACCGGGATCAAGGTCAATCACGACCTGATCCAGGAAGGCGACGTCGTCGAAAAACTGCAGACGTCCATGCAGTCGGGCAAGTCCATCTACGACGGCTGGATCTCCGATTCGGATCTGATCGGCACCCACTACCGCTACGGCGCCATCCTGCCGCTGTCGGACTACATGGCCGGCGCAGGCAAGGAATGGACCAACCCCGGCCTGGACCTGAAGGACTTCATCGGCACCAAGTTCACCACCGCGCCCGACGGCAAGCTGTACCAGCTGCCCGACCAGCAGTTCGCCAACGTCTACTGGTTCCGCGCCGACTGGTTCGCCCGCCAGGATCTGAAGGACAAGTTCAAGGCCAAGTACGGCTACGACCTGGGCGTGCCCACCAACTGGTCCGCCTACGAGGACATCGCCGACTTCTTCTCGAACGACGTCAAGGAAATCGACGGCAAGAAGGTCTACGGCCACATGGACTACGGCAAGAAGGACCCGTCGCTGGGCTGGCGTTTCACCGATGCCTGGCTGTCCATGGCCGGCGCCGCCGACAAGGGCCTGCCCAACGGCATGCCGGTAGACGAATGGGGCATCCGCGTCGCCGACGACAAGTGCACCCCGGTGGGCGCCTCGGTCGCGCGCGGCGGCGCCACCAACAGCCCGGCCGCCGTCTACGCCCTGACCAAGTACGTCGACTGGATGAAGAAGTACGCCCCGCAGCAGGCCATGGGCATGACCTTCTCGGAATCCGGTCCGGTGCCCGCGCAAGGCCAGATCGCCCAGCAGATCTTCTGGTACACGGCCTTTACCGCCGACATGACCAAGAAGGGCCTGCCGGTCGTCAACGAGGACGGCACGCCGAAGTGGCGCATGGCCCCGTCGCCGTATGGCCCGTACTGGAAGGACGGCATGCAGAACGGCTACCAGGACGTCGGCTCGTGGACCTTCTTCAAGTCCACCAACCCCGACAAGATGGCCGCCGCCTGGCTCTATGCCCAGTTCGTCACGTCCAAGTCGGTCTCGCTGAAGAAGTCCATCACCGGCCTGACCTTCATCCGCGACAGCGACATCCACAGCGACTACTTCACCAAGAACGCCGCCAACTACGGCGGCCTGATCGAGTTCTACCGCAGCCCGGCACGCGTGGCCTGGACCCCCACCGGCAACAACGTGCCCGACTACCCCAAGCTGGCCCAGCTGTGGTGGAAGAACGTCGCCACCGCCGTCACCGGCGAGAAGACCCCGCAGGCCGCCATGGACAACCTGGCCAACGAAATGGACCAGGTCATGGCGCGGCTGGAACGGGCCGGCATGGCGCAATGCGCGCCCAAGCTGAACGCCAAGAGCGATCCGAACAAGTGGCTGTCGGATCAGCACGCGCCGTGGAAGAAGCTGGGCAATGAAAAGCCCAAGGGCGAGACGGTGGCGTACGAGAAGCTGCTGGAAGCCTGGAAGGAGGGCAAGGTGCGTTAAAAGGCCTGCGCGAGCGGCATCAACGAAGCGCCACGGCACCTCCGTGGCGCTTTTTTTACGTCAAAAACGTAATCTCCCTATCCGCTTTCTGTCTGCGTCACCTTCCTAGAATGAATCCCGTGCAGTCCCCAACTTGATATCTAGGAGTGTGAAGCATGCAGATTCTTCGTAAAACCGCATTGGTCCTGGCCCTGACGGCGGGCGTTTCCGGCACCGCGCTGGCGCAACAGGTGGCATCGGCCGGCGCGCCGGCCACCGCGTTGACCAGCCCCTACGGCCAGTCGCTGACGCGTGCCGAAGTGCTGGCGGACCTGGCATTGTGGAAGCGGGCAGGGGTGGACAAGTTCTGGCGCGGCGAAGCCACGCCGGACATCTACAGCCGCGAATACAAGGCCGCGTTCTCGGAGTATGTGCGGCTGCGCTCGGGCCCTGACTACCAGGCCGAAGTCCAGCGCCAGAACGACGCGCGCCGCTAAGCGCGCAGGCGGCCTACAGGACACCGCGGCATGGGCCACGTGATGCTTACCGGTGCTCCCGAGTCCGGCGACAGGTTGCAGTTCGCGGACCTGGAGCTGGACTTGCTGCGCTATCGCGCCTATCGCGATGGCCAGATGCTGATGCTGACGCCCAAGGAATTCGGGCTGCTGGCCTTGCTGATGGGCAGCCCGGGCGCCGTGTTCACCAGCTGGCAGTTGGCCGAGCAGGTCTGGAAGACCCAGGCCAGGACCCCGGGGCCCGAGCACGTCAAGTGCCAGGCGGTTGCCATCGCCATGCGCCGGCTGCGCAAGAAGGTGGACGGCGGTAGCCGGCCGCGCTTGCTGCACGTGATCCGCGGCGGCAGCTTCATGCTGGCGGCGGGGCCGCTGTGACGGCGAGGGCGTAGTACAGGCACTGGCCACGCGCTTCACGGGTGCGCTCGTTTACGGCCGGGCGGTTCGCGGCCTTGGCAGACCACGCGGCCATCGGCTGCTGCCAAGGCCGCCAGCGTTTCCGCCTGCCAGGCAAATTCGATGTTGAACGAGTCCGGGTCGGAGATCGCGCCATAGCCGCCTTGGCCGTACACCGCGGCATAGGCGGCGTATTCCGCCGCCCGCAGCGCCTTGCCGGCCAGCGCGCTGGCCACCGCATAGGTCGCGGACACGGCGGCGTGGCCGCAGCCGTCGATGGACGTCGAGCCGTGGTGATGGTTGGCGAGGCGCGCCGCGGCAACGGCCGCGTCGGTCAACTGCTGGCGGCTGGCCTGCCTGTCCAGATACCGTTCCAGCGTCTCCAGGCAGGCAATGGCTTGCGGATCTTCCAGCAGATGCTCGACCCGCCGAGTGCAGGCGTGGGCAAAGGCCAGGCGCAGCGGCTCATGGTTTGCGGCATTTAAGTCAAGCTGCGCGGCCAGGCGTTCCAATGCGGTGTTCATGATGGGGTCTCCTCCTTGCGGGGTGTGCGATGGCGCCGGCGCCGGATAGAAAGCATGGGTTGCCGGCCCACGGCCTTGACGGCGGCGATGCATCGTTTTTACGCTCGGACGGCAGACCAGGGAAA
Source organism: Achromobacter sp. ASV32 (assembly GCF_016428805.1). GTDB lineage: Bacteria > Pseudomonadota > Gammaproteobacteria > Burkholderiales > Burkholderiaceae_B > Achromobacter. The sequence goes on from NZ_JAELTJ010000001.1 coordinate 72,334, forward strand.
TGAAATAAATTCCTCGATTGATGCAAAAAATCCATCAAAACTTCCGCCGAAACCCTGCGCGCAAGCGCAAGCCTTGTCAGCGATGAGTTTCCCGAGATCCTGTGGGTGAACGGAGCCTTGGCATCCCTGACGCACCCGACCGAGCATGCCGTAAACAAAGGCTCCAGTTTCGGCATATACCGTTTGTTGCCCGCTTTGCTGGGCATTGAGGAAGTGTAGGAACGGGTCACCGCCGCGTCACGACAAAGCAGCCGCCAGACGATATAGTCTGGGAATTCCGTCGACTCAGGTGCCTCCATGAAAAGCCATTACCCCACGTATTGCGCCGGTGCGGCGCCGGGTCTCGTCCATAAGCTGGGCGGTCTGCCTTGGGGCCTGCCGATCGCGCATTGGCCGATGTGCAAGGAATGCGGCCGGGCAATGAGCTTTCTCGCCCAGGTGCCCGGGCAGTCCGCGGATGAAAACGCGCCTGACCTGCCGATCCCGGCGGGCGAAGTGCTGTTCGCCTTCAAGTGCGAATGGGACAGCGTCTGCAGCTTTTGGGAAAGCGACGGTGGCGCCAACGCGGTCTTCAGCCTGCCGCGCACGGCGCTGGGCGACGGCCTGACGGCGCCGCCGGAGCATGCCGAAGATGGTTTCCCCGAACTCATTCCCGAACTCGGCGTGGCCCATTGGCGCATAGACGACGACGGCGCGGCTGCCGAGCTGGAAGCCGACTTCTACGACTACGGCCGCCACGGCGACCTGCCCGACGAGATCGCGCACCCCCACGACTGGGCCACAGAATGGCGCACCAAGTTCAGCGGCGTGCCTTACTGGACCGCAAACGGCGCGCAAGGCGTGCCGCCCGGCCGATTGCTGCTGCAGATCGACAATTGCGTGCCGATGCAAGAGGGCGGCTATTCGGAAGTGGCGAACTTCTGCTCGGACGGCACGGCCTACATCTTCATCGACAACGCACAGACGCCGCCCGGCTATTCGATGCTCATCAACCGCTGAATGCTGACAAGGCACGGCCAAGGACGCCCTGGATGCCCGCATTTTCACGAGGCTGGACATGTCCGACCCCTACGCTGACGACATCATCGCGATATACCAGGAACACGCCGCCGCGTTCGAGGCGCAGCGCAACGCGCACCGCTTGATCGAGGCCGACTGGCTGGCGGCATTCCGTGACTTGCTGCCAGCGGCCGCGCCGCGGGTGCTGGACATCGGCTGCGGCACCGGGATGCCCATCGCCCGGCATCTGATCGCGCAGGGTTGCCTCGTCACCGGGATCGACACGTCCGAGCCTCTGCTCGCGTCGGCCCGGGCGGCGTTTCCCGACCAGCGCTGGATCGCCGCCGACATGCGGCGGTTTTCCTGTCCGGACAGGTTCCATGGCCTGATCGCCTGGCACAGCTTCTTCCATCTGCGCCCCGATGACCAGCGGCCGATGTTCGACCGGTTTCGGCGCTGGGCCGAACCCGGCGCGGCCTTGATGTTCACCAGCGGCCCGTCGCATGGGCATGCCATCGGCCAGTTTGAGGGCAGGCCGCTTTATCATGGCAGCCTGGACAAGGACGAGTATTGCCAGTTGCTGGCCGCTAACGGCTTCGAGGTCGTGCGGCACGTCCAGAACGACGTCGCCTGCGGCGGAGCCACGGTGTGGCTGGCGCGGCGGCCTGCGCTGCTTGATCTGTGAACCACGGACACATCAGATAGCATGTTCCTTGCGGCCGAGGCTTTCTTGGATTTCCCGCCCGAGCGCCAACGCGGTGTTCATCTGCATTTGTTGAAGCACGCGCTTGCGGTCTGGGAGTCCCACTATTCTCTGGACGCGCAACCGACCTATGTCGAGTCGGTGGCCGGGTCTTGCCAGCAAGCAGATACCGGATTGCCCCGCGAAGCGCTGGCGGCGGTCAGAGACCGTCGCGACACGGCAGGCGTGGAGAGCCGGTATCTTGAGCCCATCATTGCGTTGCGCGATGAGGACTGGGTGCTGCCGCATGCCGCGGCGTCTGCCTACTATGCGATCTACAACGGATTTCGCCTGCACGTGCTTGGCCAGGACATCGATGCCTGGCTGATCGTCAATCAGGCGCTGTCCTCGTTGGATCCCGGCCAGGGTGTCGCCGTCTTGCAGGACGCGGTGGACGATAGCGGCTGACGGGCCAGAAAAAGACGCGCTGCCTTTTCCCGGGCAGCGCGCGCCGAACCACCATTCCTCCCTTCGCGGAGTATGGCGTCGTCAACGGGGGGTCTACAGACAGCTTGTTATGACCTCAATGCCGCATCAGAAGCGATGGCGGATGCCCAGGTTCACCTCGGTCGCCTTGGCGTTGTCCAGGAACGCCCAGTTCGTCGTATAGGAAGCGACGGCATACAGGTCCGTGCGCTTGGACAGGTTGTAGTTGTAGCCCAGACTATACGTATTGCTGGCCGAATCCCCGCCGGTGAGCTGTTTGCTGTTCGCGTCCGCCCGTTGCCAGGAGGCGAACGCGCCGCCGGATTTGCCGACCGGCGCGGCGAGCGCCAGCAGGTACGAATTGGACCGGAATCCCTTGGCGAAGGCATAGGAGGGCGTGCCGGTGAAGGCGCCGATGCTGCCGCCGTTGGGCAGGCTCTTGCCCGCGAACCAGCCGTCGGTGATGCGGTTGTAGGCCAGTGCCACCTTGAAGACCTCGAAGTCGTACGAGCCGCCGACGATGTACGAGCGGGGCGTGGCGTCGACCTGGCCCTGGGGCAGCTTATTGGACGCATTGAGTTGATCGTAGGTGGCAAAGCCCATCAACGGGCCGTTGTCGTAGCGCACGCCGGCGGTGATGGCGCGGGTGTTGTCGGCCGTGGCGAAGCCCGTTTGCGCGGTACGGCGGTCGTCGGCGTTGAAGGCGTAGCCGACGGCGGCTTTCAAGCCGCCCAGCGACGGGGTTTCATAGACGACCAGGTTGTCGTAGCGCACGTAGTACGCCGAGCTGAAGCCCAGGCCGGCGCCGGTGCTGAGCTGATTGAAGCCGCCGCCGAAGGACGAGCCGAACATGCCCGAGAAGTACCGCGCGGCGATGTTGTATTGGCGGCCCAGGCGGATCTCGCCCCAATCGGCGCTGCCCAGGCCCACGGTGGCTTCGCGGCCGAACAGGCGGTTGCTCTGCAGCGAGCTGCCGTTGCGGCTGTCGAAGCCGGACTCCAGCTGGAACACGGCGTACAGGCCGTCGCCCAGGTCTTCCTTGCCGCGCAGGCCCCAGCGCGAGCCGGCGGTGGTGCCGGTGGTCGAACCGATGCGGCTGTTGTCGATGCGGGTGCTGCGGCCCGTGGCCGGGTCGGTGTAGCGGCCATCGACGTTGGCGTAGCCGATGCCGGTGTCGATCAGGCCGTACAGGGTGACGGACGATTGCGCGGATGCCACGCCGGACAGGGCGGTGGCGGCCGCGGCGAATAATATTTTTTTCATGAAAGACTCCGGATGCGGGAACGGTGCGGATATCGGATGCGCCGCGCGGGCGGATGCGTGATCGGCCTGCCGCGTGGCGAATGAAAGTCTGAACGGCGCCGCTCGACAATTCGCGGACATTGACATGACAATTCCGATCGCGCCGCTGTCTGGAAGGCGTCATGGTTTGCTGTTATGGCCGATCGGCCATGGCGATGTCCGCCGTTGCGACTTTCGGAAATATCCAATGGCGCGCTTCAAAAGCCCGGATCTAGACTCGCTCAATGGATCGGTGTGGTTTCTGCCGACACTTTCCGGCTACGGCGTGATGCGCCGACAGAGCCATCTCTTCAGGGGCGCAAGAATGATCACGAGAATTTCACAGATCCTGCTGGTTCTGTGCATGGGTGTGCACGCGGCGTTGGTGGCCTTCGGCAATATCACCGACCACGGCGCAAACTACCCGTTCGTTCAGCACGTCATGATGATGGATACCATTTTCCCTGGCTCGGGCATTCACTATCGGTCCATCGAGGCTCCCCTGGCTCACAGCGCGGCCTTTGTCCTCATCATCCTGGCCGAAGCCGCGACGGCCGTGCTGTGCCTGGCGGGGGGCCGCCAGATGCTGCGGGCCCGGCGCAAGACAGATCAGGAGTTCCGCGCCGCCAAGACTCGGGCCATCCAGGGCTTGACCCTTGGCTTCCTGACCTGGCAGTTCATGTTCGCCACGTTGGGGGGAGAATGGTTCGGGATGTGGATGTCCCACACCTGGAATGGGTTGGATGCCGCGTTCCGGATTGCCATGACGATGTTGGGCGTGCTGATCTTCACCGTTCTGCCGGCATCGGCATCCGCCGTCGAGCGGTAACGCCAAACGTTCAGGCCCTAGCGTGCCGATCCCTCGCGGCCGGAGCGTTCGGCCGCGCGTTTCCTGGCGGCGGCGCGAGGGCCGTCGCGCATCGCGACGTAATTCTGATAGCGGGTGAAATCCCGCGTGGCCAGTGCGAGATACAGGCCCGTGGCCAGCATGATCAGGATGTACACCAGGGCTTTGATCCAGCGGGTGGCGCCGTATTCGAGCAAGGGGATCACCTGGTAAAGGTTCATCCCGCCGATGCCGAGCATCAAGGCGGTCAGCAGCCACCGGGGCCATTCGCTGCCGCGGTACAGCCACGCCAGCAGCAGCACCGGCACCAGCAGTTTTTGCAGCGCCGGGAGCTGGCCCTGCAACAAGGGGATGAGCTCATAGCTGCACGCAGCCAGCGTGCCTGCCAGCGCGATGTACCAGAACCGCTGGCTGGTGGCGGATTGGCGCTTGGGCGTGGGTTTTCCTTCGCTATTCTTTTGAAGCATGGGGTCTCCTTGGCGAATCGGCCAGTGTAACGTCGTGCCGGGGTAGACTGACGCCTGGGTTTTTTCACCGGAGCGCCGCCTTGGCTACCTCGTTGCGCCGATATACCGAGCTTCCCTATCTGATCGACTATCTGCAGTCCGGAGAACTGGCGCTGCTCAACCCGAAGGCATGGGACGATCGCAACGATTCGTTCTACATCGAAGAATACGCGCGCGCCAAGCGCCTGCTGGGCATCTACGCGCTGTGCATGGCCGAGGCAACCGAGACCTACCATCATTGGCGGGTGTTCTCGCATGGCAGCGGCCGTGTGTGCATCGAGTTCGACAAGGAAAAACTGGTGGCCGAAGTGGCCGGTGTGCCCGACTTGCGCGCCGAGACAGTGCAGTACCGCACCATCAAATCGCTGCGCGAGCAGCCGCCGGCCGAAGCCGACCTGCCTTTCCTCAAGCGCCATGCCTTTCGCGATGAAAAGGAATTCCGCTTGTTCGTGTGCCGCAAGACGCGCGAGGCACCGGTGTTTCGCATCCCCGTGGCGCCGACGGCGATCAAGCGCGTCACGCTCAGCCCCTGGCTGCCGGCCACGGTGTGCGATCAGGTCAAGAAGGTGCTCAAGTCCATCAAGGGCTGCGAGAAGCTGCGGGTGTTCCGGTCCACCCTGGTGGACAACGAAGACTGGAAGAAATTCGCCAGCGCGGGCCGCAAGGAGCCGGCATGACGGGCAGCCGGCGGGCCGGTGAGGCGATGTCACCCGAAGAGGTCGTGCAGGCCTTCGAGCAGCGGGGCTGGAAGAACAACGACCCCATGGGCCAGGTACTGCGGCTGCGTCAGGACGATCCCCACGCCCTGGGCGAGCTGGTGCTGCGGTTCCTGGACCGGGGGCTGGAACACGCGACCTTCATCGACGCCGCGCTGGACCTGATGGACGACGCCACGCATGCCGACGTGCTGCGCCAGGCGTGGCAGCGGTCGCGCCAGGGCAAAACGGGCGCGGGCCTGTCCGAAGTGCTGGATTGCGCGGCGATGCAATGGCCCGAGGTGTTCGCCGATGATTGGGATCACCTGCTGAGGGCCGCGCATCAGGGCCAGGGCGGACCGCGCTTTGGCGTGGATTTCGCCTGGCGCGCGCTGGACGCCGAGACGGCGCGCACCTGGCTGGCGCAGGTCGGGCCAGAGGCGGAAGAGGGCTCGTTGGAACATTTGCGCGCCCGCGCCGTGCTGTATTCGCGTCATCCGGCGCTGGTGCTGGAGGTCTGGCGGCGCGTGTTCGCGCCGCAGGATGAGGTCAACGGCATCTATTGGCTGATGGCGGTGGGTTATGCCGATGGCCGCGGGCAGGCACGGGCGCTGCATGGCGAGCAGCCGCTGCACATGCGTTTCAGTGCCGCGCAGCGCAAGCGGATGCTGGCCTCGCAGCCGGCGTGGCGACGCGATCTCCAGGGCCTGCATCCGACCTGGGGTGCTTTGACCGCGGCCCAACCCGCCGCAGCGGCGGCATTGGCCGGCCGGCACGAAAGCGAGGCCGACGCCCCGGCGGTCTGCGCGGGCCGCATGGGCGGCGCCTTGACCGCCACTTGCGGGCTGTGCCACGGGCCGCTGCACCGCTTGCTGGCCCTGCCACAACCGGGGCTTGCCGGCATTGATTGCGCGACCCCCCTGGAATTGGCGACGTGCCTGTCGTGTCAAGGCTGGGAAGCGGATGCCGACGTGCTGTTCTTTCAGCACGACGACCAGGGCGCGCCACGGGCGCATCCGTCGCAGCGGCGAGCGGACGCGTTGACCCCCGGGTTTCCCACGGGGCCACTCCTGCAAGCCGACGTGTCGTTGTTCCTGGCGCCCAAGCGCTGGGCCTGGCAGGACTGGGGCGATTCCAACGGTCGCCAGAACCTGAACCGCGTGGGTGGCCCGCCCAGTTGGGTGCAGCAGGGCGAGTACCCGTCGTGCCCCGATTGCGGCGTGCGCATGGCGTTTGCGATGCAACTCGATTCCGACCTGCCGCAGGAAGACGGCGGTGAATGGTCGTGGGGCAGCGGCGGCTGCAACTACACCTTCTGGTGCGCGGATTGCCGCGTCAGCGGGCATCTTTGGCAGTGCACCTGAGACGGCGCGGGCGGCCCGGCCCGCACGCAGCCGCCGCAGCCCACGTCTCTGTCAGCCCGGACTGCGCAGCGCGGCCCGGACCAGCGAGTGATGCAAGCCGGTCCCGGCCATGACGCCCGACGCGCTGGCGAGCGTGGCATTGGCCATGGGTAATGTGGCATCGCCCGCCGCGAACACGCCCGGCACGGTGGTCTGCTTGAAATCGTCGACCCGCAGGTAAGGCCCCAACGGCCCTTCGTCGAATGCGCAGCCCAACTGCGCGGCCAACGGGCTGGCCATGTGGACGCGCGCGGCCACAAAGATCGCGTTGATCAGCAGGCGGCGGCCGTCGGCCAATTGCACCGCGTCGATCTGGGGCGCCTGGCCCAGCAGGCCCGTCACGGGCGTGCGTTCGATGCGCACGCCGCGAGCGGTCAACAGCGCGGCCTGTTCCGCGTCCGGTTCGAATTCCCCTTGCGTGAAATACGTCGTAGGACCCCAGTCGGGCAGCAGCGCCGCCTGGTGCGCGGACAACGGGTGCGCCGCCAGCACGCCCAGCGGACGGTCCGCCACTTCGTAGCCGTGGCAATAGGGGCAATGCAGCACGGTCTGCCCCCAGCGTTCCTGCAGGCCGGGCAGGGCGGGTAGCTCGTCGCGCATGCCGGTGGCCAGGATCAGGCGGGCGCCATGCAGGACGTTGCCATCTTCCATCGTGACCAGGAACCGCCCTGCCGATTCCTCGGCGAGCGTGGCGGTGCCGTCGATGAATTCCACCGTGGGGTAGGCCGCCAGTTGCTGGCGGCCGAGACGCACGATCTCGGTCGGGGATTTGCCGTCCAGCCCCAGAAAACCGTGCGAATGGGCGGCATAGCGGTTGCGCGGCTGACCGGCATCCACCAGCGCGATGCGGCGGCGGGCGCGGGCCAGCTGCATGGCGGCGGACAGGCCGGCGAAGCTGCCGCCGACAACGATCGCGTCATAGCGCGGGGGACGGATATCCAGTTGCATGACTTTCTCGATACTTTAAAAGTTGCATGATAAAGCCGCCGAGCCTTTTCACGCAACTTATAATGTTTCAATCGATAAATCTGGAACCCCCCTCCGATGCGTAGCGACAACCGCCTGTCACGCATGCTGCACGTGCTGATCCACATGGCCGAGCACGACGCGCCGCTGACCTCCGAGAGCATCGGCAAGATGCTCAATACCAATCCCGTGGTGGTGCGGCGCATGATGTCCGGCCTGCGCGAATGCGGCTATGTGCAGTCCGAAAAGGGCCACGGCGGCGGCTGGGTGCTGACGCGCAAGCTGTCCGAGCTGACGCTGCTGGACGTTTACCAGGCGCTGGGCGAGCCGCCGATCTTTGCGTTGGGCCTGGCCGACAGCGAACCCAAGTGCCTGGTCGAGCAGGCGGTCAATGCCGGGCTGGACGGCGCGCTGTCCGAGTCGCGCCGGCTATTGCTGGCGCGCTTTTCGACCATCCGCATCGACCAGCTGGCGCGGGACTTCCAGGAACGCCTGAAGCAGCATCCCGAGTACCGGGGGCTGCTCCCGGGCCAGCACCCCGACCACGATCCGCACTGCGGTTAAAGACGGCCGAGCAGGCCGCTTGCGAGCCTGGCCGGCGTCCTGGCCGGTGTATTCTCGCAATCGTGCCGCGCCTGCATCCCAGGCGTTCGGCCCGCGCAAGAAAACACGGGCGGCGCCCACCCGCGCCAGCCTGGAACTGCCCGCACAGGAGACCGAACATGCTTTTGACCGAAGAACAGCTCAGCGTCCAGGACATGGCGCGCCGTTTCGCCCAGGAACGCCTGGCGCCCAATTCCGAACGCTGGGACCGCGAGCACCACTATCCGGCCGACGCGATCGCCGAGATGGCCCAACTGGGCTTTTTCGGCATGCTGGTGCCCGAGGAATGGGACGGCAACGCCAGCGGCTATCTGGCGTACGCGGTGGCGCTGGAGGAAATCGCGGCCGGCAACGGCGCCTGCTCCACCATCATGAGCGTGCACAATTCGGTGGCCTGCATGCCCATCCTGAAGTACGGCACCGATGCCCAGAAAGAACAGTTCCTGCGGCCGCTGGCCACGGGCCAGCATATCGGCGGCTTCGCGCTGACCGAGCCGCAGGCTGGGTCGGACGCCAGCAGCCTGCGCACCCGCGCGGTGCGCGACGGCGACCACTACGTGATCAACGGCGCCAAGCAATTCATCACCTCGGGCCGCACCGGGCAGACGGTGATCGTGTTCGCCGTGACCGACCCGCAGGCCGGCAAGCGCGGTATTTCCGCGTTCATCGTGCCGACCGACACGCCGGGCTACCAGGTGGTCCGTGTGGAGGACAAGCTGGGCCAGCATCTGTCGGATACCTGCCAGATCGCCTTTGAAGACATGCGTATTCCGGCGGCGTGGCGCCTGGGCGAAGAGGGCGAGGGCTACAGGATCGCCCTGTCCAACCTGGAAGGCGGGCGCATCGGCATCGCGTCGCAATCAGTGGGCATGGCCCGCGCGGCGTTTGAATGCGCGCGCGACTATGCGCGCGATCGTCAGGCGTTCGGCAAACCCATCATGGAACACCAGGCCGTGTCGTTCCGGCTGGCCGACATGGCCACGCAGATTCACGCGGCGCGCCAGATGGTGCTGCACGCCGCGGCGCTGCGCGAGGCCGGCAGGCCGGCGCTGACCGAGGCGTCGATGGCCAAGTTGTTCGCCTCGGAAATGGCCGAACGCGTCTGCTCGGCGGCGATTCAGACGCTGGGCGGCTACGGCTACCTGGCCGACTTTCCGGTGGAGCGCATTTACCGCGATGTGCGGGTGTGCCAGATCTATGAAGGCACCAGCGATATCCAGCGGCTGGTGATTGCGCGGGCCTTGTAAGGCAAGGGGCGCCGCCGCGGCCGGCTGCGCCGCAGGCGGCGTTATGACCGCCTGGCGGGCGCAGTCCGGGCCATGCCGGCGCCGCGGCCCGCCCCATTCAATCCAGCAGGGCCTGCACGGCCGCCTGGGCCTCGGGCGCCAGCGGCTGCTCACGTTGCAGCCGTGCGATCCTGTCCTCGAATTCCTTCACGACGTCCGGCCGGATCTGCCTCATGGCGCGCACGGTCTGTGCCAGCAGCAGGCGCACGTTGAGGCTGTGCGGAAAGTCCAGGCATTGGCGGATATTGCCGTCGAGGATCTCGCGTTCGCCGTTCAGGTGGCCCGGCCGGCTGTCGTCGGCGCCGTTGCAGCGCACCGCCAGCAATTGCTCCAGCCGCAGCAGGTAGCGGGGGAACGACGCGCCGTCAGGCACCGTGTAGTTCACCGGCGCGCGCCGGGGTGTCAGCGCCGCGGCGCGCGCGATCAGCGCCACCAGGTTCTCGGTCAGTTGCTGCAGCGCGGCGGTGGGGTCGGCCATGGGGAAGCGGGCCGATACCGTGCCGATGCATTCTTCGTCGTCGGTGCGCAGCACGCGCACGTGCGCCTGCCAGGGTTCGGTGGTGGTGACCAGATGGGAGATCACGACGAAGTCGCTTTGCGCTTCGCATTGCTGGGCATAGCGGATGGCATCGGCGTCATCCCAGGCCACGCCGCTGAGCACGAAGCCGGGATCCGGTTGCGTCAGCCAGGGCACCAGCGTTTGCGTGCGCAGGCCGCAGCGCAGCGCGCATTGCTCGTTGAAATACAGCGGCAGCGCGCGGCTCAGGCGGCCGGTGGCGTCGGCCAGTTGCCGCTCGGCATGGTCGGGCGCGTTGCCGATCTCGGCCGATCCGCCCAGGAACGACACCAGCGGGCGGTTGGGCGGGATCGGGTCGAACAGCTTGGCGGCCGGCGATTCGGGGGCCAGCCAGACCGGCCCGCGGCCCAGCAGCATGGCAAAGCGCATCTGATCGGGTTCGGCGACCCTGCCGTCGCCCAGGCTGGCGCGCGCCAGCTCGGTATCCCAGTAAGACAGGTTTTCCTGCCAGTCCGGGCGCTGCTGCGCATAGAGCTGGTCGAGAATGCGGCGGGCCTGGTCGTACTGGCCCAGTTCGGCGTGGGCGCGGATCAGGTTGTTGCCGACCATGACGCCGTGCGCCGCGGCATCGAAGCGCGGGCCGGCCAGTTGCAGGATCGGTTCGATGGCGCCGGCGTTGCCCAGGTCGGCGCTCATTTGCATCAGCAGGCTGGCCGGCGGCGGCGAGCCGGCGCGGGCCAGCGCTTGCTGGTACAGCTGGATCGCGCCGGCCAGATTGTGCGCGCCCAGCTCGGCATGCGCCAGCCACAGCTGCGCGCGCCAGCTGCCGGGCAGGGCGGCGACCTTGCGCATGGCGGTGACGCCCGCGACGTCGCCACCGTGTTCGCGGTGAATGGCTTCATACCAGCCCAGGCCGTTTTCCTGGTTGGGGTCGTGCTCCAGCGCGCGCCACAAAGTGGCCAGCGCGCCAGCTTCGTCGCCGCGTTCATCCTGGATCTTGGCCAGGTTGGTCAGCGTGACGCCGGTTTCGCCGTGCTGCTGCATGAATCCCCGCAGGGCGCGTTCGCTCTCGTCCAGCCGGCCTGTCTTCATGTAGACGATGGCCAGCAACACTACCGCGCGTTCGGCATCGGGTTCCAGTTCGGCCAGGCGCTCGGCCGGCTTGACCATGTCGTCGACAAAGCCGTCACCCAGCGACTGGATGATCAGCCCGGACAGCGAATCGGCGTCGTTCCAATGCTGTTCGATGGCGCCGGCCAGCACGTTGTCGCGCCATTGCTCGCGGGTCACGAAGATTTCGCGGCCGTAGGAATCGTAGGCGCGGATCAGGTTGGGGTCGTCCGCGGGGTTGCCGGCCGGCGGGCTGGCCGGATCAATCTCTTGGCGCGTGTCGGCCCGGTCGGCAGTTTGCGGGGCGGGCGTCGGCGCGGCGTCAGCCTTGTGGCCCAACAGTTTTTTCAGCAAGCTCATGCGTCCGGACTCCAGGTAGGGTTAGGGCCTGTCGGCACGAGCCGTGTTGACAGGCCCTGGCGCGTTACGAGCGCGCGCGTCGGTTCAGGCCATGGGCGGCGGTCCTGGCGCGGCTTGCGCGGCGGCGGCGTGCCCATACGGTGTAGACGACGATGTTGCCCGCGACGAGCAACGCCGCGAGCAGCATCTGGATTTCACGCGTCAGGCCGTCGGGGTAGATCGCGGCCAGGACGTAGTGTTCGATGAAGCCGCCGCCATAGCCTTGTTGGCCGGCCTGCTGGCGCAGCGACACTTCCAGCGGCGTCAGTGGGCAGATCCAGCCCATGCCGATGACCATCGCACCCCACGCCAGCGCGGGCAGGTGCAGATAGGCCAGGCGCCAGCGCCACAAGGCCAGCAGGCCGCCGAACATGACGAAGGCGACGAACAGGCCGTGCACCACCAATACGGTATCGGCCAGGATCCGGTAGATCATCGCGGGCTCAGACCTTCAGGTCGCGCAACAGCTTGGCCAGTTCGGCCGCCGTCATCAGCGACACGCCGTGGGCGCGGGCGTATTGCAGCGCGTTGTCCGACACCTCGCCCAGGGCAATGTAGATGGCTTCGCGGGCGCCGCGCTTTTCCCGCGCGGTTTGCAGCTCGCGCAGCGGTTCGACGCCTACGCGGGCGGCCTTCCAGCGCTTGGCGCTGACCAGGGCCACGTGGCCGTCCTTGCTCAGCGCGAAGTCCGCGCCGGGCGTTTGCAACCGTTCGACCTCGCAGCCGTCGCGCTTGAAGCCGGCTTCGACGGTGGTGGCGAATTCGCTCCAGGCCATGGCGGCGGCCGCTTGCGCCACGGCTTGGACGCGGTTGCCGGACGGGGCGCGCAACTGCTTGTAGGCCGCCATGATGGCGATGACCGCAAACGGCACGGCCGCGAACACGCCCATGGCCGCATAGTCCAGCGGCAGGGCGGCGAAACCGCCCACCGACAGCACCAGGGCCACGCCCGCGCTCATCCACCACGGCGAGCGCAGCAGCACCGCGAAGATGGAGTTCTGCGACATCTTGAGTTTCATGCCTGGCGCACCACGATGCGGACGTCGCCACAGGTAACAATCTGGCCCGGGCGGATCTTGGCCGTCTTGCGGCTTTCGACCACGCCGCCCACGCTGACATGGCCGTCGGCCACCAGCATCTTGCCGGCGCCGCCGCTGTCGCACACGCCGGTGGCCTTGAGCAACTGGTTCACTTCAATATAGGGGCTGCCTTCGGCAAGCGTGAATTCGATGATGGGCATGTCGCGAAAAACCGTTGAAAGAAAAAGCGGGCCGATCAGCCCTGGCCGCCGGGGCGATTGCCGGGGGCGCCGTCGGCAGGGGGAGAGGCCACTGGCGCCGCCGTCGGCACAACGCCCGCCACGTCGACCGGGGCCGGTCGGACATTGCCGGACTCGGCGCGCGCCATCCAGGCGATCAGCGACGAACGCATGGCTTCCTCGACCGACATCTGGATCGGTTGCACCCATTCCTGCGGCACGAACACGGTGTAGCCGCCGATCATATAGCCCATGGGCAGGTACACCGCCACGCGGTCGCCCTGCGTGAAGCCCTCGGGCAGGCCTTCCAGGTTGCGCCGGGTCACCAGGCCCACCAGTTCCAGCTGCTGGCCCGGGATGCGCAGCACCACCACCTGCTGGGCGGTGCTCTTGGAACCGGGCGAGAAGTAGTCGGCAAAGCTCTTGAGCGAGGAATAGATGCTCTTGACCACGGGCAGGTTGGTGAACGGCATTTCCACCAGCAGCAGCACGCGCTTGACGCGCTCTTTGGAAACCAGGTAGCCGATCGCCAGAATGCCCAGAATGCCCAGCAGCAGGCCCAGTCCGGGGAAATAGAAGCCGCCGATGAACGGGCGCAGGAACGTCAGCGCCACCGCTTCCGTCCAGGCCAGGAAGATGTAGAGCACGTAGATGGTCAGCGCCAGCGGCAGGACGGTGATGAGGCCGCGGAAGAAGTATTTGTAAAGACGGGTCATAGTCGGGAAAAAGCAGGAAAATCGGGGTCGGGCCGGGTCGGGCGCGGACCGGAACGGCCGCCAGCATAGCAGCCGACGGCGGCGGGCCTGGTAACAAGGCGCGGTAAGCGTTACCGATCGACGGGCAGGTACAGGGTCTCCTTGATTTCCTCCATCACCACGTAGCTGCGCGATTCCGCCGAGGCGGGCAGGCGCTTGAGGATTTCACCAAGCAGACGGCGGTACTCGTTCATTTCGGTCAGGCGGGCCTTGACCAGGTAGTCGAAGTCGCCCGACACCAGGTGGCATTCCATGACCTCGGGCACATACAGCAATTCTTTTTTCACCTTGTCGAACACATCGCCCGACTTGGCCGACAGCTTGATTTCCAGGAACACCAGCAGGTTCTTGCCCAGGGCGGCCGGATTGACGCGCGCATGGTAACCGGTGATGACGCCTTCGCGCTCCATGCGCTTGACCCGGTCCGAGCAGGGGGTGGCCGACAGGCTGACCCGCTCGGCCAATTCGGTGACCGAAATGCGGCCCTCGCGCTGCAGGATGTCGAGGATTTTCAGGTCGATACGGTCCAGGTCGCGCATTTCACTTGTGCCGGGCAAAAAAAGCAGGGGTGTCCGAGAAAAAACACTGCCAAATATAAATAATCAGTGTTTTTCGCTGTGATGAGGCTCATAGACTACCGAAATTCCTGACCAAAACCAAACTTCGGAAAGAATCATGCATGTGATCGTCCTCGGCAGCGGCGTCATCGGCACCACGACCGCCTATTATCTGGCCCGCCAGGGCGCCAAAGTCACGGTGCTGGACCGCCAGCCCGGCGCTGCCCAGGAAACCAGCTACGCCAATGCCGGCCAGGTCTCGCCGGGCTACTCCACGCCCTGGGCCGCGCCCGGCATTCCGCTCAAGGCAATCAAGTGGCTGTTCAAGAAACACGCGCCGCTGGCGATCCGCCTGGACGGCAGCCTGTACCAGCTGAAATGGATGGCGGCGATGCTGGCCAACTGTTCGGCCGAGCGCTACGCCGTCAACAAGGAACGCATGCTGCGCCTGGCTGAATACAGCCGTGACTGCCTGCGCGAATTGCGCATCGAGACCGGCATTCACTACGAAGAGCGCACCCGCGGCACGCTGCAGCTGTTCCGCACCGACGCCCAGCTGGAAGCCGCGCGGCGCGACATCGCCGTGCTCGAAGACGTCGGCGTGCCCTATGAATTGCTGGACCGCAACCGGTTGATCAGTGCCGAGCCGGCGTTGGCCCGGTCGCTGCACAAGCTGGCCGGCGGCCTGCGCCTGCCCAACGACGAAACCGGCGATTGCCGTCTGTTCACCACCCGCCTGGCCGAGATGGCCGCGGCGCTGGGCGTGGATTTCCGCTACCAGCAGCAGGTGGACGGCTTGAACACGGCCGGTGGCCAGATCACCGGCGTGCGCGTCGGTGGCCAGGTGCTCACCGCCGACCGTTACGTTGCCGCCTTCGGCAGCTACACCCGCGGTTTCCTGGAACCGCTGGGGCTGGATCTGCCGGTGTATCCGGTCAAGGGTTACTCGTTGACCATTCCCATGAAGGACGAGGCCGCCGCCCCGGTGTCCACCATCCTGGACGAAACCTACAAGATCGCCGTCACCCGCTTCGAAAACCGCATTCGCGTGGGCGGCATGGCCGAATTGTCGGGCTTTGACCTGCGTTTGAAAGACGCGCGCCGCAAGACGCTGGAGCTGGTCGTGAACGACCTGTTCCCCGGCAGCGGCGACGTGGCCCGGGCCGAATTCTGGACCGGCCTGCGCCCCATGACGCCGGACAGCACGCCGGTCGTCGGCCCCACGCGCTACGGCAACCTGTTCCTGAACACCGGCCACGGCACCCTGGGCTGGACCATGGCCTGCGGCTCGGGCAAGCTGGTGGCCGACCAGGTCATGGGCCAACGCCCGCAGATCCGCACCGACGGGCTGGACCTGTCGCGTTACGACCGCCGCGCGTCCGCCCATCGCCCGCTGGTGCTGGACGGCAAGGGCGCCTGAGCCCCCCGCGCGCCTCGTCTGCCCCCCGGCGCCGGCCACCGGCTGGCGCCTCAATGGCCCGCCCGGCACAACATGCCGGGCGGGCCATGGTTCTTTCACGCCCCGGCGGCCTCTACAATCCCGGCATGACCCATTTCCTGCACACCGCCGATTGGCAGATCGGCCGTCAATACGGCCAGTTTGAAACCGATGACGCCGCCTTGCTGGCCGAGGCCCGCTTCGACGTCGTGGCGCGCATCGCGGCGCTGGCCGCCGAGCGCCAGGTGGACGCGGTGCTGGTGGCCGGCGACGTGTTCGACACGCAGGGCGTGTCCGACCGCACGATCCGCCGCCTGTTTGCCGCGCTGGCGGCCTATGGCGGCCCTTGGGTCATGATCGCCGGCAACCACGACGCCGCGCTGGCCGACAGCGTCTGGAGCCGCGCGGCGCAACTGGAGTGCATTCCGGCCAACGTGCACGTGCCGCTGCGCACCGGCGTGGTGGACCTGGCGGCACAGAACCTGGCCGTGCTGGCCGCGCCGCTGACCCAGCGCCATACCTATGACGACGTGACGCAGGCCTTTGACACGCTGGACACCGAACCCGGCCGCTTTCGCATCGGCCTGGCGCACGGCAGCGTGGCGGGCCGGCTGCCCGACACCATCGACGCCACCAACCCCATTGCACCCGACCGCGCCGCCCGTGCGCGGCTGGACTACCTGGCGCTGGGCGATTGGCATGGCTGCCTGTCCATCGACGAGCGCACCTGGTATGCCGGCACGCCCGAGCAGGACCGCTTCCGCGGCAACGAGCCGGGCTATACGCTGGACGTGCGCATCGCCGCGCCGGGGGCGGTGCCGGTGGTGGAACGCGTGGCCACCGGCAAGTTCCGCTGGTCCGCCTGGACCGAAACGCTGAGCCTGCCCACCGACGCCCAGGCCCTGGCGCAGCGCCTGGCCGCGCTGCGCGCCGAAGATGTCCTGCGCCTGCAGGTGCAGGGCCACGCCAACGTGCCCACCTGGGAGGCCCTGCAACGGGCGGTGGATCAGGCCGCGGCGCAGGCACGGGCGGTATTGGCCGACTTTTCCGGGCTGTTGCTCGAACCCGACGAGGCCGATCTGGCTCAGTTGGGCGCCAGCGGCTATGTGGGCGAAGTGGCGGCGCAATTGCAGGCGTTGCAGGCCGATCCCGAGCAGGCGGCGGTGGCCGGCGAGGCGCTGCGCCTGTTGCTGCGGTTCCAGCGTGAGGGGGCAGGGGGCAATGCGGCGCCTCGCGATGCCGGGGGCCGTGATGCCGCCACCCAGGGGAGCCTGCAATGAAGCTGTCGCGCATCGCCCTGGAAGAGTTCCGCAAGTTCCGCCAGCCCCTGGTGCTGGACGATCTGCAAGATGGCCTGAACCTGTTTGTCGGCCCGAACGAGGCCGGCAAGAGCACGGTGGCGGCCGCCATCCGCGCCGCGTTCCTGGAACGCTACAGCACCCGCACCGTGGCCGACCTGGCGCCGCGCGGCGAGTCCGGCGCGCGTCCCAGCGTGGAGCTGGCGTTCGCTCATGCCGGCCACGACTATCTGCTGAAAAAGCAGTTCCTGTCGCGCGCCCGCTGTGAATTGCTGATCGATAACGGCGCGCAGCGCCTGGAAGGCGAAGAGGCCGAGAACGCGCTGGCCGCGTTACTGGGTTTCGAGCTGGCCGCGCGCGGGCAGAGCAAGCCCGATCTGGCCGGCGTGCCGGGCCTGCTGTGGATCCAGCAGGGTGATGGGCAGAACCTGCAAGCGGCCGCGGGCCATGCCGGCGGCCATGTGCGCGACGCGTTGACGCAACTGTCGGGCGAGCTGGCATCGGGCGATGGCGACCGGCTCTACGAACGCGTGACCGCCGAGCGCGCCGCGCTGCTGGATGCGCGTAACGGACGCCCCAAGGGCATCTACAAGGACGCCGAAGACGCCTTGGCCAGCGCGCTGGCCGAACGCGACGCCTGCGCCGCGGCCAAAGCCCAGCTGGACGCCGACGTCGACCGGCTGGCCAGCCTGCGTGTCGAGCATGCGCGTGCCGAGGCGAGCCAGCCGTGGAAAGACTTCGAGGCCCGCGCGGCCGACGCCCGGGCCCGCCTGGCCGCGGTCGCCAAAGAGCGCGAGGCGTTCGAAGGGCTGCAACGCGAACAGCGCCAGGCCGCGCAGACGCTGGCGGTGCTGCAAGAGCAGGTGCGCCGCGACCAGCAGGACGAGGCCGACCTGCGCGCCCTGACGGATGAGGCCGCCGCCGCGCGCGCCCGCGTGCAAGCGGCGCAGGAACCCTTGGCCCGCGCCCGCAAGCAGCGGGACACGCATGCCGCCGCCGCCGAACAGGCCCGCCAGCGCGTCGCGGCGGTTCAGGCCGTGGCCGACCGGCGCGACCTGGAACACCAGCTGCAACAGCTGGACCGCGACGTCGAACGCCTGGACGGAGCGCTGAAGGAGGCCACCCACCTCATCGAACAAGGCTCGGCCCTGAAAGCCGAGGCCGTGCGCATCGAGATTGCCGACGCCGACATCCAGGCGCTGCGCAAGAGCGAGCGCGCCTTGGGCGACCTGCAATTGCAGCAGCAGGCCATCGCGACGCGCGTGTCCTACGCGTTCGAACCCGGCCGCGAGGCGCGGCTGGACGGCGCAGTGCTGAGCG
The DNA here is from genome assembly GCF_016428805.1 of Achromobacter sp. ASV32. Taxonomy (GTDB): domain Bacteria; phylum Pseudomonadota; class Gammaproteobacteria; order Burkholderiales; family Burkholderiaceae_B; genus Achromobacter. The sequence continues at coordinate 90,740 of NZ_JAELTJ010000001.1, forward strand.
GCAACGGCGAAGTGCTGCTGACCGCCGCCGCCGAGCTCGATCTGCCCGGCGTGGGCCGCCTGCGCATCGAACCGGGCGGCAAGGACCTGCCGGCGCTGATGCGTGAGCTGAGCGAGGCGCGCGCCGCCAGCGCCGCGCTGCTGTCGCGCCTGGGGGTGGCCGATGCCGCCGATGCCGAAGAACGCCACGCCCGTGGCGCCGCCTTGCAGCGCGAGCTGGACGCCATGCGCAAGACCCTGGCCATTCATGCCCCCAAGGGCATCGATGTGCTGCGCGGCCAGCGCGACGAAGCGCTGGCGCGACGCAGCGCCTTGCGCGAGCGGCTGGCAGCCTTGCCGCCCGCTACCGCTGCGGACGATGACCTGCCTGCCGCGCGCCAGGCGCTGCGCGACGCCGAAAGCAGCGCGGCCCAGGCCACGGACGCGCTGGCGGCGGCCCAGCGCGCACTGGACGCCGACAGCGCTCGCGCCCAACTGCTGGAAACCCAGGCGGCCGCGCGCGGCGCCGACCTGCAATCGCCCGAACGCGCGGCGCAGCGCCAGGCCCGCGCCGGCCGGCTGGCGGAAGCGCGCAGCGGTCACGACCTGCTGGAACGCCGGCTGCAGGCCGCGCAGGATGCGCTGGCCGCGCTGCGTCCGGAACTGCTGGAGCAGGACGCGCTGCGCTTCGAGAAATCTGCCGCGATCGAACGCGATGCGCAGCACCGGCGCCACAGCGACATCCAGCAACTGCTGGGCAAGCTTGAGCAGGCGGGCGCGCAGGGGCTGGGCGAAAGACTGTCCGAGGCCGAGGCGGCCTGCGAACGCCTGCAACGCCGCCGCGATGAATTCCTGCGCCGGGCGCAGGCGCTGGAATTGCTGTCCACGCTGTTGACCGGCAAACGCGACGCCGCCACACAGCGCCTGCAGGCGCCGCTGGCGCGCCGCCTGACCCACTACCTGGGGCTGCTGTTTCCCGATGCGGCATTGCGGCTGGACGATGCCTTGTTGCCCGCGGCATTGCAGCGCGCGGGCGGCGAGGACCCGCTGGATGCGCTGAGCTTCGGCACGCGCGAACAGCTCGGCATCCTGGCGCGCTTTGCCTATGCCGACCTGCTGCGCGAAGCCGGACGGCCGACCCTGCTGGTGCTGGACGACGCGCTGGTGCATACCGACGATGGCCGCCGCGATTTGATGAAGCGCGCGCTGTTCGATGCGGCAACGCGCCATCAGGTCCTGATGTTCACCTGCCATGCAGACGCCTGGCGCGACCTGGGCGTAGCGCAACGCCGCATCGGCGAATCGACGCTTGCCGGCAGCGCAACTCCGGAGATCCCGTGAAAGCCCGACAACAGATCATTGACGGCTTCGATGCCCTGAGCCCGCGGCTGCAAGTGGCGGCGCGCTTTGTCATCGACCATCCGAACGAAGTGGTCATCGCCTCGATGCGCACGCTGGCCGAACGTGCCGGCGTGCCGCCGGCCACGCTGGTGCGGCTGGCGCAACAGCTGGGCTACGAGGGCTGGCCAGACCTGAAGTCGGCGTTTGCCGACGACCTGGGGCTGAACGGCAAGGGCTATGGCGAACGCGCCCGCAGCCTGGCCCGGCGCAGCCGCCGGCCGGATCTGCTGGACGATCTGTTCCTGGCGCAGCAAACGGCCCTGGCCGCCACCGCCGAGCAATGCCTGCCGGCGCTCAAGGCCGCGGCCAAGCTGCTCAAACAGGCGCGCCAGGTGCACGTGGCGGGCTTTCGCGCCAGTTTTCCCATCGCCTATTCGCTGGTCTACGGCTACCGGCTGTTCCGCAATAGCGTGCAGCTGGTCGATGGGCTGGGCGGCAATCTGCAGATGCAGTTGCGCGCCATCGAACCCAAGGACGTGGTGGTGGCGCGGGCGGCCCAGGCGGCCGGCGCGCCGTTGATCGCGCTGACGGACAGTGATGCCTCGCCGCTGGCCCGCGCCGCGCAGGTGGCGGTGCTGTATTCCGTGGCGGGCGCCTCGTTTTTTCCGTCCGTGACCGCTGCGATGGGCGTGGCCGAAGCGCTGCTGGGGCTGCTGGTCGCCGAAGGCGGCGATGACGTGGCCGCGCGCCTGCAGCGCAACGAACGCGACCTGGTCGAGTCCGGCGCCTACCTGCCCGTGGGCTCGCGATACTGAGTGCCAGCCGTGCAAACCCGGGATTGCGCCGGGCAAGCCCCTTTGATAAGGTCCATTGGAACAAACGTTTCTTGATAATAAATAGAGATTCGTTTGTTTCCATCCACTGCTGCAAAGGACACGGACAATGAACAAGCCCTGGCGCGTCGCCATTGCGGGGTTCCATATCGAGTCGGTCAGCTTCCTGCCGATCGAGGCTGCCCGGGCCGATTTCGACGCCGTCGCGCTGCGCGGCGAACGTATCCTGGCCGAGCTGCGCGGCACCAACACCGTTGCCGGTGGCTTCATCCAGGTCTGCGAGGCGCAGGGCGTCGATATCGTGCCGCTGGTGCATACCGCGCTGGGGGCGGTAGGGCCGGCCTCGGACGAGGCGGTGGCTTGTTATGCCGACGAGATCGCCCAGGGCATACGCCAGCATGCCGACACCCTGGACGGCGTGCTGCTGTTCCTGCACGGCGGCTGCTGGGCGCCTTCGTACCCCGACCCCGAACGTCATTTCCTGCGCCTGGCACGCCAGGCCCTGGGGCCGGACAAGCCGCTGATGGTGGCGTTCGACTACCACGGCAACCTGGATGCGGACACGCTGGAGCACGTCACCGCGGCGTTCGCCTACCGCCAATCACCCCATACCGATACCGGCGAAACCGGCGCGCGCGCGGCCGACTGCCTGATGCGCACGCTGCGCGGCGAGATCGCGCCGGTCTGGGCCATCGCCAAGCCCGATGTGCTGGTGCCCAGCATCTTCAGCGCCACCGCCTTGCAGCCGTTGGCCGGCATCATCGAGGCCGGGCGGCGCCTGGACGCGGCCTGCGGGGGCTACAGCGATACGTCCGTCATGGCGGGTTTCTCTTACGCCGATGCGCACAACACGGGCTTTTCGGTGTTGTGCGTGCGCGATGCGGATCGTGCCGGCGCGCAGGCCGCGGCCGACGCGCTGGCCGGCCAGATCCGGGCGCAACGCTATGCGCTGTACCGGCCGCTGCCCGTGCATGCGATCGACGCTGCGGTGGACCAGGTCCAGGCGAAGCTGGCGCAAGCGCCCGCTGCCGGGCGGCCCTATGTGCTGCTGGAACACGCCGACCGGATGAATGATTCGACCTACCTGCTGGCCGCGCTGTTGCAGCGGGGCGTGACGCGCGCGGCGGTGCCGTTCATCTGGGATGCGGCGGCTGCCCGCCAGGCGGCCCAGGCGGGTGCCGGCCAGCGCATCCGGCTGCGGCTGGGCGCGCATAGCTCGGACAAAGCCGGGCCCAAGCTTCAGGTCGATGCGCGCGTCATCTGGGCCGGCCCCAAGCAGTACCGGGTGTCCGGCGCCTACATGCGCGGCATGCCCGTGGACCTGGGTCTTAGCGCCTTGCTGGACGTGAACGGTATCTCGGTCAGCGTCGTCAGCCATTTCGCCTTTGCGGTGGATGGCGATGCGTTCACCCAGTTCGGGCTGCGGCCCGAGGATTTCGACATCATCGTGCTGCGCTCCAAGACCCATTTCCGCGCGTTCTACGAACCCTTGGCGCGCGAGATCCTGATCGTCGATACGCCGGACTACGGCGTGGCCGACCTGCGCCAGCTGCCGTACCGGCACGTCGATGTCACGCGCGCGTTTCCGTTTGTCGATATGCCTGCGGACCGCGCCGGTTCGGCTTGACGGCGGGCGGTGGCGTCGGTAGCCTACACGGGTTCATCTCCGAACCCCTTGCGATCCACATGCCCGACTTCACGACTTTCGCCGATTCCGCTTTCGCTGCCCAGGCAGCGGACGCCGGCGTGCGCGCAGGTCGTCCGTATGTCGCATCGCCTCCCGTGGTTTCTCCTGTCGTTTGCGCGGTCGTCTCGCCGCCGCAGTCGCCGCCGGGTGTTGTCCGGCCGGTCGTCCGCCCCGTGGCCTCGCCACCGGTCGCACCGCCGCACGCCGTCGTCGTCGGTGTTTCGGGCGCTTACCCGCCCGTCACGGCCGTCGTCGGCTGACCGCCCCAAACTTCCCGCTCCCGCCTTGTTGGCCGAGTCATTCGCGCTGATGCGCTGACGCCCACGCGTCCGCATGGCCGCATGTCCGTGCCTGGTCTGCCCGTACGCCGCTTGGCGACGGGCGGCCGCGGGAGCCTGTTCATACCCCGACAGGTAGAAATTCCCATGTCTTTCAATCGCAATGCGTGGACCGCGTATGGTTCCACCACCTTGTTCGTGCTGCTGTGGAGCGGCGGTGCGATCTTCGCCAAATGGGGCCTGGCACACGCCTCGGCCTTCGGCTTTCTGCTCACGCGCTTCATCCTGGCCTTGTCCGTGCTGCTGGCGCTGGTGTGCCTGCGGCGCGGACGCTGGCTGCCGGCGCCCGGCACGCGTGGCGTCGTCGCGCTGACGGGGCTGCTGCTGATCGGCAGCTACTCCATCTGCTACCTGCTGGCGCTGGACCACGGCATCACGCCGGGTGTGCTGGCCACGTTGCTGGGCGCGCAACCCATCCTGACCCTGGCGCTGATGGAACGGCGCTATCCGCCGGCGCGGCTCGCGGGCCTGTGCCTGGCCCTGAGCGGCCTGGTGATGGTGGTGTACCAGAGCATTGGCCTGGCGCGCTTTTTCCGTGGCGGGCATGGTGTTCGCGTTTGCCGCGCTGGGCAGTATGACCGCGGGTGCGATCCTGCAGAAACGCGTGCGGCAGGCGCCCATGGACGTGATGCCGCTGCAATACGCGGTGAGCCTGGCGCTGTGCCTGGTATTCGTGCCCTTCCAACCGATCCACGTGGAATGGCGCATCGGCTTCATCGTGCCCCTTCTGTGGATGGGACTGGTGATTTCGGTGGGCGCCACGCTGCTGTTCTACCGCATGATCCAGGCGGGCAACCTCGTCAACGTCACCAGCCTGTTCTATCTGGTGCCGGCCGGTACGGCGGCGCTGGACTACCTGGTGCTGGGCAACCGCCTGTCCGCGCTGAGCCTGGCCGGCATGGCGGCGATCCTGCTCGGGTTGATGCTGGTGTTGCGTACGCCGGCGGCCGCCCGGTCCACGGGCTGAAGCAGCGCATAGCGTGATGTCGTTGGACGACATCGCGCCCGGTCCGGCCTGCCGTGGCTGCGTCAGGCCGGACCCGGCAGGGCCGGATGGCAGCTCGGGAGAGGGTGCGCTACGCGTGCGCCGCCTGTTCCTGGCCGGCCCAGTGGCCGCTGACCAGCTGGGCAGGCCGTTCGCGGGCCTCGACGCGCGCGCACACCGACCACGCATCCAGCCGCACGTTCAGTCCGGCATACACGCCATGGCCGGCCCCGGCTTCAATGCGGCCCTCGGCGCGCACGCCTTCGCCGGCCCGGATCGATCCTTCCGCGCAGATATCCTCGCCCGCGATCAAGCCCCAGCCCGTGGCCAGATGGCCGCCGCAGCGGATCGTGGCACCGGCCTGGATGCCGCTGGCCGCGTCGATGTCCTTGCCGGCCTGTACCGTGCCGCCAGCCTTGATGCCTTGGCCGCATTTGATGGCGCCATGCACCTGGATGTCCTGGCCGGCCCGCAGATGGCCTGTCACGGCCAGGTCCTGCCCGGCGCAGATGTCCCACTTGGCGCGCAGGTTGCCCCGGCAATCCAGCGCCGTCGCGACCTCGATGCCCCATTCGGCCGACACATCGCCGCCGGCGCGCAGATCGCCCGCGCTGGCGATGTTGCCGCCGGCCACGATGTTCTCGCCCGCCACGATCGATTCCCCGGCGCGGATGCCGCCGCCGGTGACGATGCTGCGCCCGGCGCGCACCACGCTATCCACGGTGATGCCCAGGCGCACTTCCAGCGTGCCGGCAAAGACGATGGCGTTGGCATCCAGCGTGTCCAGCTTGAGCACGGCGTCGGTCGGGCCGAACTGGTCCAGCAGCCAGCAGGCGTCGCCGACGCGCCCGTCGGCCACCAGGGCATCCAGGACGGCCTGGTAGTCCCCTTGTCCGTTGTGGTCCCGCAGGAACCATTTGTAGCCCTCGGCGCAGGGGTTCTTGGCTTTGACGAATTTCTTGGTGAGTTGCATGGCGCTAATCGGCGATCAAGGCGTAACGCCGCCGCCGGACAAAGCCGGCAGGCGGAGCGGAAACGTAGCCAGACACCCGGCCGCACGGCAGGGCAGTCATGCCGGACAGCGTTCGGCCAAGGCGCGCGAACCGTCAAACGGTCAGGCGTACCCAGGGCCGGCAACAGGCCGGTGGCGTAGAGAGCGGGAGGGGAGCGGCCGGGCGATCAGCCGGGCTTGGAGCGCGCGTAGGCGGAACGCGCGGCGACTTCCTGCGAGCTCAACAAGGTCGAGCGCAGGGCGCAGAGGGCGCAAGCAGCGGATGAGAGAAGGGAGAATTCGGTTCGCACGGGGCGAATGGTAGCAGAGGGGGGCAGCAAGCACACAACGCACGCACGGCGTGGGTGCCTGTCCCCCGGCCCCCCCCGAAGGTCGGACAGTCCCTCTCGGCCGGCAAGTGAAGCCGCACGGTGTCGGAACCTGTAACTGCGCCCCGCAAGAATAGTTGTCCGGCCGCCCGGCCGTCCGAAGGCCGGACAGCCCCCTCGGGGGGCAGCAAGCGCGCAAGGCGCGCGCGGCGTGGGGGTATTAATTCGTTGACTGGATGTTGCGTTCCTTGGCAATGCGCTGGCGCAGCTCCAATTCACGCTTGATCTGCGCCGCGTACTCGGCCGGCGTGTTGCCATCCACCAGCGAACCGCCGTCGGCCAGGCGCTGGATGATCTTGGGATCCTTCAGCGCCTTGACGGTGGCGTCGTGGATGCGGTCGATCACGGCTTGGGGCGTGCCGGCGGGCGCGACCAGGCCGTACCAGGCCATGTTGTCCATTTCCGGCAGGCCGCCTTCCTTGAAGGTGGGCACGTCGGGCAGAGCGGGCAGGCGGCTGGGCGCGGCCACGGCCAGCGCGCGCAGCTTGCCGGCCTGGATGTGGGGCATGGAAGAGGGCAGGTTGTCGAATTGCGCATTCACCTGGCCGGCGATCACGTCGTTCAGCGCCGGGCCCGAACCGCGGTAGGGCACGTGGACCATGTCGGTCTTGGTCAGCGACTTGAACAGTTCGCCGTCCAGGTGGCCGATGCCGCCGGCGCCCGAAGAGGCGTAGCTGTATTTGCCCGGATTGGCCTTGAGCAGGGTGATGAATTCGGCCAGCGACTTGGCCGGCACCGCCGGGTTCACCGTCAGCACGTTGGGCACGTTCACCATGTTGGTGATGGGCGCGAAGTCCTTGAGCGGGTTGTAGGGATTCTTGGGATTGGTGGCCGGGTTGGTGGCCATGGTGCTGACGGTGGCCACGCCCAGCGTGTAACCGTCAGGCGCGGAGCGCACCAGGGCATCGGCGCCGATCGAGCCGCCGCCGCCGCCGCGGTTTTCCACCACCACGGCCTGGCCGAGCTCGCGGCCCAGGCCTTCGGCCACCACGCGGGCGACGATGTCGGTGGTGCCGCCGGCCGCGAACGGCACGATCAGGCGGATGGGCCGGTTGGGGTAGGCGTCGGCGGCCTGGACGGCGGAACTAAAGCAGACGCCTGCGATGGCGGCGGCCAGGACGGCCTTGGCTTGGGACAGCACGGTCAAGAGTCTTCTCCATATTTTTTGAATTCCGACCCGGCCGGCTTCGATGGCCGGCGTCGGTGAAGCGCGCCTTGCTCGGATGCTGGCCTGGCCAGCGCTTCGTGGGCGCCATTGCACACACTTACGGAGAGCCGGTCAATCGGGATTCCCCCTGTTGCCGTGGGGGTATTTCTACCGGCCCGGCGTACCCGGAAAATAAGGGCCGAAGCCCGAAAAAACGTATGCTGACAAGAACTTGAATGCACTTGCCGGCGAATCGCATGCGCAATCATTGCGCAGCGATCGTGCCGTCTTTAGCCCTGTACGTACATAAATCTCTGCATAACTTACAAGAATCTGATATTTTTCGGATGAGATTCTTGGCCGGTCTTGCAAGAAAACTATTGCGTTTGTTTCTGTCCGCGCCGTTCAATGGGCGTAGGTTGAAGTCCCCGCGGGGCAACGTGTAGTGCAGCGACGCACCGGGCCAGGGTTCCGTCCGTTTTTCAATCCCCGGTCTGTTTCGTCTCTCGCTCATTGTGCTGGCGGGAGGGGGCCCGGACATTCTCGGAACGCCATGTCGCTGATACTGATCCTCGCTCTGCCGTTCGCCGGCAGCCTGTGCGCCGCGCTGCTGCCTTCCAACGCCCGCAATGCCGAGGCCTGGTTGGCGGGCATCATCGCCCTGACCTGCGCGGTTCTTGTCGGCAGTCTCTACCCCCAGGTCGCCAATGGCGGCGTGATCCGTGTCGACATGCCCTGGGCGCCCGCGCTGGGGCTCCAGTTCTCGTTGCGCATGGACGGCTACGCCTGGCTGTTCGCATTGATCGTCTCGGGCATGGGCGCGCTGGTCGTGCTGTACGCCCGCTACTACATGTCGCCGGAAGACCCGGTGCCGCGCTTTTTCTCGTTTTTCCAGGCCTTCATGGCCGCCATGCTCGGCGTGGTGCTGTCGGGCAACCTGATCCAGCTGGTCATGTTCTGGGAAATGACCAGCCTGGCCTCGTTCATGCTGATCGCCTACTGGCACCACCGGCTGGATGCCCGCCGCGGCGCACGCATGGCGCTGACGGTGACCGGCGCCGGCGGGCTCTGTCTGCTGGCGGGCGTGCTGATCCTGGGCCATATTGTCGGCAGCTATGACATGGACCGCGTCCTGGCCGCCGGCGACCTGGTGCGCGCCGACCCCTGGTATCCGGCCGTGCTGGTGCTGGTGGCGCTGGGTGCGCTGACCAAAAGCGCGCAATTTCCATTCCATTTCTGGCTGCCCAACGCCATGGCCGCGCCCACGCCGGTCTCGGCCTATCTGCACTCGGCCACCATGGTCAAGGCGGGCGTGTTCCTGCTGGCGCGCTTCTGGCCGGTGCTGGCCGGCACGGATGAATGGTTCTGGATCATCGGCGGCGCGGGCCTGATCACGCTGGTGCTGGGCGGCTATGCCGCTATTTTCCAGCAGGACATGAAAGGGGTGCTGGCGTATTCCACCATCAGCCATCTGGGCCTTATCACGTTGCTCCTGGGCTTGAACAGTTCGCTGGCGCTGGTCGCGGCGGTGTTTCACATGGTCAACCACGCCACGTTCAAGGCCTCGCTCTTCATGGCCGCGGGCATCGTCGACCACGAAACCGGTACCCGCGACCTGAGCCGGCTGTCCGGCCTGTACAAGGCCATGCCGATCACGGCCACCCTGGCCATGGTGGCGGCGGCATCCATGGCCGGCGTGCCGTTGCTCAACGGCTTCATCTCCAAGGAAATGTTCTTCGCCGAGACGACTTTCGTCAGCGGCGACTGGATCACGCGCATGGGGCTGCCGCTGGCGGCCACCGTGGCGGGGGCGTTCAGCGTGGCGTATTCATTGCGCTTCATCCTGCAGGTGTTCTTCGGCCCGCCGGCCACGGACCTGCCGCGCGCGCCGCACGAGCCGCCGCGCTGGATGCTGTTTCCCAGCGCGCTGCTGGTGCTGATCTGCCTGCTCGTCGGCATCCTGCCGGGCGTGACGCTGGGTCCGTTCCTGGCCACCGCCGCGCAAAGCATCCTGGGCAAGGACATGCCCGAGTACAGCCTGTCGGTCTGGCACGGCGTGAACCTGCCGCTGGTCATGAGCTTCGTGGCCATGACCTCGGGCGTGGCGCTGTACCTGGCGCTGCGCGCCCACCAGCGCGCCAACCCGGGCCGGGTGCCGTTCATCTACCGGCTGGACGGGCGCCGGTCGTTCGAGGCGCTGCTGGACGGTTCCAGCGTCGCGGCCGCCTGGCTGCTGCGCTGGCTGGCCTCGTCGCGCCTGCAGGTGCAGATGCTGCTGATCGTGCTGGGCACGCTGTTCGTGGCCTGGCTGCCGCTCAGGGCAGGGGGCTGGCTGGACGGAACCGGCCGCATGGCGGCGGTGGATCCGGCGTTCGCGCTGCTGTGGCTGGTGGGGGGCGTCTGCGCGGTGGCCGCCGCGTACCAGGCCAAGTACCACCGGCTGGCGTCGCTGGCCCTGGCCGGGGGCGCGGGCCTGATCACCTGCCTGACCTTCGTCTGGTTCTCCGCGCCCGATCTGGCGCTGACGCAGTTGTCCGTGGAAGTGGTTACCGTGGTGCTGTTGCTGCTGGGGCTGCGCTGGCTGCCGCGGCGCATCGAGCAGGACGAAGACGAAGGCCTGGGCGCCACGTTGCGCGCGCGCGGCCGGCGTCTGCGTGACCTGCTGCTGGCGACCGCCGCCGGCACCGGCATGGCCGCGCTGGCCTATGCGGTGCTGGTGCGCCCGCAAGGCGACACCATTTCGTCCTATTTCGTTGACCGGGCGCTGCCCGATGGCGGCGGCACCAACGTGGTCAACGTGATCCTGGTCGACTTCCGCGGCTTCGATACCTTTGGCGAAATCACGGTGCTGGGCATCGTGGCGCTGACGGTCTATGCGCTGCTGCGCCGTTTCCGGCCTGCTGCCGAAAGCGCCGACCTGCCGCGCCAGCAGATTGACCAGGACGGCCCGGTGCCCGCCGCGCCCGACATCAAGACCGTCGTGCCCAAGGGCTCGATGATGGTGCCCACCGTGCTGGTGCGCCTGCTGCTGCCCACGGCCGCGCTGATTTCGGTGTATTTCCTGCTGCGCGGCCACAACCAGCCGGGCGGCGGTTTCGTCGGCGGGCTGGTCTTTGCCACCGCCGTCATCCTGCAATACATGGTGGGCGGGGTGTACTGGGTGGAATCACGCAGCCGCCTGAACCCGCAGAACTGGATCGGCCTCGGCCTGCTGTTCGCCGGCACCGCCGCGGTCACCGCCTGGCTGGCCTACAAGCCGTTCCTGGCCGCGCTGGCCTGGGACATCGCTTTGCCGCTGGTGGGCCACGTGCACCTGTCCAGCGTGCTGCTCTTCGACCTGGGCGTCTACATGCTGGTGGTCGGGTCCACCGTGCTGGTGCTGGTGGCGCTGGCTCACCAATCGCTGCGCGCGCAACGCAAGGCGGCCGCCGAAAGCCAGGCAGCCGCCGCACAAACGGGGGAAGCCTGATGGAATTGATTTACGCCGTCGCGATCGGCGTCTTGGCGGGCTCGGGCGTCTGGCTGCTGCTGCGGCCACGGACGTTCCAGTTCATCATGGGCCTGTCGCTGGTCTCCTATGCGGTCAACCTGTTCATCTTCGGCATGGGCCGGCTCAAGTCCGGCCGCCCGCCGGTGATCGACCCGGCCATGATCAATGATCCTTCCTGGCACGCCGATCCGCTGCCGCAGGCGCTGGTGCTGACGGCTATCGTCATCGGTTTCGCCACCACCGCGCTGTTCCTGGTGGTGCTGCTGGCCTCGCGCGGCTTGACGGGCACTGACCACGTCGATGGACGGGAGTCCCAATCTTGAGTTTCTGGCTTCAACATCTTCCTGTATTGCCCATCATCACGCCGCTTCTGGCCGGCGCCGTGATGCTGCTGCTGGCCGATACCAGCCGCTACACGCGCGGCGCCATCGCCACGGTCTCGACGCTGGCCCAGCTGGTCTGGGCCATTGCGCTGTTGGCCGTGGCCGGCGGCGCGGTGCCTGGCGTCTGGCCCGACGGCGTCGGCGTCTACCTGGTGGGCGACTGGCCCGCGCCGTTCGGCATCGTGCTGGTGGTCGACCGCCTGGCCGCCGTCATGCTGACGCTGACCGCGGTGCTGGGCCTGGCGACGCTCACGTATTCGCTGGCCCGCTGGGACCGCGCGGGCGTGCATTTCCATTCGCTGTTCCAGTTCCTCCTGATGGGCTTGAACGGCGCCTTCCTGACCGGCGACCTGTTCAATCTGTTCGTGTTCTTCGAGGTCCTGCTGGCGGCGTCCTACGGCCTGCTGCTGCATGGCTCGGGCGTGGCGCGCGTCAGCGCCGGCCTGCAGTACATCGCGGTCAATCTGGTCGCGTCGTTCCTGTTGCTGATCAGCATTGCGCTGATCTACGGCGTGACCGGCACGCTCAACATGGCCGACCTGGCACTGCGCGCGGGCAACCTGACCGGCGCCGACCGCATGCTGTTCGAGGCCGGCGCCGCCATCCTGGGCGTGGCCTTCCTGGTCAAGGCCGGGGCGTGGCCGCTGAACTTCTGGCTGGTCAAGGGCTATGGCTCGGCCAGCGCGCCGATCGCCGCCATGTTCTCGATCATGACCAAGGTCGGCATCTATGCGCTGCTGCGCATCGGCTCGCTGCTGCTGCCTACCGGTGCACCGGCCGCCTTCAGCCTGGACTGGATGTTCGCCGCCGGCCTGGCCACGCTGCTGTTCGGCGGCCTGGGTCTGCTCGCCACCCAGCAGCTGGAAAAAATGGTGGGGTACTGCGTCATCGTCTCGGCCGGCACGCTGCTGACCGCGCTGGGCATGCCCGGCGTGACACTGACGGGGCCGGCGCTGTTCTACCTGATCAGCTCGGTGCTGACCACGGGCGCGTTCTTCCTCTTGGCCGAACTGATCGAACGCACGCGCAGCTTCGGCGCCAACGTGCTGGCGGTCACGCTCGACGCCTTCGACCTGGATGACCCCACCTCGGTCAACCGGTCCGACGACGTCGTGGGCGTGGCCATTCCGGCTGCCATGGCGTTCCTGGGGCTGGCCTTCATCTGTTGCGCCTTGCTCGTGACCGGCCTGCCACCGCTGTCGGGCTTCGTGGCCAAGTTCTCGCTGTTGTCGGCCGCGGTGTCGGCGGCCAACGAATCGGCGCCGCCCATGGACGCCTGGATCCTGGTGGCGGCCGTGCTGGTGTCCGGCCTGGCCGGGCTGATCGGCCTGGGCCGTACCGGCATCCGCGTGTTCTGGGCCAGCGACGACCGCAGCACGCCGCGCCTGCGCGTGATCGAAGCGGGGCCGGTTGCCATCTTGCTGCTGCTCTGCGTGGGTCTGGCGGCCGGCGCGGGCCCGGTGTCGGCCTACCTGGACGACGCCGCCCGCTCGCTGGACCAACCCACCCGCTACATCGAAGCCGTCATGTCCGCGCAGACGGTACGCGCCACCCCGGGAGGAAGCTGATGCGCCGCCTTTACTTCCTTTTCCTGCCCGTCTTCCTGTTCGTCCTGTGGCTGGTGCTGAACGAAAGCCTGTCGGCCGGACAGATCGCCCTGGGCATCGCCCTGGCGCTGTGGTTCACCTGGGCCGCCTCGCGCCTGCGCCCCTTGCGCGCCAAGCCACGGCGCCTCTGGAAGGTGATTCCGCTGTTCCTGCACGTCACGCTGGACATTATCAAGTCCAACATCGCGGTGGCCAAACTCATCCTGAACCCGCGGCGCAATGATTTTTCGCCCGGCTTCATCATGATTCCGCTGACCATGCGCGAGCCCCACGGCCTGGCCATGCTGGCCTGCATCGTGACCTACACGCCGGGCACCGTGTGGGTCGACCTGACCGACGACCATCGTCTCAAGCTGCACGTGCTGGACCTGCAGAACGAAGACGACTGGATCCGCCTGGTGCAAGACCGCTACGAGCGCCCCTTGATGGAGATCTTCGAATGAGCGCCATACTGATGAACAACGTCCTGTACCTGGCGGCGTCCTTTGCCCTGGTGTGCTTCGCGCTGGGCATGGTGTTTGCCGCCATCCGCCTGTTGCGCGGGCCCACCGCGCAAGACCGCGTGCTGGCGCTGGATACGCTGTACATCAACGGCATGCTGACCATGCTGGTGTTCGGCATCCGCTCGGGCACGTCCGTGTATTTCGACATTGCGCTGCTGATCGCGTTGTTCGGGTTTGTGGGGTCCACCGCCATGGCCCGGTTCCTTTTGCGCGGCGAGGTGATCGAGCCATGATCGAAACTCCCATCCCCCTGTGGGCAGGCATTCCGGCCAGCATTCTGTTGGTACTGGGTGGCCTGCTGGCCTTGACCGGCTCGGCGGGCCTGCTGCGATTCCGCTCGTTCTACGCCCGCATCCATGCACCGACGCTGGGCAACACCCTGGGTTGCGGCAGCGTGCTGGCCGCGTCCGTCCTGGTGTTTTCGTCGCTGGCGGGGCGGCCGGTGTTTCACGAAGTGATCATTACGTTGCTGCTGGTGGTGTCCTCGCCGGTGACGGCAATGCTGCTGATGCGCGCGGCTACGTACCGGAATCGCCTGACAAAGGCCGATGCCGACCTGGACGCGCGCTGATTTTGCGTCGCACCATCTGATACTTAGGCTTACGTTTATGGCTTGCCTGACATGTCCCCTTTGAGGCATCGTGGGGCAGTTGTATCAAGCAAACGGTGTCAGGTCTTTCGGGGCCACACCGTTCGGGTTCAATCTCTATAAGGAGCTGACCATGAATGTACGTCCCATGCATACCAAACGCCTCGCGGCCTCCCTCTGCGCGGCGGGCCTGATGCTCGCTGCCGGCGCCGTCCACGCGGCCGACCCGATCGGCCGCGCCGGCATCCAGGCGCAATACGAACAGGATGTGGCGGCTTGCAAGAACGGCAGCACCGGCCAGGACCGCGCAGCGTGCCTGCGCGAAGCCGGCGCGGCGCGCCAGGAAGCCAACCGCAAGCAGCTCAGCGACGGCACTGCCGAGCAGCATCAGCAGAACATGCTCGACCGCTGCAACCGCCTGCCCGCCGATTCGCGCCAGGACTGCATTACGCAGATGAGCTCGCCCACCCAGGTGCGCGGCAGCGTGCAGGGCGGCGGGGTGCTGCGTGAAACCGTGATCCAGGTCCCCGCCAATACCGTCCCGCCAGCGCCGCCGGCCCCGGGCATGGCGCCGGCTCCCGGTATGGCGCCCGCCCCGGGCATGGCGCCGCCTGCGGCCCCGATGATGCGCCAATAAGGGCAGCCTGATCGCCCTATAGCGTCCAGACAGCGTCCGCTCAAGGGCGGCAGCCGCCACATTCAGGCAAAATGGCGGCTGTCGCCCTTACTTACGTATATTCATGTCCGACGTTATCGCCCTGATTTTCGATTTCGACGACACGCTGGCTTCGGACAGCACGTCCGGTTTTCTGGACAGCATTGGCGTGGACACGGCGTCCTTCTGGAAAGACGAGGTCGATCCGCTGCTGTCCAAGCAGGACTGGGACCCCGTGCCCGCCTATCTGTACCAGATGATCCAGCTGTCCCGCGAAGGCAAGCATGGCCTGATCACGCAGCAGCGGCTGCAGGAGTGGGGTGCGCGGCTGGAATTGCACGACGGGGTCACCACGCTGTTCCAGCGCCTGCGCGCGGCCGTCAGGGCCGAGCAGCCGCAGGTGCAGCTGGAGTTCTACCTGATCTCCAGCGGCATCGGCGACGTGGTGCGTTCCACGCCCATCGCCCACGAATTCACCGAAATCTGGGCCTCGGAATTCGTCTACGGCGAGGACGGCGGCATTACGTTTCCGCGCCGCATCGTCAGCTTCACCGACAAGACGCGCTATCTGTTTCACATCCAGAAGGGCATCATCGGCCGCGATTTCCGCAACAAGCCGTTCGAGGTCAACCGCAAGGTGCCCGAAGACCGGCTGCGGGTGCCGTTCGACCAGATGGTGTTCGTCGGCGACGGCTACACCGATATTCCGTGCTTTTCGCTGATCCGCCGCGCCGGCGGTTTCGCCTTTGGCGTCTGGGATCCGAAGCACCGCGACAAGCGCAGCCGCGCCTGGGGCTTCATCGAAGAAGGGCGGGTATCGAACCTGAACCAGGCCCGCTACGACGAGAACGCCGAACTCTACCAATGGCTCGAAGAAGCGGTCACCAGCCTGGCCGGCCGCATTGCGCTCAAGTCGCGGGTGTACCGTGGTTGATCCGGTTGCCATGGCGGCCGAGCCGCCCTGGACCGTCCAGGACGCCCGGTACATGACGCTGGCGCTCGAACAGGCGCAGGACGCCTACGACATCGGCGAAGTGCCGGTGGGCGCGTTGGTGGTATCGGCCCAGGGCGACATCCTGGGGCGCGGCTACAACCGCACCATCATCGACCACGATCCCACCGCCCACGCCGAAATCGTCGCCTTGCGCAGCGCGGCAAAAGCGCTGGAAAACTACCGCCTGCCCGGCATCACCGTCTACGTCACGCTGGAACCCTGCGTCATGTGCATCGGGGCCATGCTGCACGCGCGGCTGGCTCGGGTGGTGTTCGGGGCCTACGACCCCAAGACCGGCGCCTGCGGCAGCGTGCTGGACGTGGGGGCGGTGCCCAAACTCAATCATCACACTTCAGTCACCGGCGGCGTGCTGGCCGAACCTTGCGGCGATCTGCTGCGCCGGTTCTTCCGTGAACGCCGCGCCAAGGAATCCATCGCATGAGCAACACCCCAGGCGCCAAGGCGCGCGGCGCGAAAAAGACCCAGGCCGCGTCGGCCCCGGCCAACAAGGCCCTCAAGGCAGCCAAGACCAAGGCCGATGTCCACGCAGGCCAGGATCGCGGACACGGCCCTCAGTGCGACGATGCCTGCGGCCACGACCACAGCCAGGATCACGCGCCCGGTCACGTGCACAGCTTCCCGGACGCCCGCGGCATCTACCTGATTTCCCCGTCGTCCGCGGTGCGCGATCCCCAGACCGTCGAGCTGGCGCGCGAGCGCCTGGCCCGCCAGGGCTTCAAGACCGCGCTGGACCGCACGGCGTATGCCGAGCACCAGCGTTTCGCCGGCACCGACGCGCAGCGCCTGGCCTGCCTGACGCGCGCGGCCAGGCAGAAGCTGCCCATCGTCATGGTGACGCGCGGCGGCTACGGCATGGGCCGGCTGCTGCATGCGGTCGACTGGAAGGCCATGGCCGACAGCGGCAAGCGTTTTGTCGGCATGAGCGACTTCACCGCCTTCAACCTGGCGCTGCTGGCGCAGACTGGCGCAGTCAGCTACACCGGGGCCACCGCCATCTACGACTTCGGCGGAAAGAAGGTCGATGACCTGACCGAAGCGCTGTTCGGCGAAGTGATGCGCGGCGAACTCGAGATCCTCAGCTTCGAAACCGGGGACGCCGACCCGGTCGATTGCCGCGGCATCCTGTGGGGCGGCAACCTGGCCATGCTGACCTCGCTGCTGGGCACGCCCTACATGCCCAAGATCCGCGGCGGCATCCTGTTCCTGGAAGACGTGGCCGAGCATCCCTACCGCATCGAACGCATGCTGATCCAGCTGTGGCAGGCAGGCATCCTGGGCAAGCAGAAGGCCATCGTGCTGGGCCGTTTCTCGGACTACAAGCTGGCGCCGCACGACAAGGGTTACGACCTGCACGAAGTGGTGGCCTGGCTGCGCAAGACGGTCAAGGTGCCGGTCATCACGGGCCTGCCGTATGGCCACGTCGCGACCAAGGCAACCTTGCCGATCGGCCAGAAGGTCGGCATTGCCACCGAGGCGGGCCTGGCCCACCTGGTGCTGGACGAACACCACCACTAAGCCCGCGACCCCGTCACGGTTTTCCTGCCGCCCGGCCCGTGCCGGGCGGTTTGCCGTCCGGGCTTGGTACACTATCGGGTTTCGCCAGACGCGTCTCAGTGCGCCGTCCGGGCGCAACTCATTCCCATCCGCAGCCAAAAACACCGTGATATCCACCGCCAATCTCACCATCCAGTTCGGTCCCAAGCCCCTTTTCGAGAACGTCAGCGTCAAGTTCGGGGAAGGCAACCGCTACGGGTTGATCGGGGCCAACGGGTCCGGCAAGTCGACGTTCATGAAGATCATTGGCGGCGACCTGGAGTCCTCGGCCGGCAACGTCTCGCTCGAACCCGGCGTGCGCCTGGGCAAGCTGCGCCAGGACCAGTTCGCCTTCGAAGACCTGCGCGTGCTGGACGTGGTCATGATGGGCCACACCGAGATGTGGGCCGCGATGTCCGAGCGTGACGCCATCTACGCAAATCCGGAGGCCTCGGAAGACGACTACATGCGCGCCGCCGACCTCGAGGCCAAGTTCGCCGAATACGACGGCTACACCGCCGAAGCCCGCGCCGGCGAACTGCTGCTGGGCCTGGAAATCGCCGTCGATCAGCACAATCTGCCGATGCGCGAAGTGGCGCCGGGCTGGAAGCTGCGGGTGCTGCTGGCGCAGGCGCTGTTCTCGAATCCGGACGTGCTGCTGCTGGACGAACCGACCAACAACCTGGATATCAACACGATCCGCTGGCTGGAAAACGTGCTCAACAGCTACCAGAGCACGATGATCATCATCAGCCACGATCGTCACTTCCTGAACCAGGTCTGCACCCACATGGCTGACCTGGACTACGGTGAAATCCGCATCTATCCGGGCAACTACGACGACTACATGCTGGCCTCGACCCAGGCCCGCGAGCGCCTGGTGTCCAACAATGCCAAGGCCAAGGAACGCGTGGCCGAACTGCAGGACTTCGTGCGCCGCTTCGCCGCCAACAAGTCCAAGTCGCGCCAGGCCACCTCGCGCCTGAAGCAGATCGACCGCATCAAGGCCGAACAGGTCGTGGTCAAGCCGTCGTCGCGCCAGAACCCGTACATCCGCTTCGAGCAGAACAAGGTCATGCACCGCCTGGCCGTCACCGTCGAAAACCTGACCAAGGCCTACGACGCGCCGGTGATCCGCAACTTCTCGGCCATGGTCGATGCCGGCGAAAAGATCGCCATCATCGGCGCCAACGGCGTGGGCAAGACCACCTTGCTGCGCCTGCTGGCCACCGAACTGGCGCCGGATTCGGGCAGCGTGAAGTGGTCCGATAACGCCGACCTGGGCTACATGGCCCAGGACGTCTCCGACCAGTTCCTGCAAACCGACATCAATCTGCTGGACTGGATGGGCGACCATCGCCAGCCGGGCGACGACGACCAGTCGATCCGCTCGGTGCTGGGCCGCCTGCTGTTCTCGGCCGACGACCTGCCCAAGGCGCCCAAGGTGCTGTCCGGCGGCGAAAAGAACCGCATGACCTTCGGCCGCCTGATGCTGGGCCGGCACAACGTCATGCTGCTCGACGAACCGACCAACCACCTGGACATGGAATCGATCGAGTCGCTGCAGTTCGCGCTGGAAAAATACGAAGGCACCCTGGTCTTCGTGTCGCACGACCGCGAATTCGTCTCGGGCCTGGCCACTCGCGTGATCGAAATCCTGCCCTCGGGCGAGATCGTCGACTACCGCGGCGGCTACGAAGACTACCTGTCCTCGCGCGGCATCGAGGCCTGATTGCCGGTTGCCGGATGGCGGGCCCTGTAACGGGGCCCGTTTTTCAGACGCATTCCTGGCTTTTCCTCCCGGCAGGCTCACTCTCGTTCAGCCAGCCGCAATCCTGCTGGGCTATCATTCGGGTAAACCCTGGTGTTTCCAATGCGCCAGGTTCCTATCCCGTAGCCATGTCTCCCACACCCCACACTACGCCCGACGGCGCGCCGATCGGGACAGTCGCATTGACCGCGCGCATCGTCGCGATCGCCTTTTTCACCTTCATCTGCTATCTGGCCATCGGCCTGCCGCTGGCCGTGCTGCCGGGCTACGTGCATAACCAGCTGGGTTACGGCTCGGTGCTGGCGGGGCTGGCGATCAGCGTGCAGTACGTGGCCACGCTGCTCAGCCGTTCGCACGCGGGCCGCATGGCCGACACGGTGGGCCCGAAGCAGACCGTGGTGATCGGCATGGCGGCCTGCGCCGCCAGCGGCGTGTTCCTGCTGCTGGCCTATGCCTTTGAACGCAGCGCCTGGCTCAGTCTGACCGCCATCATCGTCAGCCGTCTGGCGCTGGGGTTCGGCGAAAGCTGGGTGGGTACGGGGTCGGCCACCTGGGCGATCGCGCGGGTCGGTCCGCTGCACACGGCGCGGGTCATCTCCTGGAACGGCATCTGCACCTACGGCGGGCTGGCGCTGGGCGCGCCGCTGGGCGTGTACCTGGAAACCGAATGGAGCATGGGCGCCCTGGGCGGGGCCGTGCTGCTGCTGGGCCTGGCCGGCCTGGGGCTGGCGGTGGCGCGGGCGCCGGTGGCCATCGTGGGCGGCCACCGCATGGCGTTCAAGAGCGTGGTGCTGCGGGTGTTCCCGCACGGCATGGCGCTGGGCCTGGGCTCGGTGGGCTTTGGCACGCTGGCCGCCTTCGTCGCCTTGTACTACGCCAGCTTCTCGTGGGAAGGCGCGGCCCATGCGCTCAGCGCGTTCGGCTGCGCGTTCATCGGCGTGCGCCTGCTGTTCGCCGGCACCATCACGCGATTCGGCGGCTTCCGGGTCGCCCAGGTGTCGTTCCTGGTCGAAGCGGCTGGCCTGGCGTTGCTGTGGCTGGCGCCGAATCCCACGGCCGCGCTGCTGGGCGCGGCCCTCACCGGTTGCGGCTTCGCCTTGGTGTTTCCCGCCATCGGCGTCGAGGCGGTAGCACGCGTGCCGGCCGGCAGCCGCGGGGCGGCGCTGGGTGCCTATTCGGCCTTTCTGGACCTGGCCTTGGGCGCCACCGGGCCGGTAGCCGGCTACATCTCGGGCGGCTTCGGCTATCCGGCGATCTTCCTGGCCGCGGCCGTGGCGGTGTTGCTGGGCTTTGTGATCGCCTATGGCCTGCAACGCCATGCCTCACGGGCCGAGGCGGCCGCGTAAGCGGCAATGGCGTGTCTTATATAACCAAAAGCACTAAAGAAATTCAATATTGATCGTTTGAGTTCATATAACGAATTGTTAGATTAGGCCCGTTCCCCACGCGCGCCCACGATTCGTTCCATGAACCTGACCTTCGATCACGTCCACAAGCAGTTCGGTGACCTGCCGGTCGTGGATGGCTTTTCCAGCGAATTCAAGACCGGCGAGCTGGTCGCGCTGGTGGGCCCGTCGGGCTGCGGCAAGTCCACCTTGCTGCACCTGGCCGCCGGCCTGGAAAAACCGACGCAAGGGCAGGTGCTGGCCGACGGCAAGCCCGTGACGGGCCCGCATCCCAGCCGCACGCTGGTGTTTCAGGAGCATGCCCTGTACCCGTGGCTGACGCTGGAAGATAACGTGGCCCTGGCCCTGGAATTCCAGAACACCCCCAAGAAACGCGCCCGGCAAGCGGCCCGCGAGTGGCTGGCGCGCGTCAGCCTGGCCGGCTTCGAACACTATTACCCCCATCAGGTTTCGGGCGGCATGCGCCAGCGCGCCGCACTGGCGCGCGCCTTCATTGCGCAGCCCCAGACCATGCTGATGGACGAACCCTTCGGCGCGCTCGACGCGCTGACGCGCCTGTCGCTGCAGGATGTGCTGCGCCAGTTGATCGCCCAGGAGAAGCCCACGGTGTTGCTGGTGACGCACGATGTGGATGAAGCGCTGTTCCTGGCTGACCGCATCGTGGTGTTCAGTCCGCGTCCGGCTCGGGTGCTGCGCGAGTTCAACCTGGCGCATCGCACCAAGACGCACGACCTGTCCGACCTGGCTGCCGAGAAGCGCGAGATCCTGCGGCTGCTCGGCATCGCGGTCGACGGATCGGTGGCGCATACCGACCTGGCGCTGGCCGCCTGACCCGATTCGATTTTCCGATTTGCGGACGGCGTCTGGTGGCGCCGGCCATCTCTGATTCCCTGGAGCTTTTCCCATGAAATTCAAGCAATGGCTTTCAATGCCGCTGGCCGCGGCGCTCCTGGCCGCGGCCCCCGCCATGGCCGCCGAGAAATTCCGCGTGGGCTATCTGCGCGTGATGGACGACGCGCAGGCGATCGTGGCGCAAGAGGGCGGCTACTACAAGCAGGCCGGCCTGGATTCTGAATTGATCGAGTTCAAGTCGGGCACCGATCTGATCAAGGCCATCGTGGGCGGCCAGCTGGACATCGGCGTGCTGGGCTTCACCAATGCGGTGGCCTGGGCCTCCAAGGGCGCGGACCTGAAGGTGGTGGGCGGCGCGCAGCAGGGCTACCACTCGCTGATCGTGCGCGATGATTCGGGCATCAAGGACATCGCCGGCCTGAAGGGCAAGACGCTGGCTTCGCAAGCCGAAGGCAGCACCGCCGACGTGGTGCTCAAGGGCGTGGTGCTCAAGCAGGGCAACCTGGCCGCCGACGACGTCAACGTGATGGGCGTGAGCCCGGCCGTGGCGGTGCAGTCGCTGGTGGGCAAGCGGGTCGACGCGGCATTCCTGTTCGAGCCCTATGACCGCATCGCGCAACTGGTGGCGCCGGTCAAGCAGATCTACGAAGTGGGCCAGGCCTGGCCATTCCCGTGCATGGTGGTGATCACCTCCGGCGAAACGCTGGCCAAGCGCAAGGACGACGTCTGGAAGGCGCTGGACGCGCAGAACCAGGCCATTACGCTGCTGCAAAAAGAACCCGCGCAGGCCTCCAGGCTGATCGCGTCGTACTTCATCGCCGAGCCCACCCTCAAGACGCTGCATCGCGGCGAACTGCCGCGCGAGACCGTCATTGCCGAAGCCATCAGCACGCAGGTGTTCACGCCCAAGCTGACCGACAAGGACACGCGCCGCATGCAGGAAATCGCCGACATCCTGCAAGCCCAGGGTTCGCTCAAGACGCGTGACGGCAAGCCGTACGACGTGTCCAGCATCGTGGATCTGTCCTGGCAAGAGGCTCGCAAGCTTTGAGCGCATCCACCCGAGTCACTGGCGCCCGCAAGCACCTGGCGGGCGTGCTGGGCGTTGTCTTCATCCTGGCGCTATGGCAACTGGCCGCCCTGGCCTTGCCCGATTTCCTCATGCCCGGCGTGCCGGCGGTGGTGCAGCGGCTGGTCGAAGACCTGGGCAAAACGTCGTTCCACCAGAGCCTGATGGGCACGCTGGGCCGGCTGGGCGCGGGCTACGGCCTGGCGCTGGCCGCCGGCATCGGCTTTGGCCTGGTGGCCGCCGTGCTGTTCTTCTTTCGCGAAGTGCTGCGCAGCGCCATCGTCATCCTGCAATCGATTCCGTCGATTGCCTGGGTGCCGCTGTTCCTGATCGTGATGGGCTTTGGCAATACGCCGATCATCGTGGTGGTGGCGCTGTCGGCTTTTTTCCCGGCGGCGCTCAGCGTGATGAACGCCACCGAGTCCGTGCAGCGCGTGCACGTGTCGGCCGCTCGCGTCATGGGCGCAACGCCGTGGGGCCTGGTCAAGCGCGTCTATCTGCCGGCGGTGATGCCGGAACTGATCACCGGCGCCCAACTGGCGTTTGGCAATGCCTGGCGCGCGCTGATCTCGGCGGAAATGCTGATCGGCTTCGGCAAGGGCCTGGGCCGTTCCCTGGCGTACTCGGGCGAGATCGCCGACATGACCGGGGTGATGACCAATATCCTGGTCATCGCCGTGCTGGCCGCGGTGATTGACCAGTTCGTGCTTGAGCGCCTCAAGCACCGCCTGCTGCGCTACCAATACGTGTGAGGCCGGCCATGACACGCCGCATTTCCCTGGCCTGGCTGGCGGCGGGCGTGGTGGCAAGTGTGACGGCCGCCGCGGCGCCGGCCGATGGCTTGGCCTCGGCGCGCCAGCGCGGCGAACTGGTCGTGGGCGTGCCTTACCTGGCGCCCGCGCCCGTGGCCGGCGCCAAGATCCGCACGCCTGAGGGGCTGGACATCGCCATGGCGGAAAAGCTGGCGCAAGATCTGGGCTTGCCGTTCAGCCTGCGCCAGGTGGCGCCGGCCGATGCCGCGCGCCTCATGGCCGCCGGCGAGGTCGATGTGGTGCTGGCCGACCGCAGCGTGCCGGCCACGTCGTTGCCGGCGGGCGTGGCCGCATTGCCCACGGGCTATGCCGCGCGCCCCAAGGCCGTCATCCGCAGCGACACCGCAATGCGCCAGCCGGCGGATGCGCGCGGGCGCAGCGTCTGCATGGCCGAGGCGGCCGTCGGCGCGCAGGCGCTGGCGCAGAGCTGGGGCGCCGTGGTGCGGACCTATCGCGTGCCGTCCGATGCGCTGGTGGCCGTGCGCGAAGGCAGCTGCGATATCGGCCTGGTCGACGATGCGGTGTGGGAACCGCTGATGCGCTTTCCCGAATGGAAGAAATTCTCGGCCACGCTGGCCGCCGATGGCGCGCGTCACGAACGCGTATGGCTGCTGCCTGCCGCCGACACGGCGGCGCACGCCTGGCTGGGCGAACGCATGCGTGAGTGGTCGCGCGCGGGGGCCTGGAAGGCGCTGCCCGCCAAGTGGGCGCGCGATGTGGCGTTTGACGTCTACCTGGACCAGGAAGTGGCCGACTGCCACGGCTGATACCGGCTTGGCGCGGGCCAGCGGGTCCAGGCCAGCCCGCGCCAGCACTTACAATGCCGGGCTATGACGTACACGTTGACCGCCGTCTGTTCCCACCAGGAAGACATCAAGAAAAGCCGCTTTGCCGCGCACGCCGCACCCGTCGCCAGCGTCGACGAGGCCCTGCGCTTTTTCGCGGCCCACAGCGATCCCGAGGCGACCCACAACTGCTGGGCCTACCGCATCGGACAGGAATACCGCTTCAATGATGATGGCGAGCCCGGTGGCACCGCGGGCAGGCCGATCCTGCAAGCCATCGAAGGGCAGGACATGGACCGCGTGGCAGTGCTGGTGGTGCGTTGGTTCGGCGGCGTCAAGCTGGGGGCGGGTGGTCTGGTGCGCGCCTATGGCGGTTGCGCCGCCAACTGCCTGCGCAACGGGCCGCGTACCGAAGTGGTGGACCTGGCCACCATCGCGTGCCATTGCGGCTTTGCGGAACTGCCGCTCCTGAAGTCGCGGCTGGCGCAGGCCGGTGCATCGATCCAGCAGGAAGACTTCACCCAGGACGGGGTGACGTTGCGCTTCACGGTGCCGCGCGCGGCCGTGGCCGACCTGGAGCGCACGGCCGCCAACATCACGCGCGGCCGCGCGGCCTGGGAGGCGTTGGGCTGAACGCGGCTGGGCTGAATGCCGCGCCGCGCAATGCAACAAGGGCCCCGTGGGGCCCTTGTGACTTACGCGTCCTGGCTATCCTGGGCCGCGGCGATTTCCTGGTGGACCTTTTCCATGTCCACTTCCTTGATCTTGGCGAGCAGCTCGTTGAGCTGGCCGCCCGACAAGGCGCCCGGCTGCGAGAACAGCAGGACTTTTTCGCGGAAGACCATCAGCGTCGGGATCGAGCGGATGCCCAGCGCGCCGGCCAGTTCCTGCTCGACGTCGGTGTTCACCTTGGCGAACGTGACGTCGGGATGCTCGGTGGCGGCCTGCTCGAACACGGGAGCGAACCCACGGCAGGGGCCGCACCAGGGCGCCCAGAAGTCCACGATCAGGGTGCCGTCGGGCGTAATGGCTTCCTGGAAGCTGTCTTTGGTGAGTTCAACAATACTCATTTTGGGGTCCTTGCCGCTGGCGCGGCGCAAAAAAGTCGATGTCAGAGGTCCGGGGGGCCTGCCCCGGACCTGATGCGGCGACGCGGGATCGCCGGTGCCCGCAGTCCATAGTAGAGCGGGGACGTGCCGCGTCGCAATGGTTGGCGTCACTTCAGCGATGCGACGATCTCGAATGAACGCAGGCGATCGGCGATGTCGTAGAAGTCGGAGACGATCATGACTTCATCGGCTTCGGTTTCGGCGACCAGGGCTTCCAGCCTGCGCTTGACGGTTTCGGGGCCGCCCACGATGGCCGCGCCCAGTCTCTGGTTGACCGCCTCGCGCTCCCATTCATTCCACAGGCCGTCCATGCTATCGACGGGCGGCTGCAATTGCAGCCGGTTGCCGCGCACCAGCGACAGGAACTTGAGTTGTTGCGTGGTGGCTTGACGGCGGGCGGCCTCATCGGTCTCGGCGGCCACCACCGGCACGCCGATCATGGCGTAGGGGCGAGCCAGCGTTTCCGAGGGCTTGAACAGGTGCCGGTACAGCCGCATCGCGGCCATGCCCTCTGGCGAGAAATGGCCCGCGAACGAGAAGGGCAGGCCAAGCTCGGCCGCCAGACGGGCGCTGAAATCGCTGGAGCCCAGCAGCCAGATCGGGATGTCCAGGCCTTCCCCGGGAATGGCGCGCACGGGCTGCCCGGGACGCGAGGGCGCAAGAAACCCCCGCAATTCCTCGACCAGCGCCGGAAACTCCAGACCGCTGCGCGGACCGCGGCGCAGCGCGTGCTGCGTGGCGCCGTCGCTGCCGGGCGCGCGGCCCAGGCCCAGGTCGATGCGGCCGGGGTACAGGGTTTCGAGCGTGCCGAATTGTTCGGCGATGATCAGCGGCGCATGGTTGGGCAGCATCACGCCACCCGAGCCCACGCGCAGCGTGGTGGTGTGCGAGGCGATGTGGCCGATCAGCACGGCCGTGGCGCTGCTGGCCACGCCATTGATGTTGTGGTGTTCGGCCAGCCAGAAGCGCTTGTAGCCGAGGCGTTCGACGTGCTGGGCCACCGCGACGCTGTTGCGGAAGGCGTCGGCGGCATCTCGGCCTTGCACGATCGGGGCCAGGTCCAGCACCGAAAAGGGAATGCGGGCCAGAGTGCTCATGCGCGACGCTCGGCGCAGAAGGCGGAACAGGAAGAAACCATCGGGTAGCGGCGCAAGATTGACTCCATAGTCCTATATACATGGGGAGTGTATCGGCGAATTCAACCGTGTCCGCCAGCAACCATGAGGGCCGCCGGGTTGATAGCATTGGTCAATGGCGGCCATTGGCCAACGGGCGGGCAAGGCAGGCCAGCCGTACCGGTATAGTGGTCATGTCGATTCTCCCGCTCGTCCCATGAGCGCCCGTTCGCGCACCGATGCCTTCCGTCCCGATGCGTTGCCCGCTATCGCCGGCATGACCGGGGCCTATCACGAAACCGCGCCGCTTGCCCCGCTGCGCGCCCATTTCCTGTGCGCCTGGTCAAGCGAACCGGCGTCCGGGCAGAGCGGCGACGTAAGGCGGACCGCCGCCCCGCCGCCCGCCTGTGGCGGGCGCCTGCGCAGCCTTGGCCGTTTTGTTCAAGACGCGCGGTCCGGTTTCAGCGATCATCCGGGTTCATTTTCCATTTCGCAGGAGATCCCCATGGGCGCCAGAGGCAAGAATCACCAGATCGACAACATCGAATTCAATGTGGCCGATATCGCGCGCAGCAAGGCGTTCTACGGCGCTGCGTTCGGCTGGACCTTTACCGACTACGGTCCCACGTACACGGAATTCACCGACGGCCGGCTGACCGGCGGCTTGACCACTGGCGAACCGGTGCGGCCGGGTGGTCCGCTGGTGATTCTGTACGCCGACGACCTGGCCGACGCGCAGCAACGCGTGCAGGCCGCGGGTGGGCGCATCAGCCGCGCAGCGTTCGGTTTTCCCGGCGGGCGGCGGTTCCATTTCACCGATCCGGACGGCTACGAGCTGGCGGTGTGGACCGCGGCGACGTAGGCGGTCGGTGTCAGCGGCGGGGCGGTGTGAGGCGGCGTTGACGCCTCAGCGGCCCGCGGCGTTGCGGCGCGGCTCGCCCAGCCCGGCGGTGCCGCGCTTTAACCGACCCGCCGCGGCCGCCTTCAGCAAGCGCTGGAAGGTCGGGCATTGCGCGTGGTTGGCGGCCGGGCATTGCGCGGCATGGCGCAGCCCCTGGCTCATGGCACGCAGGCGCTTGATGGTGGCGTCGATGTCGTCGGCCTTGGCCAGCAGCACCTGCCGGTCGACCTGTACCGCGCCATCGGCGCGCAGCATGGCGCGGATGTCATCCAGCGACAGGCCGCCGGCCTGGCCCAGCGCAATCAGCGCCAGTTGATCCAGCACGTCCGGCGCGAAGCGGCGCCGCTGGCCGGCCGGACTGGTTGCCGCGATCAGGCCCTGCTTTTCGTAGTATCGCAGCGTGGACGCTGCCATGCCGGTGCGCCGGGCCACTTCGGAAATGTCCATGAAACCCCTGTTGACTTGAAGTTGACTTCAACTTCTATCATGCCTGCCATCGCAGTATTCATCAATCGCAAAGGACTGGGCATGAACGAGGCGGCAGGGGTGGTGTGGGTGGGGGTCGGCGCGACGGTCGTGATGGACGGGTGGTCGTGGATATTGAAGGGCCTGGGTGTGCCGACACTGGACTATGCCCTGGTGGGGCGCTGGGCCGGCCATCTGGCCCGGGGCCGGTTCGCGCACGCGGGTATCGGGCGCTCGGCACCGATACGCGGCGAGGCGGCATTGGGCTGGGCGATTCACTACGCTGTCGGCATCGCGTTCGCCGCCTTGCTGGTTGCAATGTGGGGGACGGCGTGGCTACACGAGCCCCGCCTGCTGCCGGCGCTGGCCGTCGGTGTCGCCACCGTGGTGGTGCCGCTGTTCGTGATGCAGCCGGCGATGGGGGCGGGGTTTGCGGCATCGCGCACGCCGACGCCGCTGAAGAGTTGCCTGCGCAGCGTGGCCACGCATGCCGTGTTCGGGCTGGGCATGTACCTGGCCGGCGTGCTCTGGCAGGCATGGTGACCTGGCATGACCAAAGAAAAACCGCCGCGGCCGGTGGCGGCCTGCGGCGGCGGGGCGCAAGCGGGCGGGCGCCCGCCGCACCGGCTTATTCCGGGAAGAACGCGTAGCGGATCACGAACAGGATTGCCACCAGCCAGGTGGCCGGATGCACGTCGCGCACGCGGCCGGTGGCGGTCTTGAGCACCACGTAGCTGATGAAACCGAAGGCAATGCCGTTGGCGATGGAGTACGTGAACGGCATGACCAGGGCGGTTAGCGCGGCCGGGGTGGCCTCGCAGACGTCGTTCCAGTCGATGTCGATCAGTTCGCGCATCATCAGGCCGGCCACATAGAGCAGGGCGGGCGCGGTGGCATAGGCAGGCACAGCGCCGGCAAGCGGCGAGATGAACAGCGCGGCCAGGAACAGCAGCGCCACGACCAGGGCGGTCAGGCCCGTGCGGCCGCCGGCCTGCACGCCCGAGGCGCTTTCGACATAGGCGGTGGTGCTGCTGGTGCCCAGCATCGAACCGGCCACGATGGCGGTGCTGTCGGCGAACAGCGCGCGGCCCAGGCGGTTGGGGCGGCCTTCGGGCATCAGGCCGGCGCGCTTGGCGACGCCGACCAGGGTGCCGGTGGCGTCGAACACTTCGACCAGCACGAACACCAGGATGACGTGCACGAAGCCGGTGTGCAGCGCGCCCAGGATGTCCATCTTGAACAGCGTGGGCGACAGACTGGGCGGCGCGGCGAAGACACCCTTGAACTCGTTGTGGCCCAGCGCCATGGACAGCACGGTGACCACCAGGATGCCGATCAGGATCGCGCCGCGTACGCGCAGGGCGTCCAGCGAGGCGATGATGAAAAAGCCCAGGATGGCAAACAGCGGGCCCGGCGCGGTCAGGTCACCCAGCGTGACCTTGGTGGCGGGATGGGCAACCACGATGCCCGCGCTGGACAGCGCGATAATGGCCAGGAACAGGCCGATGCCCGCGGCGATGGCGCTGCGCAGCGAATGCGGAATGCCCTTGACCAGCCAGACCCGGATGCCCGAGATGGTCAGGATCAGGAAGATCACGCCCGAGATGAACACGGCGCCCAGCGCCTGCTCCCAGGTGTAGCCCATGGTCTTGACCACGGTGAAGGCGAAAAAGGCGTTCAGGCCCATGCCGGGCGCCATGCCGATCGGCCAGTTGGCGATCAGCGCCATCACCAGCGAGCCCAGCGCGGCGGCCAGGCAGGTGGCCACGAACACGGCGTTGCGGTCCATGCCGGTGGACGACAGGATGTCCGGGTTCACGAAGATGATGTACGACATCGTCAGGAATGTCGTCAGGCCGGCCACGATTTCGGTTTTCGCGGTCGTGCCGTGTTCACGCAGGTTGAATAGCTTCTCCAGCATTCTTATCCCCAGGGTGCTAGCAGGCTCAGGTTGTCGGGCGAGGGCATCGCGGCCCTCGACGATTTTGTAAACGGGCGTATTTTCGCATCAGTTGTAAACTCTGCCGCCATGATTATTCTCGGCTTTGAAAGCTCCTGCGATGAAACGGGCGTCGCAGCCGTCTGTACGGAACGCGGCCTGCTCGCGCATGCCCTGCACACCCAGATCGCCATGCACCAGGAATACGGGGGCGTGGTGCCTGAGCTTGCCTCGCGCGACCACATCCGGCGCGTGGTGCCGCTGACCCGCCAGGTGCTCGAAGAGGCCGGCCTGGCGATGTCCGACATCGACGCGGTGGCCTACACCGCGGGGCCGGGTCTTGCCGGCGCGCTGCTGGTGGGCGCCAGCGTGGCGCAGTCATTCGCCTGGTCGCGGCATCTGCCCGCCATTGCCATCCATCACCTGGAAGGGCACCTGCTGTCGCCGATGCTGGCGGACCCGCGGCCTGACTTTCCCTTCGTCGCGCTGCTGGTGTCCGGCGGCCATACGCAGCTGATGCGGGTCGACGGGGTGGGGCGCTACGAATTGCTGGGCGAAACCCTGGACGACGCCGCTGGCGAGGCTTTCGACAAGTCCGCCAAGCTGATGGGCCTGGGCTACCCGGGCGGCCCCGCGCTGGCGCGGCTGGCCGACAGCGGCGACGCGGCGCGTTTTGACCTGCCGCGCCCCATGTTGCATAGCGGCGATCTGGATTTCAGCTTCAGCGGCCTGAAAACCGCCGTGCTGACCCGCGTCAAGGCGGCCGAACAGCAGGCCGGGGGCCTGGACGCGCAGACCCGCGCCGACCTGGCGGCGGCCACCCAGGCCGCGATCGTGGAAGTGCTGGCCGCCAAGTCCATTCGCGCGCTCAAGCAGACCGGCCTGCGCCGGCTGGTGGTCGCGGGTGGCGTAGGCGCCAATCAGTTGCTGCGGGCCAAGCTGGCCGCGGCCCTCAAGCCCCTGAAGGCGCAGGCCTATTTTCCCCCGCTGGCGTTGTGCACCGACAACGGCGCCATGATCGCCTTCGCGGCGGCCGAACGGGTCAAGGCGGGGCTGGTGACGCTGGATCCGGATGCGCACGGCTTCACCATCCGGCCGCGCTGGGACCTGGCCGATATCGCTTGAGGCGCAGGCCGGGCGAGGGGCGCCCGGCGACAGACGCCTGGCCAGGCGGCGCCTGGCCGCCGGCCGGCCGGGAATGACTGCCCGCCGGGAATTACTGCTTCTTGCCGCCGCCGATGCGGCTTTCCGTGCCCTGCACCAGGCGCGTGATGTTGGCGCGATGGCGGTAGAACAGCATCACGCCGATGACCGCCAGCGCCACGCCCAGGGCGGGCTGGGCATACCAGGCCATGCCGGAGCCGAACACGTAATAGACCGGGGCAAAAAAGGCGGCCACCAGCGAAGCCAGGGACGAATAGCGGAAAAACACCGCGATGATGAGCCAGGTGGCGGCCGTGGCGACCGCCAGCCAGGGCTGGATCGCCACCAGCACGCCCAGCGCGGTGGCCACGCCCTTGCCGCCCTTGAAGCCCAGGAAAATCGGGTACAGATGGCCCAGGAAGGCCGCCACCACCACCGCCGCCAGTGACCACGAGGCGATGCCGGGCGCCAGTTGCTCGGCCAGCCACACCGCGAACCATCCCTTGGCGGCATCGCCCAGCAAGGTCAGCGCGGCGGCCGTCTTGTTGCCGGTGCGCAGCACATTGGTGGCGCCGGGGTTCTTCGACCCGTAGCTGCGGGGGTCCTGCAGCCCCATGAGCTTGCTGACCACCACGGCGAACGGCACGGAGCCGATCAGGTAGGCCAGCAGGGTGAGCGCCGCGGTGAACGCCAGGGAGGGTTCGGTGATCGCCATAGGGGTAGGAGGTCCGTTGTCGTTGTGTTGTTGTGGATCTTGATGGCTGCGGATTCTACCTCGGCGGCAAGTCGGACCGGCTACGGGTTATCGAGCGGGCAATCCGGGACGGATTGGCGCGCGGCCATCCGGGAGACCCCGGCGGACGGTACAATCCAGCCGGTTCACCCGTGTTTTACTTTCTTTCGGATGCACAATGCGAATTCTGGTTTCGAACGATGATGGTTACTCGGCCCCCGGCCTGGAGGCGCTCGTCGCGGCGCTGCACGGCCTGGGCGACCTGACCGTCGTCGCGCCCGAAACCAACCACAGCGGCGCGTCCAATTCCCTGACGCTGAACCGCCCGCTCTCGGTGCGCACCGCGTCCAACGGCTTCATTGCCGTCAACGGCACGCCGTCCGATTGCGTCCACGTCGCCCTGACCGGCCTGATGGACGCGCGCCCCGACCTGGTCGTGTCCGGCATCAATAACGGCGCCAACATGGGCGACGACACGCTTTATTCAGGCACCGTGGCCGCCGCCAGCGAAGGCTACCTGTTCGGCATCCCGTCCATCGCCTTTTCGCTGGCTGAAAAAGGCTGGGAACACATCGAATCGGCCGCCCGCGCCGCGCGCCTGGTGGTCGAGCGCCACCTGGCCCAGCCGCTGGCCGCGCCGGTGCTGCTCAACGTCAATATTCCCAGCCGCCGCTTCGAAGACATGCATGGCTTTCAGGTCACGCGCCTGGGCAAGCGTCATCCGTCTCAGCCGGTGGTGCGCACCACCACGCCTTACGGCGATCCGGTCTACTGGATCGGGCCGGTGGGGCAGGCGGCCGACGCCGCGCCCGGCACGGATTTCCATGCGGTCGCGCAGGGCATGGTGTCGGTCACCCCGCTGCGGCTGGACCTGACCCAGCACAGCCAGCTGGACGAAATCCGGACCTGGGCGGAGCCGCTATGCGCCGACGCATAAGCCAGCCGGACGTCTCGCAGGCGGTGCCCGGGCGGCCCAGCCCGGTCCGCTACGATTCGGGCCGGCTCAGCCCCGGCGTCACGCCGGCCAACAGCAATACCCGGGTCTCGGCCGCCACCTTGCAAAGTCAGGCCAAGGCGCCCGCGCCGGCGGCCGGCGGCAACCTGGGCCTGAACTCCGACCGCCTGCGCCAGGCCATGGTGCAGCGCTTGCGCAACCAGGGCGCGACCGACGAGCGCGTGCTCAATGCGATGGCCGCCGTGCCGCGCCACCTGTTCGTCGACGAGGCCCTGGCCAGCCGCGCCTACGAAGACGCGGCGCTGCCTATCGGCCACTCGCAAACCATTTCGCAACCTTGGGTGGTGGCGCGCATGATCGCCGCCGTCTGCGAAGACCGCACGCCCACCCGCGTGCTGGAAGTCGGCGCCGGTTGCGGCTACCAGGCCGCGGTGCTGGCGCAGTTCGTGCGAGAGGTGCATTCGATCGAACGCATCCGCGGGTTGTACGAACTGGCGCGCGAGCATCTGCGCGCCTTGCGGCTGACCACACGCATCCGCCTGATCTACGGCGATGGCATGCTGGGCCTGCCCGGCGTGGCGCCGTTCGATGCTATCGTTGTGGCTGCCGCCGGCCTGGCCATCCCGCAAGCGCTACTGTCGCAGCTCGCTCCGGGTGGCCGTCTGATCGCTCCCGAAGGGGGCTCGAATCAGCGCCTGGTGCTCATCGAGCGCACCGGCGCGGCCAGCTGGAAACGTACTGAATTAGAGGCCGTGCGCTTTGTGCCGCTACGGGCCGGAATACAATCTTGAGCAAACAGGAGAAACGTATGCTCAACGGGCAGTTGCAACTGACCGATCTGACCATGGGCGTGTCCATGACGCGCCTGCGCCGCCCGGTTTTCGTGGCCGGCGTCCTCAGCCTGGCCATCCTGGCCGGCTGCGCATCAAAAGGCACTCGCGCCCCGGTGGTCGACATGACCGGCGGACAGCCTTCGGCTTCGGCGCAACCCGGCGGCAGCTATGTCGTCAAGCCGGGTGACACGCTCTATAAGATCGCCCGCGCCAACAACGTGGATGTCGAGAACGTCAAGCGCTGGAACAACCTCAGCGATCCCAACCAGATTTCGGTGGGGCAGGTGTTGAAGATGTCCGGCGGTTCGGGCGGCATGGCGCAACCCGCGCCCATCGCCAGCGCCAAGCCGCAGCCGCGCCCGCTGGACCAGCCGGCCGATACGTCGGGCACGGCCGTCGCCTCGTTGCCGCCGCCCTCGACCACGCCGCCTCCGGTTGACACCAAGCCGGCCACGCGCGCGGCCGATGCCGGCGTCATCAACTGGGCATGGCCGGCCGGCGGTCAGATCATGCAAGGCTTCAACAACAACAGCAAAGGCATCGACATCGCCGGCGCGCTGGGCGACCCGGTCAACGCTGCGGCGGACGGCAAGGTCATGTACAGCGGCAACGGCGTGCGCGGCCTGGGCAACCTGATCATCGTGAACCACCAGAACGGTTTCATCACAGCGTATGCGCACAACCGCACGCTGCTCGTGAAGACCGGCCAGGACGTCAAGCGCGGCGCCAAGATCGCCGAAATCGGTCAAAGCGACACCACGTCGCCGCGCCTGCATTTCGAGATCCGCCGCCAGGGCACGCCTGTGGATCCGATGCAGTACCTGCCCGCCAAATGACGCCCACCCTGGTTTTCGACCTTGAGACCATCCCGGATGCGGATGGCCTGCGCAAGCTCAATGGCTGGGGCGCCGACGTGCCCGACCATGAAGTGGTCGAACGTGCGCTGACAGCCCGCCGCGAAGCCGTCGGCCATGACTTCCTGCCGCTGCACCTGCACAAGGTCGCGGTGGTGGGCTGCGTGTTCCGCGACGACCAGGGCTTTCGCGTCAAGACGCTGGGCCAGCCGGACGATCCCGAAGCCGCCTTGCTGGCCGGCTTTTTCAAGACCATCGAACGCTACACGCCCAAGCTGGTCAGCTGGAACGGCTCGGGCTTTGACCTGCCGGTGCTGCACTACCGCAGCCTGATCCAGGGCGTGCCCGCGCCGCGCTACTGGGACATGGGCGAAGAAGACCGCGATTTCAAGTTCAACAACTACATCTCGCGCTATCACAATCGCCACCTGGACCTGATGGACGTGCTGGCCAAGTACAACGGCCGCGCCAACGCGCCGCTGGACGAACTGGCCAAGCTTTGCGGCTTTCCCGGCAAGCTGGGCATGGACGGCAGCAAGGTCTGGGAAGCCTGGAGCACGGGTCGCGCCGACGAGGTCCGCGCCTACTGCGAGACCGACGTGGTCAACACCTGGCTGGTGTATTGCCGCTTTCGTTTTCTGCGCGGCGAGCTCGACCGCACCGCCTACGATGCCGAAATCGCGCTGGTGCGCGACACGCTGTCGGCCAGCGATGCGCCCCACTGGCGCGAATACCTGGCCGCGTGGGACGCCAACTGAATCACGCGTGGCGTCAGGATGCAAAGCACGGAGCCCTCGGGCTCCGTTTGCACGTCTGGACACCCGCAATCGACTGAAACATAGCTTGCGCAGGCGAAACCCGGATGAAACCGGGCGAATCGCACAATGGCCTCGCTTTCTTCACTTTCAGGAGACCTACATGTCCCGATTCGCTATCCGCTCCAACTTGGCTGCCCTGGCCATGGTCGCCGCTTCCGGCGGTTTGCTGGCCGGCACCGTCATGGCGGCTCCCCCCGCCGACGGCGGCCCCGCCGCGATGCACGACGGCCAGCATGGCGGCGGTTTCCACAAAGGCATGCGCGATGGCCTGTGGATCCCTGGCCTGGGCCCCGTGTCCAAGGCGCAGGTCGATCAGCTCAAGCTGGACGACAAGCAACAAGCCCTGGTCAAGACCGCGCAAGAAGGCCAGCGTGGCCTGCGCGACGCCATGCGCGCGTCGGGCGGTCAACGCCACGATCTGCTCAAGGCGCAACTGGACGCCGGCAAGCTGGACCCGCATGCGCTGGTCGATCAATCCGAAAAATCCCGCGACCAGTTCAGTTCGCAGGCCAAGCAGGTGCGTGATCAATGGCTGGCCGTATGGGATAGCCTGAACGACGCCCAGCGCGCCCAGGTGACCCAGTTGGTCAAGGAACGCCAGGCGAAGATGCAGGAGCGTCATGCCAAGATGGAAGGCCGTCACGGCAAGGGTCCAGGCGCACCCGCTGCCCCCGGGGCCGTGCCCCCGCCGGCGCCGCCCGCCGCCAACTGAGCGCGGTCAGCCACGCCCCTCCAACCCCGCGCGGATTCCGCACGGTGGCTCGAACCCCAGTCTGCTTGCGCAGGCTGGGGTTTTTCGTTTGCGCGCTAGGGCGTGGCTGACCCGTACTGGTGCGCAATCCCCATTTTGATGCGCCGCCGCCTGCGTCCATGGCGCCGCGCACCGCCATGGTGCGGCCGGGGTGCGCGTTCAGCGGGCCGCCAGCCCTTCGACACGCAATTGAAACCTGGCACGGACCTTGCTTGAAGGAAAGGGAGCCGGTTACTCGCCGTTGCAAGACCGGTCCGACGGATGCGCCTCCGGCCGTCCTCCTCCTCGTTAAATCCGATCAGGACACCGCACCATGAAGAAGACGTTGCTAGCCTTGCCCGCTGTGCTTGCCGCTTGTTTCGCTGCGACGACGCAGGCCGAACCCACTGACCTGGGCGGCGGTTTTTCCCTTAGCGGCAATGCCACGATCGCCAGTGACTACCGTTTCCGCGGCTACTCGCAAACCGACTTCCGGCCCGCCGCGCAATTGGGTATCGACCTGACCCACAGCTCCGGCTTCTACCTGGGCAACTGGAACTCGAACGTCTCCAACTTCGTCTTCACCGACGGCAACCTGGAAATGGACTTTTACGGCGGCTGGAAGGGCGACGTGGGCGGCGGGTTCACGCTGGATGCCGGCGTGCTGCATTACTACTATCCGGGCTCCAGCTCGCCCAAGGGCGGCAACTACAACAACACCGACCTGTATCTGGCCGGCACCTACGGCAACTACACCCTCAAGTACTCGTATACGCCGAGCGACTTTTTCAGCACGCCCGACAGCAAGGGCACCTGGTACCTGGACGGCACCGCCAATTTCGACCTGGGCGACGGCTGGGGCCTGGTGGGCCATGTCGGCTATCAGAAGCTGAAGAACCAGGTGAACATGGACGGCGACTCCATCAGCGGCTATGTCGATTACAAGCTGGGCGTGACCAAGGACCTGAAGGGCTGGGTGCTGGGCCTGGCCGCGGTCGGCGCCAGCAAGGACAACTGGCTGCCCACCAAGTACGGCCATCCGTCAGGCCGCCTGGGGGCGGTGTTCTCGGTGTCGCGCTCGTTCTGATTTCTACGCTATCCGTGGCGGCGCCCTGACCGGCGTCGGTTTTGGGGGGCTTGATGGAGACTGCCTGCTGGGCTGTCTCCGGCAAGTCCCCCCTTTTTTTGAATCCTTTTACAATGCCGGGTTGCGTGTAAATCTGGACTGCGTGAGATGTCTGACGTTTTGAGTATCGAATCCCTGGATCTGGAAGCCCGGGGTATTGCCCGCCGCGATGGCAAGGTCATATTCGTGGAAGGCGCCTTGCCGGGCGAGCGGGTCACGACCGTCACCGTGCGCCGCAAGCCGTCCTATGAAATCGCGCGCGTCGACCAGGTGCTGCGGCCTTCGTCGCAGCGGGTCGTGCCGCGTTGCCCCCACTTCGGCGTCTGTGGCGGCTGTGCCATGCAGCACCTGGAACCCAGCACCCAGGTGGCGATCAAGCAGCGCTCGCTCGAAGACACCTTCTGGCACGTCGGCAAGCTGCGCCCGTCGCGCATTCTGCCGCCGCTGCAAGGCCCGACCTGGGGCTATCGCTATCGCGCGCGCCTGTCGGTGCGCGTGGTGCCCAAAAAGGGCGGCGTGCTGGTGGGCTTTCACGAACGCAAGAGCAGCTACGTGGCCGACATGCGCGAATGCCATGTGCTGCCGCGCCACGTCAGCGACCTGCTGATGCCGCTGCGCGCCATGATCGCGTCGATGTCCGCGCCCGACCGCCTGCCGCAGATCGAAGTCTCGCTGGGCGATGGCGTCACCGCGCTGGTGCTGCGCCATCTGGTGCCGCTGACCGACAACGATATCGCCGTGCTGCGGGCCTTTGCCGACAAGCACGACGTGCAGTGGTGGCTGCAGCCCAAGGGACCCGAGACGGTGCATCCGCTGGTGCCTGAGCACCGCGACGCGCTGACCTATACGATGCCCGAATTCGGCCTGCGCATGCCGTACCGGCCCACCGATTTCACGCAGGTCAACCATGCCATCAACCGCGCGATGGTGTCGCGCGCGCTCAAGCTGCTGGAAGTGCAGCCGACCGACCGCGTGGCCGACCTGTTCTGCGGCCTGGGCAATTTCACGCTGCCGCTGGCCACTCAGGCCCGCGAGGCCGTGGGCGTGGAAGGCAGCAAGGCGCTGACGGACCGCGCGTTCGAGGCGGCGGCCCGCCACGGACTGGGTGAACGCACCCGTTTCTCGACGCTGAACCTGTTCGAGGTCGACGCGCACTGGCTGCGCAGCCTGGGCTTTTTCGACCGCATGCTGATCGATCCGCCGCGCGAAGGCGCCCATGCCGTGTCGCAGGCGCTGGCGCAGTTGACGCCCGCCGAGCGTCCGCGCCGCATCGTCTACGTGTCCTGTAACCCGGCCACGCTGGCGCGCGACGCCTCGATCCTGGTGCACGAGGGCGGTTACCTGCTCAAGAGCGCCGGCGTCATCAACATGTTCCCGCACACCGGGCACGTCGAATCCATCGCCGTGTTCGAGTCGCTGGATGCCGCCGGGGTGTTGCAGGTGCAGGAAAATGCCCGTCTGCGCGCCATCCAGCAAGCCGCCGAGACCATGGCGGCGGAAGCGGCGAAGGCCGCCGCCGCGGCCGAGAAGAAGGCGGCCAAGCAGGCGGCCACCGACGCCTACCATGCACGCGTTGCGGCAGAGGGTGGGGCGGCCCCTGCCGGGGCGGCCCATGCCGGGGCGGCAGAACAAGATCCGGACTGACGTAAACGTGCGGCCTCGGCGCGCGTCTGCGGGGCCGCTTCGTCCGTCTCCTGCGGTCTTACTATCAGGGCCTGTGCCCGGCTTGCGTCTCCGTAGCCGGGCCCTGTGGCGGGCCGCCCAGGTTTTCCAGGATCGGACAGTCGGGCCGGTCGTCGCCATGGCAATGCTGGGCCAGGTGCTTGAGCGTGGCGGCCATGTCGCGCAGGGCGCAGGCCTTGCGCTCCAGTTCCTCGACGTGTTCCAGCGCGATGCGCTTGACGTCGGCGCTGGCGCGGCTGCGGTCTTTCCATAGCGCCAGCAGCCCGTTCATCTGCTCTACCGAGAACCCCAGGTCGCGCGCGCGGCGCACGAAGCGCAGCGTGTGCAGGTCGTTCTCGCTGTAGACGCGGTAGCCCGAGTCCTTGCGCAGCGCCGGGCCGATCAGGCCGATGCTCTCGTAGTAGCGGATCATCTTGGCCGAGATGCCCGAGGCTTGCGCGGCTTGTCCAATGTTCATATCAGGGTCTCCGGGATGGGTGGGCGCGCGGGCTCAATGCGCCGCGCGCGGCCGGAAGGTCTTCAGGCGCAGCGCGTTGCCCAGGACGAACACGCTGGACAGCGCCATGGCGCCGGCCGCAAAAATGGGCGATAGCGACAGCCCGAACGCGGGGTACAGCGCCCCGGCCGCCAGCGGGATCAGCGCCGCGTTGTAGGCAAAGGCCCAGAACAGGTTCTGGCGGATGTTGGCCAGCGTGGCGCGGCTGAGCGCGATCGCGTTGGGCACGCCGTGCAGGTCATCGGCCATCAGCACCACCGAGGCGGCTTCGATGGCGACGTCGGTGCCCGTGCCGATGGCGATGCCGGTATCAGCCGCGGCCAGGGCGGGGGCGTCGTTGATGCCGTCGCCCACGAAGGCCACCTTGCGGCCACCGGCGCGCAGCGCGCTGATCGCCTCGACCTTGCCGTCGGGCAAGACTTCGGCGCGCACTTCATCGATGCCCAGCTGACGCGCCACGGCCTGGGCCGTATGGCGGTTGTCGCCGGTGATCATGGCGGTTTTCAGGCCTTGCGCGTGCAGCGCGGCGATGGCATCCACGGCCGACGGCTTGATGGGGTCGGTCACGGCGATCATGGCGGCGGCCTGGCCGTCGATGGCGACATAGATGGGCGTCTTGCCTTCGTTGCCCCAGCTTTCGGCGCGTTGGCCAAAGGCGCTGACGTCCACGCCGCGCTCGCGCATCAGCCGGTCGGCGCCTGCCAGCACGCGCTTGCCGGCCACCGAGGCCTCGACGCCCGCGCCGGTGATGGCCGCGAAGCCTTCGGCTGGCAACAGCGCCAGCTTGCGCTCGGCGGCGGCGTCGACGATGGCCAGTGCGATGGGGTGTTCGGAGCGGGCCTGCACCGACGCGACCCATTGCAGCACGTCTTCGCCGCTGAAGCCTGCGGCCGGTTCAAGCTCGGTCAAGGTGGGCTTGCCCAGGGTCAGCGTGCCGGTCTTGTCGAACGCGACGACATTGACGTCGCGCAGCGTCTGCAGCGCATCGCCCTGGCGGAACAGCACGCCCATTTCGGCGGCCCGGCCCGTGCCCACCATGATGGACGTGGGCGTGGCCAGGCCCATCGCGCAAGGGCAGGCGATGATCAGCACGGCCACGGCGTTGACCAGCGCATGCGACAGCGCCGGTGTCGGGCCGAGGAAGAACCAGGCCAGGAAGGTCAGCAGCGCCGCGGCCATCACGGCCGGCACGAACCAGGCGGTGACCTGGTCCACCAGCGCCTGGATCGGCAGGCGCGCGCCCTGGGCGGCTTCGACCATGCGGATGATGCGGGCCAGCATGGTGTCCGCGCCGGTGTGGGTGACGCGCAGCGTGAAGCTGCCCGACGTGTTCAGCGTGCCGCCCGTGGCTTGCATGCCGGGCTGCTTTTCGACCGGCACCGGTTCGCCCGTCAGCATCGATTCGTCGACATACGAACTGCCTTCGATGATCTCGCCGTCCAGCGGGATCTTTTCGCCGGGGCGCACCAGCACGACATCGCCCGTGCGGACGTGCTCGATCTCGACGTCCTGCGGCTGGCCGTCGCGCATGACGCGGGCGGTGCGCGGCTGCAAGCCGATCAGCCGCTTGATGGCCGCGCCGGTCTTGCCCTTGGCACGGGCTTCCAGCGTGCGGCCAAGCAGGATCAGCGTCACGATGACGGCGGCGGCCTCGAAATACACATTGCGCGCGGCCTCGGGCAGCCACTGCGGCGCAAAGGTCGCCACCACCGAATAACCCCAGGCAGCGCCGGCGCCCAGTGCCACCAGCGAGTTCATCTCCGGCGCGCGGCGCCACAAGGCGACCAGGCCCTTGCTGAAGAAATGGCGGCCCGGCCAGGCCAGCACGGCCGTGGTCAGCACGAATTGCAGCAGCCAGCTGTTCTGCTGGCCGAGGGTGCCCAGCACCCAGTGGTGCATGGCGGGAATCAGGTGCGAGCCCATTTCCAGCGCGAAGACGGGCAGCGTCAGCACCAGCGCGGCGATGAAGGCATGCTGCAGGCGCCGCGCTTCGGCGTCGCGGGCTTCGGACTGGCGTTCGGCGTGGTCGTCCTGGGCCACGATGGGGCGGGCCTCGTAGCCCATCTTGACCACGGCTTCGACCA
Organism: Achromobacter sp. ASV32; assembly: GCF_016428805.1. GTDB lineage: Bacteria > Pseudomonadota > Gammaproteobacteria > Burkholderiales > Burkholderiaceae_B > Achromobacter. The sequence continues at coordinate 131,883 of NZ_JAELTJ010000001.1, forward strand.
GCGCGTCCGGTTGGGCGGCTTGCGGGTCATAGGCAACCAGGGCGCGTTCGGTAGCCAGGTTGACCTGGGCCTGAGTCACGCCCGGCACGCGGGTCAGGGCCTTTTCCACGCGCTTGACGCATGACGCGCAGGTCATGCCGCCGATGGCAAGTTCCAACTCGATGGCGGGGGCAGGGGTGGCAACGCTCATGGCAGTCTCGTTTCGGGAAGGAAGCGCCAGTTTCATCCTTCCCATGATAGGAAGGTCAAGGTTTATTCTACGCTTGACCTTCCTATCATGGGAAGGTTTAAGCTGGGGTCAAGCTGGCAACCGACAAGCGTTGCGGCACCCCGATTTCAACGGAGAACAACATGAGCATCGAATTCCAAGTTCCTGACATGACCTGCGGCCATTGCGTCAAGACCATCACCGGCGCGGTGAATGCGGCGGCGCCGGGCGCGACCGTGGCCGTGGACCTGCCGACCCACCGCGTCACCATCAGTGGCACGGACCAGGCCGACAAGGTCGAGGCCGCCATTCGCGACGCCGGCTACGAGCCGCAGCGGGTCTGAGCCCACATGGCCGCCAGGCGTATGATAGAAAACATCTGGCGGCAGTTATTTTGTAATTGCCAAAAACTATCAATCAAGTAAATTTATTAAATTTGAATAATTAATAGCTGCTGTTTATCATTCTTTCCATGGTGGTTAAACAAACCCCGCTACCCAAGGAGAGATTGCATGCTGCAAAACCGTGAAGGCCAACGTGTTCCCAACGTAACGTTCCCCGTCCGCGAGGGCAACACCTGGAAAAAGCTCACGTCCGACGACCTGTTCAAGAACAAGACGGTCGTGGTCTTTTCGCTTCCCGGCGCGTTCACGCCGACCTGCTCGTCCACCCACTTGCCGCGTTACAACGAACTGGCTCCGGCCTTCTTCGAAGCCGGCGTCGACAGCATCGTCTGCGTGTCCGTGAACGACACCTTCGTCATGAACGAATGGGCCAAGGACCAGGAATCGGCCAACATCACGCTGCTGCCCGACGGCAACGGTGAATTCACCGAAGGCATGGGCATGCTGGTCGACAAGCGCGACCTGGGCTTCGGCAAGCGTAGCTGGCGCTATTCCATGCTGGTCAAGGACGGCGTGGTCCAGAAGATGTTCATCGAGCCCGAAAAGGAAGGCGACCCGTTTGAAGTGTCGGACGCCGACACCATGCTGGCCTACTTCGCTCCGTCGGCCAAGAAGCCCGACCAGGTGGTCGTGTTCTCCAAGCCGGGCTGCCCGTTCTGCGTGGAAGCCAAGGCGCTGCTCGATAGCAAGGGCTATGCCCCGATCGAAATCCCGCTGGAAAACAAGGTCCGCGGCCGTGTGATCGGCGCCGTGTCCGGCAAGGGTACGGCTCCCCAGGTGTTCATCAACGGTGCGTTGATCGGCGGCCTGGAAGATCTGAAGGCGCACTTCGCCTGATAGCTGGCAGGGAAGCGGTCTGGCGCCGCTTCCCGCCGCCGGGCCGCCTTTGCGGTCCGGCGCGCTGGTTTCCCTTATTCCGCATCTTCTGGCGGCCTCTTTGCGAGGCGGCGGGACGGCGTTCGTCCCGAGGGTGCGCAACAAGGCGGAATCCGCCTTTGAACCTTTGCTCCACGTGACAACCGGGGGACCTGATTGATGAAGACTCTGCACACCGATATCGCCGTTCTGGGCGCCGGCACCGCCGGCCTGGCCGCCTATCGCGCCGCGAAGGCCGCGGGCAAGCGCGCGCTGCTGATCGAGGGCGGCCCCTACGGCACCACCTGCGCCCGTGTCGGCTGCATGCCGTCCAAGCTGCTGATCGCCGCCGCGGAAGCGGCCCACAACGCCGCGCATACCGAGCCCTTCGGCGTGCACGTGCAGGGCGAGATCACCGTGGACGGCGTGGAAGTGATGGATCGCGTCAAGCGCGAACGCGACCGTTTCGTGGGCTTTGTGCTGGAAGGGGTGGAAAACATTCCGGCCGAGGACAAGATCCGCGGCTATGCCCGCTTCATGTCCGACACGGTGCTGCGGGTGGATGAGCATACCGAGATCCACGCGTCCCGCGTGGTGATCGCGACGGGTTCCCGTCCGGCGGTACCGCCGCCGTTCCGTGGGCTGGGTGACCGCCTGGTGCTGAACGATGACGTGTTCGCCTGGGATGACCTGCCGCGTCGCATAGCCGTGTTCGGTCCGGGCGTGATCGGCCTGGAGCTGGGCCAGGCGCTGGCGCGGCTGGGCGTGGACGTGCGCGTGTTCGGCGTCAGCGGCAGCCTGGGCGGCATCAGCGATCCGCAGGTGCGCCAGAGCGCCCGCAAGATCTTCCAGCGCGAGTTCTATCTGGATCCGGATGCGCGGGTGCTGGAAACCCAGCGCGTGGGCGACGAGGTGGAAGTGCGCTACGTGGCGCTGGACAACAGCGAGCGCACCGAGCGTTTCGATTACGCGCTGGTGGCCACCGGCCGCCGCCCGAATGTGGACGGCCTGGGGCTGGAGAACACCTCGCTGCAATTGAACGCACAGGGCGTGCCACTGTTTGACCGTGAAACGATGCAGGCGGGCGATTCGGCCATTTTCATCGCGGGCGATGCCAATGCCGATGCGCCGCTGCTGCACGAGGCTGCCGACGAAGGCCGCATCGCGGGTGAGAACGCGGCCCGCTATCCCGAGGTGCGCCAAGGCTTGCGGCGCGCGCCGCTGGCGGTGGTGTTTTCGGATCCCCAGATCGCGCTGGCGGGCCAGGGCCATGGCCGCCTGACGCCGGGCACGTTCGTGACGGGGGAGGTGGACTTCAGCGACCAGGGCCGTTCACGTGTCATGCTGAAGAACCGCGGCATGCTGCACGTGTATGCGGATATCGCGACGGGCCGTTTCCTGGGCGCCGAAATGGTGGGCCCGAGCGCCGAGCATATCGGCCACCTGCTGGCCTGGGCCGTGCAGCAGGAGCTGACGGTGGCGCGCATGCTGGAGATGCCGTTCTACCATCCGGTGATCGAAGAAGGCCTGCGCACGGCGCTGCGCGACGCCGCGGCCAAGCTGGTCCGCGCACAGGAAGCGCTGCGCCAGGTCGAAACGGAAGACGCCGCGGCATAATCGCCGTCGGCTGAAAGCAGGAAGGGCTGCCCGCAAGGCAGCCCTTTTTCATTCACCGGAACCGGCCGTTGGACCGGCGCCGGCAGGCAGGCGTCAGTCGTCCGACTGCTTCTTTGGCACGGGGAACGGATTTTCGCGGTATTGCAGCGTGAAGCTGGCGCGGTCGTCCTGGCCCAGTTCGCGGGCCAGGTAGGGCATGGCCTGCTTCAGGGCGTCGTGCAGCGTCCAGGGCGGGTTGACCAGGAACATGCCGCTGCCGTGCAGGCCGTAGCCGTCGATGGTGGCCTTCTTGACGGTCAGGGTGGCGTGCAGCCAGCTCTTGACCTTCAGGTTCTCGAAGTGGCGCGCCATTTCGCTGGCTTCGCGCCGCTGCACCAGCGGATACCAGACGGCGAAGGTGCCGGTGGCGAAGCGCTTGATGCATTCCTTGACGGTGACGAGCGTGCGGCGGTAGTCGTTCTTGTCTTCGTACGAGGGGTCGATCAGGACCATGCCGCGGCGCGTGGGCGGCGGCAACAAGGCCTTGACGCCTTCGAAGCCGTCGTCGCCGTAGATGGTGGTCTGGCGCTGGGCGGTGCGGCCCTGATGCTCCAGGTTGACCACCAGCGCGTCGATTTCGGTGGGGTGCATTTCGAACAGGCGCAGCCGGTCAGACGGGCGCAGCGCGTCCAGGGTCAGCCACGGCGAGCCGGGGTAGCGCTTGAGGCGGCCGTTGGTGTTGAACGCGCGGATGCGGGCCACGTAGTCGGCCAGGAGCGGCGGCAGGTCATCGCGGTCCCAGAGGCGGCCGATGCCATCGGCGAACTCGGACGTCTTGGCGGCCCAGTCGCTGTCCAGGCTGTAGAGTCCGGCGCCGGCGTGGGTGTCGACGACCCAGTAGGGGGCGTCTTTGCGATTGAAGTAGTCCAGGGTGTGGACCAGGATGGCGTGCTTGAGCACGTCGGCGTGGTTGCCGGCGTGAAAGGCGTGGCGGTAGCTGAACACGGGGCGGGCGCCTTAAACGGAAGCGGCCGGCGCGATGGCGGCCAGTTCGTCGGTGAAGATGCCGTCGATGCCCCAATCCAGCAGCAGCTTGGCGCGGGCCGGGTCGTTGACGGTCCAGGCGGCGATGCGGTAGCCAGCGGCATGCACGGCATCGATCAGCTCGGGCGTGGCGTCCTTCTGGTTGATGTTCAGGGCGACGCAGTCGTACTTGACCAGGCGGTCGAGCCAGTCGGCCGGCACTTTCTCGACGAGCAGGGCGCGCGGCAGTTCGGGCGCGGCGTCCCGCGCGGCCTGCAGGGCTTCTTCGGCGAACGAGGAGAGCAGCGGCGGCACGGCGGCGTTTTTCCAGAGTTCGCGGGCGGCCAGGGCGACGGCGGCGCCGGTCTCGGCTTCGCGGCCGGGGCAGGGCTTGATCTCGACGTTGCTGGCGATGCCGTTGGCGACGGTGTAGCGGGCGACGGCGGCGAAGGTGGGCAGGGGTTCGCCGGCGTAGGCGGCGGAGTGCCAGCTGCCGAAGTCGAGCTGGGCGAGTTCGCTGAAGGTCTTGGCGGCGGCGGGGCCGTGGCCGTTGGAGGTGCGGTCGACGTCGTCGTCGTGCATCAGGACCAGGATGTTGTCGCTGCTGAGCTTGACGTCGTATTCGAAGATGGTGAAGCCGTGGTCATGGCCGACGCGCATGGCGGCCAGGGTGTTCTCCGGCGCCAGGCGGCCGCCGCCGCGGTGGGCGATATGACGGGAATAGGGCCAGGTGGGGAGTTTTGCTGTCATTTCTTTTGTTGCTTGTTGGGTCTTTTAGGTAGGTTGCAAGGATACTCCTTCTTTTAGGCTGGGTTCTTGGGTGTTGGGGGGAGATGGGTTCTTTTGGCGCGGCGTCGGGGCGGTGGGGCCGGGCCGGGGCTACGCGGCTTGTCCGGCGCACGGGCGCCGGACAGCGCGTGCTCATCCTCGTCGCCTTCGGCTTCCTTCGGATTCCGCCGCGCGCGCCGCTACACGCCCCGGCCCGGCCCCAACCGCCCCGACGCCGCTCGCGTTGGCGGATTAACCGCCGCCGGTTGGGGCGAGTTGATTACTTGGGCTTCGTTGAGAGCGGAGTTCTGGGGGGGGAGCGGTGGCTGGCGTCCGTCCGGGATGGCCGCCCTGCGCGGCCATCCCGGACATACGCTGGTGTTTGGGGCATGGGCCGCTGATTATGGCGGAGCGCAGTGTCTGTGACGCGTGCGGCTTTTGTCTTGCGGCGGGCTGGTGCTTGCTTGCAGATTGAGGCAAGCAAGCACCAGTGGGGGTGCGGAGGATTTACTTCAGCGGGGCCCTGTCTTGCGAGATGTCCATGATCATGCGGGCGGCCAGGTAGAGGCGGGGGACGATGGAATTGATCTGGATGTATTCGGCGTCGTTGGAGTGGGCACCGAAGCCGCTTAAGCCCATGCCTTCGATGACGGGGCCGCGGGCCTTGAGGGCGGCGAAGGCGGCGTCGGTGCCGCCGCCGCTGGCGCGGTCGATGACTTTCATGGATAGGTCGAGTTCTTTGTAGATGGCGACGCCGTGGGCGGCGAGGGCGCGCGAGGCGGGGGTGGCTTCCAGGGGCGGACGGCGGACTTCGAACCTGACGGTGACTTTGGAGTCGGGCAGCAGTTTCTTTTGCACGCGCTCCTGCAAGGTGCGGGACAAGGCGTCGAAGTCGGAGACCTTCAGGGCGCGGGCGTCGGCCTGGGCGGTGGCCTGGCCGGGGATGACGTTGCGGTTGGTGCCGGCCTGGGCGACGGTCCAGTTCAGTTTCAGGCCGTCCTCGGGCTTGGACAGGTCTTTCAGTTGCAGGACCTGGTGGGCCAGTTCGTAGAGGGCGTTGATGCCGCCTTCGGGCCGGGCGCCGGCGTGCGAGGTCTTGCCTTGCACGTTGAGGTAGGCCGCGCCGATGCCGCTGGTGGCCAGGGTCAGGCGAGGTTCGGCGCCGCCGCCTTCGAAGGAGAAGACGGCGTCCTGGTCGGCGCCCAGGCGGGTGATGGTGTCGCGGGCGCCGGGCGAGCTGATTTCCTCGTCGCCGTTGATCAGCACGGTGATGGTGCCGTAGTCCTTGAAGCCGATCTTCTGCAGCAGAGCCAGGGTATGCAGGATGGTGGCCACGCCATGCTTGTCGTCGGCGATGCCTAGGGCCTGTTCCCACTAGAAGGCGCCTCGCACAGGCCGGTAATCGGGCGCCAGGCTAGGCGCGGTCGCCGCCGCGTGGCTGTGCCACGCAAGGTGAGCGCAACGACGCCTGGCGCCCGATTACCGGCCTGCCCGCAGGGTGAGTACCCAAATGAGCGCCTCTCAGCGTTGCCAATGCTCGCCGGGGGCCGGCCACGACTGCGCTTCGCGCCTTGATAGTCACTCATTTGGGTACTCATGCGAGGCGCCTTCTAGTGTGAACAGGCCCTAGTGCATGAAGTCTTCCGGATCGCCACTGTTCGAGGGAGCCGGCGCGGACTGTTCCAGGCGCTCGGCCCGGGTTTGCCAGTAAGTTGATGAACCCGGAATCTATTTTTGGCTTCGGCAGCGTGACGCCGCTGTAGCAGGCCCTTCGTTTCACGCCGCTCGCAAACACCGCCGCGCCATCTCCATATAGTGCCCGAGTGGCGGCGTATCCAGCCCGACCACTTTGGCGAGATCGTCATACCGCCGCAGTCGCACCGCGGCCAGCGCATGCGGATGGGCGGCGAAAGTCTCGGCCTGCCCGGGCGTGAAGATGCCGCCTTGCAGCGCCAGGCTTTGCACCGACGCAGGGGACAGCGTGTCCAGGTAGGCGGGTTCGATCGCGCCCAGGTAGCGCTTGGCGGCGACGTGCAGGCGCACGGGCGCGGTGACGTCCTCGTCGAACAGCGGCGCCAGGGCGTTGGCGGCGACTTCCTGGTGGCGCATGTCGGTGGTGATACTTTCAGCGAGCATGAGATGGCCGACGTCGTGCAGTAGGGCAGCGACGATCACGGCTTCGGATTCGCCGGCCTGCTCGGCCAGTTGCGCGCATTGCAGCGCGTGTTCGGTCTGGCTGATGGCCTCGCCGCCATAGTAGGCGGCGCCGTGGTGGGCGAACAGATTTTCAATGTGGGGCAGGGTGAGCATGGGGCGGCCTCGGCGGTGGTGGGTTGCGCGAGACGATAGCGCTTGGCGGTGACATCTAGATGACTAGAACATGTCGGTGCGCCGGCCGGGCGCATGCCACAACGATGATAGTCTTGGGCTTCACCTGGGATGATTCATGCATAGACTGACCCTTCGCGTTGCCGTCTTGAGCTCGTGCCTGTGGCTTGCCGGTTGCCTGGCAACGGCGCCCGTCGCGCCTGCGTCCCGCATGGACGAGATGCCCATGTACGGCGGGCAGGACCGGTCCGAGCCCGCCCTCAAGGCGGCCGACGAAAAGCTGATCGCCGACGCGACCAGCAGTTTCGGTTCGCCTGCCCGCGCGGCGCAAGCCTGGGTCGAGCAGGGGTTCCGTTTTTACCAGGCCGACAAGCTGGGCATGGCCACGCGGCGGTTTAACCAGGCGTGGCTGATGAATCCGGAAAACGCCGAGGTCTATACCGGTTTCGCGGCGGTGCTGCACGACCAGGGCAAGTATTGCGATGCCATGAAGATGATGGAAAAGGCGTTGAGCCTGAAGCCGCCGTCATTTCAGGGCATTTATGCCGACGCGGGCCGTATCGCAGCGCGTTGCGCGGCCGCAGATAAAACCTTGTCGGGGCCGGAACGCGCCGCGATGATCGCGCGATCGGACGCGCTATACCGCAATGGCGAAGCGGTGGAGCCGAACAAAGCCTATCTGTATAACTCGTGGGCCACCGCGTATTACTGGAACGGCCAGTATGCGGACGCCTGGACCATGGTGGCCAAGGCGCGTAGAGCCGGCGGGCAACCTGGTGCGCGCTTTTTGGACATGCTGAGCGAGAAAATGCCGGAACCCGCGCGGCCCTAGGAAACGGAAGTCGGGCCCTTCCAAGCGGCGCAATGGCGGGCGTCCGGCTTGAGCGGCGGGCGGCAAGCGCCTAGCTGCACGTCAGGATATTGATCCAGGCGATGGCGGTGGCCAGCAGGCCGGCGGCGTGAACGCGTTCCGGCGTCTGGCGGCCCGCCTGCAGTTGGGCCAGCGCTTTTTTCATGTGGACCAGTGGTGTCGATTCGACCTCGGTGGCCGCGGGAACGGCGATCGAGGTGCCTGACTGGCCGGGCTTGGCCTTGAGCGGTTCGGTGGTCAATGGAGTCTCCTGGAAGGGGGGAATCGCCGTGTGAGGCGGTCTGACCAGCAGTGGGAGAAAATGTTCCGGACGGCTTAGACCTGGCTGGCCGCGCGAGCCTCATGGCGATCCGCGGCGCCGCCTGGCAACTGCGTTATCCTGCACCCCATCATGATGAGAGCACTTTGGCTGATCCTGGGTTGCGTGATGCTGGCGCTGGGCGTGATTGGCGCCTTTTTGCCGGTGATGCCGACGACGATTTTCCTGATCCTGGCGGTGGGGTGCTTTTCGCGTTCGTCGCCGCGCCTGGAACGCTGGCTGCTGGACAGTCCCACCTATGGGCCCTCGCTGCGCGCGTGGCGCGAGCAGGGCGCGGTGTCGCGCAAGGGCAAGCTGTATGCGTCGCTGGGTATGGTGGTGGGCTATGGCCTGTTCTGGTGGGGCGCGCATCCGTCGTTCTGGCTGGCCGCGGGCGTGGGTCTGTTCTTTCTTGCAAGCGCGGCCTATGTGCTGACCCGGCCCAGTCCGCAAGCACTGGATAGTGCAGAGCAAACGTCCGCTGATGGGTCCGGGCCCGCGGCAGGCAACTGACGCCGGATTGAAAACCACGCCAGCCCGTAACGCGTCGAAACGGACGCGTCGTGGTCACTCGCGGTCAGCACCGCGGTTCTCTGCTTAAACTGCTTGCAGCGCGGCCAGGGCGTGCTGTTCATAAAGGGTGCGAGGCGCCTTTTGGTGTCCACAGGCCTCAGTCCGGCGGACGCGTCGTCCGTCCGGAGTCGTTGGTCCGCGAGGAAGACCTATGCATATCAAACGACGAGAACTCCTGTTCGCCGGTCTGTCCAGCGCCGCGCTGGGATTGATGAATGAGCCGGCGATGGCCACGTCCATTGCTGCGCCGGCAGGGCAGCAGGCCATTGACTTGTGGCCAGGCAACCGGCCTCCCGGAGGAGGCGGTCCGACAGAGGCCGAGAAGGTCAGTGCCAAGGGCTCGGTCACGCAGGTGTCGCGGCCGCGCCTGGTGGTGTACCGGCCCGAGCGGCCCAACGGCACCGCCATGCTGGTGATCGCCGGCGGCGGCTACGCCCACATCGAACGTGGCACGGAAAGCACGCCGGCCTGCCTGTGGTTGCAATCCCGGGGAGTGACGGCATTCGAACTGGTGTACCGGTTGCCCGGCGAGCACTGGCCCGCCGTGGCGCCTTTGCAGGACGGACAGCGCGCCATGCGGGTGATCCGGGCATCGGCGTCGGAATTCGGGTTGGACACCGGGCATATCGGCGTGATGGGGTTTTCCGCGGGCGGGCATCTGGCGGGCATGACGGCGGCCACGCCGGGCCTGGCCCGTTACCCGCTGCTGGACGAGACCGACAAACTATCGTCGCGCCCGGATTTCGCGGCGCTGATCTACCCGGTGCTGACCTTCATGCCGCCGTTCGATCACACCCATGCCCGCCGCGAGATCGTTGGCGAGCATCCCACGGCCGACGCCAGCGCGGCGTTCTCCGTGGACCATCTGGCCACGGCGCAGATGCCGCCGACTTTTCTGGCGCAGGCGCAGGACGACCCTGTTGCACCGGTGGACAACAGCCTGCTGATGTTCGGCGCCCTGCGGCGCCTGGGCGTGCCGGCCGAGATGCACATCTTCGCTGCCGGCAAGCATGGCTGGGGCATGGGCAAGCCCGGGTCGCTGGTGCAGGCCTGGCCCGAGCTTTTCGCCAAGTGGGCGGCCTTCAACCAGTTCTTCAAGGCCTGACCGGCAACCCGTCCGCTCAATGCGAGTGCCGGGGATCGCCCCGGGTTTCGACCACCTTCAGGTACAGCGTGGCAGGCTCCAGGCAGCCTCCGGTGGACAGCTGGCCCACCAGTTGGCGGTACAGTTCCTGCCAGGGGGTCTGCGCCTCGGGCGGCTGGTAGCCGGGAGCCTGCCGGCGCCGCTCCATTTCGGCGTCGTCGACCAGGGCGATAACGCTGCGCTGGTTCAGGTCGACGCGTATCCGGTCGCCGGTGCGCAGCAGCGCCAGGCCACCGCCCACGGCCGCCTCGGGCGACATGTTCAGGATGGACGGGCTGGCCGAGGTGCCGCTCTGGCGGCCGTCTCCCAGGCAGGGCAGCGAGTCGATGCCGCGCTTGATCAGGTGGGACGGGGGCGCCATGTTCACAACTTCGGCGCTGCCGGGATAGCCTACGGTGCCCGCGCCGCGGATGACCAGGATGCAGTGTTCGTCGATGTTCAGCGATGGGTCCTCGATGCGCGCGTGGTAGTCCTCGGGGCCTTCAAACACGATGGCGCGGGCCTCGAAGGCGTTCTCGTCGCCGGGGGCCGACAGATAGGCGCGGCGGAAGGCTTCGCCCACCACCGACATCTTGATGACGGCGCTGTCAAAGAAATTGCCGGACAGCACGATGAAGCCGGCGCGGTGTTTCAAGGGGGCTTCGCAACTGCGGATGACATCGGCATCCCGGGTCTTGGCAGCGGCGGCGATGTCGCCGATGGTTTTGCCGGACACGGTGGCGCAATGGGCGTGCAGCCGCCCGGCGGTAAGCAGTTCGTGCAGCACGGCGGGCACGCCGCCGGCGCGATGGAAGCCTTCGCCCAGGTGTTCGCCGGCCGGTACGCAGTTCACCAGCAGGGGCACGTCTTCACCCAGTCGTTGCCAGTCGTCCAGGCTCAGGTCGATGCCGGCATGGCGCGCCATGGCGATCAGGTGGGGCGGACAGTTGCTGGACGCGCCCAGCGCCGAGGCGACGACGATAGCGTTCTCGAAGGCCTCGCGGGTCAGGATGCGGGACGGGCGCAGGTCTTCGCGCACCATGTCGCAGATGCGCAGGCCGGTGGCATAGGCCATCTGGCCGCGCTCGCGGTAGGGCGCCGGGATGCTGGCGCAGGTGGGCAGCGACATGCCCAGCGCCTCGGCCAGCGAATTCATCGACAGCGCGGTGCCCATGGTGTTGCAGTGCCCGATCGAGGGTGACGATGCCGTGGCCAGCGTCATGAAGCCCTCGTAGTCCAGCTTGCCCGCCGCCATGAGGTTGCGGGCATGCCAGATGACGGTGCCGGACCCGACGCGCTGGCCGTCGTGCCAGCCGTCCAGCATCGGCCCGCCAGACAGCACGATGGCGGGGATGTCGACGGTGGCGGCGGCCATCAGGCAGGCGGGGGTGGTTTTGTCGCAACCGGTGGTCAGCACCACGCCGTCCAGGGGATAGCCGTGCAGGATCTCGACCAGGCCCAGATAGGCCAGGTTGCGGTCCAGGGCCGCGGTCGGGCGCCGGCCTTGTTCGGCCAGCGGATGCACCGGGAATTCCATGGGGATGCCGCCCGCGTCGCGGATGCCGGCCTTGATGCGCTCGGCCAGCGCCAGGTGATGGCGGTTGCAGGGCGCCAGGTCACTGCCCGTCTGTGCGATGCCGATGATGGGCCGCCCCGACTGCAGTTCTTGCCGGGTCAGGCCGTAATTCAGGTAGCGCTCGACGTAGATGGCCGTCATGTCGGCGTGGGCGGGGTCGTCGAACCATTTCTGGCTGCGCAGCTTGCGGGGGGTGTCGGTCATGGATGCCTCATGTGCTTCGGGTCGCCTGCGGCGCGGGCAAGGCCGCGCCGCAGGCCATCGGGGCGCCTAGTTGCGCGCCTTGCTGATTTCGCTGTTCAACTGCTGGATGAGCGCGGGGCCCAGCTCCTGGGTGTACTTGTCGACCACCGGCTGCACCTTTTCGCGCATCCGCGCCACTTCTTCGGGCGAGACGGTGTTGATCTTCATGCCGGCCTGCTCCAGCGTGCCCATCGCCTTGAGCGAGTCGGCCCGGCTGTCCTTGCGCTCGAAATCGCGCGAGGCTTCGGCGGCCTGGCGCACCAGGCGCTGTTCGTCGGGCGACAGCTTGTCCCACCATTTCTTGGAAGCCAGCACCACCCAGGGGGTGTAGACGTGGCGCGTGATCGTCAGGTAGGGCTGCACTTCGTAGAACTTGCTGCTCTGGATCGTGGTGATCGGATTTTCCTGGCCGTCCACGGTGCGGGTTTCGAGCGCGGTGAACAGTTCCGAGAACGGCATGGGCACGGCGTTGGCGCCGAGCGTGTTGAACACGCCCAGGGCGATCTGGTTCTGCATGACGCGCAGTTTGATGCCCTGCATGTCTTCGGCGCGCACGATCGGACGCTTGGAGTTGGTCATGTTGCGAAAGCCGTTCTCCCAGTACGCCAGGCCGACCAGGCCCTTGGCCTCCAGCTTCTTCAGCAGATCCTGGCCCAACTGGCCGTCGAGCACGGCGTCGGCCTCTTTCTCGCTATTGAACAGGAACGGCAGGTCGAAGACGCCGAATTCCTTGACCATGCCCGCTAGCGGCGCGGTGGAGCCGACCATCATTTCCTGCGCGCCGCCGGCCAGCGCGCTTTGCATCTGTTCGTCCGATCCCAGGTTGGCCGAGCCGAAGGTCTTCATCTTGAGCTTGCCATCGCTGATCTTTTCCAGTTCCTGCGCCAGGTAGCGGGCGGCTCGGCCCTGGACGCTTTCCTCGTTCAGGCCGTAGCCAAAGCGGATCAGGCGGGGCTTGACGTCGGCAGCGGCCGCGACGCCGGCGAACGCGCAGGACAGCGCGGCGGCCAGGATGACAATGCGGGTCTTGAAAGTCTTGCTCATGGTGTTCCTCCTTGAAGTGTTTTTTCTAATGCATCCAGCTTGCGGGGACGGTGATCAGCTCGGGGAAGATCACCAGAACGACCAGCAGCAGCGTGTAGGCCACGACATAGCGCCATACGCCTCTGCAGATGGTTTCCATGTTGATGCGGGCAACGCCGCAGACCACGTTCAATACGGTGCCCACAGGGGGCGTGAGCAGCCCGACGCAGCCCACCATGACGAACATGACGCCGAAGTAGACGGGATCGATGCCGGCCTTGGTGACCACGGGCATGAGCACCGGTGCCAGGATCAGGATGGTGGGCGTCAGGTCCATCACGGTGCCTACCAGGGTCAGCAGCGCCAGCAGAGCGAACATCAGCAGCTTGGGCTGGTCCAGCACGGGTTCGAGCAGGGCGATCAGCTCCTGCGGCATGTCGGCCAGGGTGATCATGTAGGACGAGACCATGGCGGCCGCCACCAGGAACATGACGACGGCGGTGGTGCGCGCCGCATTGACAAACAACGGCAGCAGATCGCGCATGGCGATCTCGCGGTAGACGAACAGGCTGACCAGCAGCGCGTAGACGGCAGCAACCACGGCGGCTTCGGTCGGCGTGAAAATACCGCCCCGCAAGCCGCCGATGATGATGACCGGCAGCATCAGCGCCCAGGCCGACTCACGCAGCGCCCGCAGGCGGACGCGCCACGGCTGGCGCGGTGCGGGCTTGATCGAGCCATGCTTGCGCGCGACCCAGGTCCACACCGCCACCAGCGTCAGGCCCATCATCAGCCCGGGCGCGATGCCCGCGAAAAACAGCTTGGTGATGGAGATGTTGGTGGCGACGCCGAAGATGATGAACGAGATGGACGGCGGAATGATCGGCGCGATGATGCCGCCGGCGGCGATCAGGCCCGAGGCCTGGCCGGCGTCGTAGCCCTTTTCGCGCAGCATGGGAATCAGCAGGGAACCGAGCGCGGCCGCGTCCGCCACGGCCGAGCCGGACAGGGCCGCCAGCAGCACGCTGGCGAAAATCGCGACATAGCCCAGGCCGCCTTTGATGTGGCCGACGAACATGCTGGCCAGGTTGACGATCCGGCGCGAGATGCCGCCGGCGTTCATCAGTTCTCCGGCCAGCATGAACAGGGGCACCGCCATCAGCGTGAAGCTGTTGGCGCCGGACAGCATGTTCTGCGACAGGATCTGGGTGTCGAAGAAATCAAGCTGGAACATCATGGCGATCGCGCTGAGCAGCAGCGCGAAGGCGATAGGCATGCCCAGGGCGATCAGCCCCAGCAGCACGAGCAGGAAGGTGGTCAGAATCATGGGGCGGGTCCGGGGCTGTGGCGCAAAGAGGGGCCGGGTCAGACCGAGGGGTCTTCGGGGCTGGATTCCGCCGGCAGCGGACCGCCGGCCAGCACGCGTATCAGATCGACCAGGGTCAACAGGCCCATCGCCACGGCGGCATAGAGCGCGGCCGCGTTGAAGACAGCCAGCGGCATCGCCGTGACCGGCAGGCGGGTGTCCAGCCCGATCACGGTCTGCACCCAACTGCCCTCGGCCATCAGCCACAGCACCCACAGCACCAGTGCCTGGCAGAAAATGTGCGCCACCCGGCGTGCGGCCGGGCCGAAGCGTTCAACCAGCATCGTGACGCCGATGTGCTGGTGGTCGCGCAGGGCCAGCACCGAGCCCAGGAAGATCATCCAGACGAATGCCAGGCGCGACACCTCATCGGACGCATTGATGCCGGAATTGAACAGGTAGCGCATGGCCACGTTGCCGAACAGCAGCACCATCATGACGACCAGACAGGCGGCCATCAACCAGGTCTGCAGCCGGACGCACCAGTCTGCCGCGCGGGCCAGCGGGGTGCCGCCGGGCCGCCCCTTGGGGGAACCATGCATTTTTGTCTCCTGTTTCCGTTTTTCCGGAATTTTTATGGGTACCGCGGTGCTGATGTTAGCGCTAACATTTTTAGTTTGGCAAGCCCGGGGCTTTGCGTCAGACTACGTGCTCGCCAACTGGGTCAGAAAGGTCGATGTCCATCCGAAAGCCCCGCAGCACCCGCGCCGGGCGGGTGACCATGCAAGAAGTCGCCCGTCGCGCCGGGGTCAGCGCGATCACGGTTTCCCGCGCCTTGCGCACGCCCGACAAGGTGGCCGAGGCGTTGCGCCTGCGCATCGCCCAGGTCTGCCAGGAACTGGGTTACGTGCCCAACCATGCGGCCAGCGCTTTGGCGTCGGCGCGGTCGCAGACCATCGTGGTGCTGATTCCATCGCTCAGCAATGTGGTGTTCGTCGACATCATCACGGGGATCAAGGACGTGCTGGACGAGCAGGGCTACCACCTGCTGATCGGCGTCACCGGCTATTCGCCCGACGCCGAAGAGGCGTTGCTGCGCAAGTACCTGCAGCATCTGCCCGATGGCCTGATCCTGACCGGCATCGACCACAATCCCGGTGTGTGGGACCTGCTGCGCGCGCAGGCCATGCCTACCGTGCACACGATTGAAACCTTGCCGGGGTGCGACGGCATGAGCGTGGGGTTTTCGCAATTCGATTCGGGCTATGCGGCCTGCCGCCACCTGGCCGAGCGCGGCTATCAGCGCATCGGCATCGTCGGTGCGCAACTGGATCCGCGATCGCTGCGGCGTTGCGAGGGCGGGCGCCAGGCGCTGCGCGATGCGGGGCGCTACGACCCGTCGCTGGAAATCATGACGCCCGAAAAGTCGTCGATCAGCCTGGGAGCCACCTTGCTGGAGGCCATGTTGTCGACGCATCCGGATTGCGACGCGATCTTTTTCTGCAACGACGATCTGGCGCAGGGCGCCGTGTTTCAGTGCGGACGGCTGGGCCTGAGCGTGCCGGGACAGGTCGCGATCGTGGGCTTTCACGATCTGGCGGGTACCGCATGGACCACGCCGCCCTTGTCCACCATTGCCACGCCCCGCTACGAGATCGGGCGGCAGGCCGCGCAATTGCTCATGCGCCAACTGACAGGACAGGAGATCGGGCAGCGGCACGTGGACCTGGGTTTCACCCTGGTCCAGCGCGAAACTACCTGATCCAGGCCATCGTCAGCGCGTGCGCCGCAGTGCCAGGAAGACGCCGGACGCCATGATCAGCGCCATGCCCGCCAAGGCCAATCCATCGGGCGGGCGCTGGAACCAGAAGGTGCTGAAGACCACGGCCAGCAGCAACTGGAAGTAGTTCAGCGGCGCCAGCGTCGCGGCCGATACGCGCTGGAATGCCGCGATCAGTAGAATCTGCGCCAGCCCGCTGCAGGCGCCCAGGGCCACGATCACCGCCATGTCTGCCGGGCCCGGCCAGGGATCCGGCAGGAAGAAGGGCGCGGGCACGGCGGTGACCAGCAGGCAGATGAACGCCGTGTAGGCGTACTGCACGGGGCCATCCACCTTGCCGGACAGCTTGCGGGTCAGCACCTGGAAAATGGCGTAGCTGACGGCCGACACGGCCATCAGCGCGGTGCCCAGGCCGGGCAGGTCCGATCCCGGCCGCACGATCAGCAGCATGCCGGCAAAGCCCGCCGCGACGGCGGTCCACTGGGCCGGCCTGACCCGTTCCCCCAGCAGCCAGGGCGACAGCGCCACCATGATCAGCGGCGAGGTGAAGTAGATCGCCGTTGCTTCGGACAGCGGCATCCAGATCAGCGCGGTCATGAAGCAGCTGGCTACCGTGGCCAGCATGACGCCGCGCAGGATCAGCAGCGGCTTTTGCGGCGCATCGCGCAGCCGCTGGCCGCGATGGCGCCACAGTATCGCCAGCGCCAGCGTCGCCACGGCGATGTAGCGCATGACGTTCAGGAACGGGGCGGGGTAGTACGCCAGCATCTGCTTGGACCCCGCATCGAAGGTGGCAAAGGCCACCAGTGCGCCGAAGAACAGGCAGATGCCGGCCCGCCGCGATGCGGCCGGCACGGGCGCAGAAGGGGGGGCGGCCATCGCTGCGGCAGCCGGTGCTGCGGCAGCCGGTGCTGCGGCAGCCGGTGCTGCGGCAGCCGTCGCTGCGCCAGCTGGTGCAGCGACAGGCGCGGAAACGGCGCCCTGGCCGGGCGCGGCGGGTGGGGGGCTCATCATGGGCGGCTCAGGCGCCGCCCTGGCTCATGCCGTGCAGGAAGGCGTCCAGTGCCGGGCCGATAGCCTCGACCATGTAGCCGCCTTCCTGCACCACCACCGTGGGCACGCCCAGGCTGGCCACGCGGGCGCCGATGTCGCGGTAGGCGCCCAGGTCCAGCTTGAGCACGCTGATGGGATCGTCCTTGTAGGTATCGAAACCCAGCGCCAGCACCAGGGCCTGCGGGCCGTAGCCCGTCAGCGCTGTCAGGGCGGTATCCAGCGCTTGCAGGAAGGCGGCGTTGCCCGAGCCGTGCGGCAGCGGCAGATTGAGGTTGCAACCCTCGCCGGCGCCGTGGCCGCGCTCGTGCGCATAGCCGGTATAGAACGGGTAGTAACCGCTGGGATCGGCATGCACGGATACCGTCATGACGTCCGAGCGCTGATAGAAGATATTTTGCGTGCCGTCGCCATGGTGCGCGTCCACGTCCAGCACGGCCACCTTGGACCAGGTCTGCAGCAGGCGGCTGGCTGCCGCCGCGCTGCTGTTCAGGTAGCAGAAGCCGCCGGCCCGGTCGCGATGGGCATGGTGGCCTGACGGCCGGCACAGGGCATAGGCCAGGCCGCCGGTCGCCGCCACGTGGTCGGCGGCGGCCACGGCGCTGTGGGTCGAGCGCAACGCCGACCGCCAGGTCTGCGGGCCGATGGGGCAGGACAGGTCGCTGAGGTAGTAGCCGGTCTGCGCCACGATGGACGGCGAGGGGCAGGGGCCGCGTCCGGCGGTGTCGATACGGCCGTTGTAGTAGGGCGACAGGTTCGGCAGCACTTCCGGACCCGGGTCCACGCCCGGCGCCTTCAGCGCCTGCCAGCGGGCGTAGGCGGTTTCCAGGTAGTCCAGGTAATCCTGGCTGTGGATGCCTTCCAGTGGCTTGCGGCCATAGTCGGCCGGCGCCTGGACGGCGATGCCGCGGGCGGCCAATGCACTTTGCAGGCTTTCAGCCCGGGACGGCAGGTCGGTCGGCGCGCTGATGCGGCCGAGCCGCATGAACTGCTGGGGGGCATGCAGCAGCTGTTCTTCCGAAAAAAACGCCTTCATGGTGGTCATGGTCCGGGGGGTTAAACCGTCTGCTTGATTTCAATCTCGACGAACACGAATTCCGTATCGCCGGGGTTGATGACATTGTGCTCGACGCCGACCGGCCGGTAGTAGGCCACGCCGGTGGTGAGCTGGCTGGTGATCGGGCCGTCCGGCGTATCCAGCTGCAGCGGACCGGTGGTTTGCGGCACGACGACGTAGTTCATGCCGTGGCGGTGCCAGCCGGTTTCGCCACCCGGCGGAAAACGCCATTCGGTGACGGTGACCTGGGCGTTGTCGATCTGGACGGTGGGCACGGCTTGGGGGCGTTGCATGGTCGAGTCTCCTTGAGATGTCGCGTTCAGGCGGCGGCCTGGGCCTTGGTGGGGTCCCAGTGTTGGCCGGGGACGGCGGCGATGAGCTGCTGTGTGTAGGCGTGCTGCGGGTTATCGAAAATCTGGCCGGGTGAACCGTATTCCACCACCTTGCCCCGGTGCATGACCAGCACCGCGTTGCAGATCTGTGCGGCCACGCGCAGGTCGTGGGTGATGAACACGAGGGCGATCTTCAGGCGCTGTTGCAGGTCGTGCAGCAATTGCAGCACCTGTGCCTGCACGGATACATCCAGCGCCGACACGGATTCGTCAGCCACCAGCACCTTGGGTTCCAGCGCCAGGGCGCGGGCGATGCCGATGCGCTGGCGCTGGCCGCCCGAGAACTGGTTCGGGTAGCGGTCGAAGGCGGACGGATCCAGCCCCACCAGGGCCAGCAGCTCGCGCACGCGGGCCTCGGCCAGGGGGCGAGGCACGCCGTTGGCGACCGGCCCGTCGCTGATGATGCGCCCCACGGTATGACGGGGGTTGAGCGAGGCGAAGGGATCCTGGAAGATCATCTGGATGTCCTTGCGCAGCGGCCGGAAGCGCGATTCGGGCATGGCGGCGATGTCCTGGCCGTTGAAGATCAACTGGCCGCCATTGATGCCGACCAGCTTGAGCAGGCATTTGCCAATGGTGGACTTGCCCGAGCCGGATTCGCCCACGATGCCCAGGGTCTCACCCTGGCGCACGGTAAAACTGACGCCGTCGACCGCGTGCACTTCGCGCTTGCCGCCCAGCCAGCCGTGGCCGATGACGTAGGTCTTTCTCAGGTCTTTCACTTCCAGCACGGGACGGTCCTCGCCCGTGGCCACGCGGTCGTCGCCGCGGCGATGCGGCACGGCGGCGATCAGGCGCTGCGTGTACGGATGGCGTGGCCGGTTCAGCACCTCGTCCGCCGGGCCCTGTTCGACCAGGATGCCTTTCTCCATGACCGCCACCCGGTGCGCGATCTCGGCCACCACGCCGAAATCGTGGGTGACGAACATCACGCCCATGCCTTTTTCCTTCTGGATGCGGGCGATCAGCGCCAGGATCTGCGCCTGGGTGGTGACGTCCAGCGCGGTGGTGGGTTCGTCGGCGATGAGCAGTGCAGGCTCCAGCGCCAGGGCCATCGCGATCATGACGCGCTGGCGCTGGCCGCCCGACAGGCGAAATGGATAGACGTGATAGAGCGTGGCCGGGTCCGGCAGGCCGACGAAGGCCAGCAGCTCCAGGGTGCGTTTCATGCGTTCGGCGCCGGGGTAGGCGTTGTGGACCCGCATGACTTCGCTGATCTGTTCGCCGACCGTCATCAAGGGGTTCAGGGCCGATAGCGGTTCCTGGAAGATCATTGCCATGTCCTTGCCGCGCATGGCCTGCAAGGTCGCTTCGTCCTGTTGCAGCAGGTCGGTGCCACGGAACAGGATGCGGCCCTGCTGCGGGGTCAGGTAGTCGGGCAACAGGCCCATGATGGCATTGGCGCTCATGGATTTGCCTGAGCCCGATTCGCCGACGATACACAGGATTTCACCGGCGCGGATGTCGTACGAGACGTCCTGCACCGCAAAGGGCCGGTCGCCGCCCCGGGGCAGCGCAATGCTCAGGTTCTGAATGGAAAGCAGGGGCGCGGATGCGTTCATGCTGGTCTCCTATTCGCCGCGCTTGCGCAGTTGCGGGTTGAGGGCATCGTTCAGGCCTTCGCCGATCAGGTTGATGGCCAGCACGGTCAGCAGGATGGCCACGCCCGGCCACACACTCATCCACCAGGCTTCGCGGATCATCGTACGGGCGGCGCCGATCATGAAGCCCCAGCTCATCAGATTGCGGTCGCCCAGCCCCAGGAAGGACAGCGACGATTCGGTCAGGATGGCCGTGGCCACCATGAACGAGGCGGATACGATGATGGGCGACATGGCATTGGGCAGGATCTGCGTGCTGACGATGCGCGAGGGCGTCTGGCCGATGACGATGGCCGCCTGCACGAATTCGCGCTGCTTGAGCGTCATGAATTCCGACCGAACCAGGCGCGCGGCCGGCGGCCAGGACACCACCGCGATGGCGCCCATGATCGAATACACCGACGGACTCAGGATGGCCACCAGCACCACGGCCATGGCCAACTGCGGAATGGTCTGGAAGAACTCGGTGAAGCGCATCAGGGCGTCGTCCACGCGGCCGCCGCAGTAGCCGGCGATGGCGCCGATCACGATGCCGAACACCAGCGCCACCGCCGTGGACAGCAGGCCCACCATCAGTGACACGCGGGCGCCCCACACCAGGCCGGCGGTGATGTCGCGGCCCAGCATGTCGGTGCCGAACGGGTAGGCGGCGTCGGTGAAGGGCGGAATCAGCGGATCGGCCACCATCATCCAGGGCGAATCCTGGTACAGCAGGGGCGCGGCCAGGGCCACGATGACCACGACCAGCATGATGGCCAGGCCAGCCACCGCGCCGTAGTTGCGCATATAGCGATGGGCAAATGGCTTCATGCCGCGGCTCCTTGTTGCGCGCCGGCGCCGATGCGCGGATCGATCAATCGGTAGAGCACGTCGGTCAACAGATTGAACACCACCACCATGATCGAGGTCACCAGGAAAATGCCCAGCAGCAATTGATAGTCGCGTTGCAGCAGGGCGTCGAACATCAGCCGGCCGATGCCTGGCCAGGCGAATACGGTTTCGGTCAACACCGCGCCACCCGCCATCTGGCCCAGCTGGATGCCGGCGAAGGTGATCACCGGCAGCAGCGCGTTGCGCAGCACGTGGGCGCGGATGACGCGGCTGGGGCTCACGCCCTTGGCGCGGGCAGTCTTGACGAAGTCCATGCCGATCACTTCCAGCATCGATGCGCGGGTCAGCCGCACGTACACGGCCATGAAAAAGCAGCCCAGCGTCACGGTCGGCAGGATCAGGTGCTGGCCGATGTCGGCCGCGCGCGCCCAGCCGGTCAGGCCGGCGCCCACGGTTTCCATGCCGAATGCCGGCAGCCAGCCCAGCACCACCGAGAACAGCAGAATGCCCATCAGCGACAGCCAGAACAGCGGCGTGGCGTACAGCAGCAGCGCGCCGGTCATGACCGAGCTGTCGATCCAGCGGCGCTTGTTGCGGTAGCGCGCCTTGGCGGCCACCACGCCCAGCAGCACGCCCAGCACGATCGAGAAGACGAAGGCGCAGGACATCAGCAGGAAGGTGGCGGGCAGGCGCTCGACGATCAGGTCCAGCACCGGCACGTGGTTGCGGTACGAAAAGCCCAGGTCCAGCTGGACCACGCCTTTCAGGTACAGGAACAGCTGCGTCAGCACGGGCTTGTCCAGCCCGAACGCCACGCGCAACTGCTCGACATAGGCGGCATCGCCCGCGCCCGCCTGGCCCGCCAGCACGGCGGCGGGGTCGCCGGGCGCCAGGCGGATCAGGAAGAAATTGATGATGACCACGCCCAGCACGACCACCAGGGCCTTGCCGATGCGGGAAACGAGGAAAGACAGGAATTTCATGCTCAAGGTCCTCCGTGGACGGGCGCGGATGTCCGTCGCGCGGCCGGGCGCCGCCGCCGGGGTGCCGGCCCCGGTTGCGGCTGTGCGGCGTTTACTTCTCGATGTAGACGTCGTCGAACGATTCGTTCAGGCCGATGGCGGTCTTGACCAGGTTCTTGACGTTGGTGCGATACAGCGTGGGAAATTCCATGTCCACCAGGAAGCCGTTGGCGACTTCGTTGACCAGCGTGGTCTGCAGCTGCGTGTACAGCGCCTGGCGCTTGGCCGGGTCGACCTCGGATGCCGCCGCTTCCCACTGCTTGTCGGTCTCGGGGTTGCTGTAGCCCTGCACGTTGGCGAACGGCGAACCCTTGACGATGTTGGACGAGATGTACAGGCGCTGCACCCCCAGCGCGGGATCGCCGTACTGGTAGGTGAAGTTGGTGGTCAGGTCAAAGTCCCAGTTGCCGGTGCGGCTGGCCCAGCCGCCCGCGTCGGTCGATTCCAGGTTGACCTTGAAGCCCAGCTGCTCCAACGCCTGCTTGGTGTATTCGCCCAGGCGGTCCCAGGTCGAGCCGTAGGGGAAGCTCAACTGGCGGATGGTGTAGTCGCCGGGCTTGATGCCCGATTCCTTGATCAGTTCGCGCGCCTTCTTCATGTCGAAGGCCATCGGGGGCATGTTCTTGTCGTAGAACATTTCCGTGGTCACGAACGGGCTGGTGGACACCTTGCCCAGGCCGAAGAAGATGTTGTTGACCACCATGTTGCGGTTCATCGCGGCCATGACGGCCTGGCGCACCTTCAGGTTGTCGAACGGCGGCTTGCGCATGTTGAAGATCAGGTAGGCCTGGGGCGAGAACATCTCCCAGCCCGCAGTGGTGTATTCCACCTTGGGCAGGGCACGCAGGCGCTTGATGTCGACGTTGTCGACGTCGCCGCCGCGCAGCACGTCCACGCTGCCGCGTTCAAAGGCGACGGCGCGCGAGGCCGAATCGGGAATCACGTTGAACACCAGCTCGTCCAGGTACGGCTTGCCCGGCTTCCAGTAGTCGGGGTTGCGCACCAGCTTGATGTATTCGCCGCGCTTCCATTCCTTGAAGATGAACGGGCCGGTGCCGATGGGCTTCTGGTTGGCCGGGTTGGTCATGTAGTCGGTGCCGGCATAGATGTGCTTGGGCATCATCGGCGCGAAACCCGGCTCGAACATCAGCATAAACGCCGGGAAGGGCGACTTCAGTTTGATGACCACGGTCTTTGGGTCCGTGGCCTGCACCGAATCGACGAACTTGTTCAGGATCACGCGGGCCCGCGCATGGGTCTTGGGCAGCATGTCCGACAGCGTGAACACGACGTCGTCGGCGGTGAAGGGCTTGCCGTCATGCCACTTGACGTTGTCCTGCAGGTGGAAGGTGTAGGTCAGGCCGTCGGCCGATGCTTCCCACGATTTGGCCAGGCCCGGCTGCGGCTTCAGGTCGGTGGAGTAGGTCAGCAGGCTTTCGTAGATCTTGCCGGCGACGAACTGGGTCGGGCCTTGCTGATTGATGGCCGTGACGATCACGGGCGGTTCGGGCTGGACGATCATGTTCAGCGTGCCGCCCTTGGTCTGGGCCAGGGCCTGCGTGGCGGGCAAGGCGGCTGCCAGGAGCAGGGCGCCGATACTGAGGGAGAACCATTTCTTCGATTTCACTGCGAGCCTCCGGGCTGGAAGAGTGTCGGTCAGGTGGCCGCCTGTTTACGCGGCGCGTGCCGTCAATAACAAGCAAACCTCGTGCCACCTGGGTTTCTCAGGGAACTGCGGGGTGGAGCTGCTACAACAATGCTTCGTCTCGTGGCGCCGCGCACCAATGCGGCGAAAACCGTGCACGGGCGGGGTGCCGCCGCATGCATCGACTACAAGGTGAGATCGATCCAGGTGGTTTTCAGGTCGCTGTACTTGTCCAGCGCATGCAGCGACTTGTCGCGTCCGAAACCCGATTGCTTGACGCCGCCGAACGGCACGGTGATGTCGCCGTCGGCATAGCAGTTGACCCAGACCAGGCCGGCTCGCAAGCGGCGCGACAGGCGGTGCGCGCGGCCCAGATTGGCGGTCCAGAGCCCGGCGCCCAGGCCATAGGGCGAATCGTTGGCCAGCGCGATGGCCTCATCTTCCGAGCGGAATCGCTGGGCGGTCAGGACCGGACCGAAGATCTCTTCGCGGACCAGGCTGCTCGCCGCATCGGCGCAATCGAAAATGGTGGGCTCGATATAGAAGCCGCCGCTGTCCGTGCGGACCTGGCGTCCGCCGATGCGCAAGGTCGCGCCGTCGGCCTGGCCGGCCGCGATGCGTGCCATGACCGAGCGCGTCTGGCGTTCGTCGACCATGGCGCCCAGCGTGGTGGCCGGGTCCAGCGGATTGCCGGGCCGCATCCCGGCGGCGTGGTGTGCCACCTTTTCCATGAAGGCGTCGTAGATGGCGTCGTGCACATACAGGCGTGAGCCGGCGATGCACACTTCGCCCTGGTTCGAGAAGATCGCCAGGGCGGCGATCAAGGCGGCGCGATCCAGATCGGGGCAGTCTTCGAAGATGATGTGCGGTGACTTGCCGCCGCATTCCAGCCAGACGCGTTTCAGGTTCGATTCGCCCGAGTACGTCATGAAGCGCTTGCCGGTGGCGGTGGATCCGGTGAAGGCCACGCAATCCACATCCGGGTGCAGGCCCAGCGCCTGTCCGGCGACGGGGCCGGTGCCGGGCACGACGTTGAATACGCCCGCTGGAATGCCGGCGGCCTCGGCCAGCGCCGCCAGGCGCACCGCGCTCAGCGACGATTGCTCGGCGGGCTTGAGAATGACGCTGTTGCCAGCGGCCAGCGCAGGCGCTACCTTCCAGGCGGCCATCAGCAGGGGATAGTTCCAGGGCACCACCGCGGCCACCACACCGACTGGCTCGCGGGTGACGGTGGCCAACACGTTCTGGCCGGTGGGGGCGATTTCGTCGTAGACCTTGTCGATGGCCTCGCCGTACCAGGCATAGCAGTGCGCGGTTTCGGGCAGGTCGAAGGCCAGGGCGTCGCGGATCGGCTTGCCCATGTCCAGGGTCTCGATCAGGGCCAGTTCTTCGGTGTGGTCGGTGATCAACTGCGCCAGCTTGAGCAGTCGCGCCTTGCGCTCGCGCGGCGGCAGGCCGGACCAGACGCCGCTGTCGAAGGCGCGCCGGGCGGCGGCGACGGCGCGGTCGATGTCGGCCTGGCCGCAGGCCGCCACGTCGGCCAGCTTGCGGCCGTCAATGGGGCTGGTGGCGGCAAAGGTGGCGCCGTCGGCGGCGTCGGCATAGGCGCCGTCGATGTAGGCCTGGCCGCGCAGGGTCAGCGCGTCGGCTCGGGCTTGCCAGTCTTCAAAGGTGGTTTGGGGCATGGGCATATCCTTTTCGATTCAGCGCGCGGCGTTGGCTCGCGCCACCATGGCGTCCAGCAGGACGTTGCAGCCCGCTTCCAGATGACCGGGCTGGGCATCCTCGATTTCGTTGTGGCTGATGCCGTCCTTGCATGGCACGAAAATCATCGCGGTGGGCGCGACCGCCGCCATGTAGACGGCGTCATGGCCGGCGCCGGTGACGATGTTCATCGCCGCCAGGCCGCGCTGCGCGGCGCCTTGGCGCACCTTGTCCACCAGGTCGGGATCGAACGGGGTGGGGCGGAAGTACTGCACGTCCTTTACCTCGACCGTGACGCCGTGCTTGTCGGCGATGTCGCGGCAGGCCTGGCGCCAGGCCTGGTCCATGCGGGTCAGCGTGGCTTCGTCTTCATGGCGCAGGTCGGTGGTAAAGCGCACCTGGCCGGGGATCACGTTGCGCGAACCGGGATGCGCGTGGATTTCGCCCACGGTGCCGCGTCCATGAGGCTGGTTGGCGTTGGCGATGTTGACGACGGCCTGCAGCAGGTAGCTGGCGGCGAACAGCGCATCGCGGCGGATGCCCATGGGCGTGGGCCCCGCGTGCATTTCCATGCCGGTCACGGTGACGTCGTACCAGCGCAGGCCCAATGACCCGGTCACCACGCCGATCACTTTGTCTTCGTGCTCCAGGATCGGGCCTTGTTCGATATGGGCCTCGAAGTAGGCATCCACCGGGCGCCCGCCCACCGGATCCTGCCCGGCATAGCCGATGGCCTGCAGTTCGTCGCGCACCGCGATGCCCTTGGCATCGCGCGCGCTCAGCGCCGTTTCCAGCGGGAATTTTCCGGCGAATACGCCCGAGCCCATCATCACCGGCACGAAGCGCGAGCCTTCCTCGTTGGTCCAGATGGCCACTTCCAGCGGCGCCTCGGTCTGCACGCCGGCATCGTTGAGGGTGCGCATGACTTCCAGGCCGGCCAGCACGCCGTAGCAACCGTCGAACTTGCCGCCCGTGGGCTGCGTGTCGATATGGCTGCCGGTCATCACGGGCGGCAGGGCGTCGTTGCGACCGGCGCGGCGGGCGAAGATGTTGCCCACCTGATCCACGCGCACGGTCAGGCCGGCCTCGCGCATCCAGCCGGTGACCAGGTCGCGGCCCTGGCCGTCCAGCGCGGTCAGGGCCAGGCGGCAGTTGCCGCCCTTGGGGGTGGCGCCGATCCGGGCCAGATCCATCAGGGATTGCCAGAGACGGTTGCCGTTGACGGACAGGGAAGAAGTCATGGGAAGGCCTCGTTCGGGTCAGTGGGAAAGCGTGGCAGCCTGGCGCGCCAGGGCCGCGGCGCGGATGGAGGTAAGCGTCTGGCCGGGGGCGATGCCATCGGCGTCATAGCGGATTTCCAGCAGCGCGGGCCGTTGTTCGCGGTCGGCGTAGGCCAGCGCGCGGTCGAAGGCCGCGGCGAAATCCTCGGTGCGTTCCACGGCTTCGCCATAGCCGCCGTAGCCGCGCACGATCTGGGTGAAATCGGGGTTCTCGAATGCCAGCGCGATCGGCCGACCGGGGAATTCGCGTTCCTGGTGGGCGCGGATCGTGCCCCACATGCCGTTGTTGAACACCAGCACGACGATGCCCAGCCGGTATTGCTGCGCCACGCCCAGCTCCTGCAGGTTCATCTGGAAGCAGCCGTCGCCGGCGTAGCAGACGACGGTCTTGCCGGGGTATTCCAGCTTGGCCGACACGGCCGCCGGCAATCCGTAGCCCATGGCGCCGACGGTGGGCGCCAGGCTGGTGCCGGGGCCGGCGAACTGGCGATAGCGGTGCGGATACAGGGCGTAGTTGCCGGCGCCGACGGTGACGCAGGCATCCGGCGCCAGGCGCTGGTTGACGCAGGCGGCGATCGCGTCCAGGGCCAGGGGGCCTGGCGCGGACAGGGGAGTCAGGGAATCCAGGTAGTCGGCGTGGGCCTGGCGCACGGCCTGGCCGCGCGGGGCGGCATGGGCCGGCTGCAGGGCCGCCACTGCCCGCGCGAAACCCGCCACGCTGGCGACGATGGCCTGGGTCGGCGCGAATACGCGGCCCAGCTCCTGAGCGTCCGGATACACGTGGATCAGCGCTTGCCGGGGCAAGGGGCTTTCGACCAGCTGATAGCCCTCGGTGGTGGCCTCCCCCAGGCGGGTGCCCACCGCCAGGATCATGTCGGCTGCCTTGATGCGGGCGCGCAGCGCGTCCGTCATGCCCCAGCCGACCTGGCCTGCCGCGTTGGGATGGCGCTGGTCAAAGCACTCCAGTCGGCGCCAGGCCGTGCCCACCGGCAGCTCGAAGCGTTCGGCAAAGGCGGTGATCTGGCTGATGGCCTCGCTGGTCCAGCCGCTGCCGCCCAGCACCATGACCGGGCGCTCGGCGGCGTCCAGCAACTGCTGCATGCGGGCAAGGTCGTGCTCGCCAGGGCTGGTGGTCACGCGCGGATAGCGTGGCAGGTCCGGGACGGTGGCGGTGCCCCAGAGCGTGTCTTCCGGCAGTGCCAGCACCACCGGGCCAGGGCGGCCGCTGGTGGCGGTGGCGTAGGCGCGTGCGACGAATTCGGGGATGCGGTCGGTGCGGTCGATCTGCGCGACCCACTTGGCCATTTGCCCGAACATGCGGCGATAGTCGATCTCCTGGAAGGCCTCGCGCTCGTAGAAGTCGTTGCCGACCTGGCCGACGAACAGGATCATCGGCGTGGAATCCTGGAACGCGGTATGTACGCCGATGCTGGCGTTGGTGGCGCCTGGCCCCCGCGTGACAAAGCAGATGCCGGGTTCGCCGGTCAGCTTGCCGTAGGCCTCGGCCATGTAGGCGGCGCCGCTTTCCTGGCGGCAGACCACGGGTTCGATGGCGTCGCGGTGCTCGTTCAGCGCGTCGATGCAGGGCAGGTAGCTTTCGCCCGGAATCATGAAAATCCGGCGCGTGCCGTGGATGCGCAATTGCTGCATCAGAATCTGGCCGCCATTGCGCGGCAGAAGGGGGACAACCGTCATGCAAACACTCCAGGGATGAGCTGTCCGCGAGCGGCGCGGCAGAGGGTTCCGGGCGAATCGGCGGACGCGGCCGCCGACGGGGCAAGCGCTGGGTCTAGAGGTCGGGGCGGATGCTCCCGTCGTCGTCGCCGAAGTCTTCCCGCAGCCGGGCCAGGATGCCGATCAGGTGGGCATGCATGGCGTGGCGCGCGCGGATCGGGTCGCGCGCCAGGATGGCCGTCAGGATGCGTTGGTGCTCGGCGTGGGCCACCGCCCAGACCTTGGTGTTGACGAAGTAATCCTGCATGCGGCTGAAGACGGGACTGGCCAGGCTCAGGTCCCATAGATGGGCCACCGAGGCCGCCAGCGCGGCGTTGCCGCAGGCGGCGGCGATGGCGCGGTGGAATTGGCGGTCGTGCAGTCCGGGCGCGTCGGTCAGCGACATGCCGTCATGGGCCTTGCGAATGGCCGCGAGCTGCGCATCCGAGCCTTGCTGCGCGGCCAATGCCGCGCATTCGGGTTCGATCAGCATCCGTGCTTCCAGCAGATCGAAGGGGCCGATGTCGTCCTGGACGGCGGAGGCGGGGCGGGCGGCGGCAGGCGCGGCTGTGACGAAGACGCCGGTGCCCACGCGTACTTCCACATACCCTTCGATTTCCAGGGCGATCAGGGCTTCGCGGATCGAGGCGCGGCTGACCTGCAGTTGCTCGGCCAATTCCCGTTCCGACGGCAACCTGCCGCCGTGCGGAAAATCACCCGCCCGGATACGGCCGGCGATCTGGTCGGCAATCATGCGGTACAGGCGGGTGACGGCGACGGCTTGGAAGGTATTCATCAAGGAAGCTGCGGATCATGGTCTAGTGGTCAGGCCACTTATGTTGCAAGCTTCTCATTGAAATAAAAGAAAAAATAGATCCATCAAGGGAAAACGATCAGAGGGGTTTCCCCTCTTTCTATCTGGTGGTCAGGCCAGTTAGGCGATGCTCGGCCCCAGCCGCGCTTTACAGTTTTTGCACAAATGCTGAACAAATCCAGCGCCCTTGTGACACGGACCCGATCCGATAATCGCAGCGCTCCGAGGTGGGGCGGACAGGGCGGGGCATTGCGTACGCCAGGATCGGGAGAGTGGCGTGCAGCATGGCGGAACCCTGGCATGGAAGCCGGATTGCTGGCGGATCGGCATCGGCGTGGCGGTATTCGCCGTGGCCTGGCTATGGCTGTCGGACCGGGCCGTGCTGGCGCCGCCGACCGACAACATCGAACAGTTGATCTGGGTGCGCAGCCTGGAATGGGGTTATTACAAGCATCCGCCCCTGCCGACCTGGCTGTTGTGGCCGGCGGTGCAGGCGCTGGGCTGGACCGCCTGGACCACCTATCTGCTGGGCGCCGCCTGCACGCTGGGCGCATTCGCGCTGATGTGGGGGCTGCTGCGCGGCATGCGGGGCGAGGCCTACGCCGCCACGGCTGCACTGGCTGGCCTGTGCGTCACGTTCTATAACGGCCGGCTGTATTTCTACAACCACGAAATCGTCCTGATTCCCTTGGTCGCTGGCTGCGCGGTGGCCTGCTGGAAGGCCCATACCACGCGCAGGATCGGTTGGTGGATCGTGCTGGGGGCCAGCCTGGGCCTGGGCGGTCTGGCCAAGTATCAGATGGCGGTTGCGGCGCTGGCGGTGCTGCTGTTCTGGCTTAGCCAGAAAGCCTGGCGCGATCCCATGCATGTGTTCGGCTTGCAGGTGGCGGGCCTGACTGCGCTGGCCGTGTTTGCGCCGCACCTGGTCTGGCTGAGCAACCACGATTTCGAACCCCTGCAATACGCCATGGCGTCGTCCCTGGCCGCCGGCCTGTCGTGGGAGCCGCGTTTGCACGAGATCGCCAATTGGTGGGGCGACCAACTCCTGAACCGCGCCTTGCCAGCGTGGGTATTCCTGGCCGTGGTGGGGTTGCTGGGGCGAACGGGCGCGCGGTCTTGCTCGGCCGCCGCGCAAGCGGTGGGCGGCGGCTCGGCGCCGTCGCAACCCTCGGCCGGTGCCTCGCCCCGGGCGCGCATTCCGCCCACGACCCCGGCCGAGCGGGGCGCCGGCCGCGCGTTGCTGCTGTGCTTCGGCTTGACGCCGCTGGTGTTCGTCAGCGTCATGACCCTGATCTCGGGTTCACACATCCAGCTGCATTGGGGCACGCCTTTCCTGCTGTTCATGGTGCCCGCCGTGATGGAACTGACCCGGGACGCCTGGACCGGATCTTTCCGGCCGCGTCAGGCGGTGCTGGTGTTCATTGTGATCCAGCTGTTGCTGATGCTGCGTGTGGAGCTGACGTCGCCTACGGGTGCCGGCCTGTTGCGCCGCGCGTCGGATTGGCGCTTTTTCGATGCGCAGGCCTTGGCCGACGCGTTGCACGAGCGGGCGGTGGCCGAGCTGGGCGGCCCGGTCAAGGTGATCTCGGGGGCCTGGGCCGAATCCGGCGCGCTGGCGTTG
Organism: Achromobacter sp. ASV32; assembly: GCF_016428805.1. Lineage (GTDB taxonomy): Bacteria > Pseudomonadota > Gammaproteobacteria > Burkholderiales > Burkholderiaceae_B > Achromobacter. Next base: position 162,588 of record NZ_JAELTJ010000001.1, read on the forward strand.
CGGTTGCCGGAAAAGCCGCTGGTGCTGATCGACGGGCAGTTCCAGTTCAGCCCCTGGGTGCGGCCGGACCTGGTGGCCGCTTGTGGCGCGCTGGAATTGCGGCGCGCCAAGACGCCGCCCGCCGGGTATGGCCCCGTGGGGCCGGCGTTTCCGTTGCTGTATTGGCGGGTCAAGCGGCCGACGGCAGCCTGCGCCCCAGGCGCTACCGGTTAGCCACGCATCGGGGCGCTGGCGCCCGGCGCCAAGGCGCCTTCTGGTGCGAACAGGCTCTAGGCTTGTTCGCCGGGTTCGGGCGTTTGCGTAAAGGCGCGCACCATCCGCGAGAGGCCGTCCAGTTCGTCATGGGCGCCTACGACCCAATCGGGTTTTTCGAACGGGCTGTCCGAGGGGGCCTTGTCCAGGTTGGCCTTCAGATCATCGAGCAGTTCCAGCGCCATATCGGTGGCCTGCGGGCTGCTGCGGGTGGAAAGGGCGATGGCAATCGCCAGCGCCTGACGCAGGGCGAGCAGGCGGCCGTCCAGTTCGGTGTTCACGGGGAATCCTTGTCGCGAATGAGGAATGCCTGCATTTTACGGGGGCCGGCCATCCGGGGGCCGGCCATCCGGGGGGGCGGCCGTCTGGGGCCGTCCCATCCGGGGCCGTCCCATCCGGGGGCTGTCCATCCGGGCCGCCCATCCGGGCGTGGGGGCGACCATTGCCGCCCGGGCAGCGGCCGGATCGTTGCGCAAGATCAAGGCGTGCGGGCTGCCACGGGCGAATAATCCGAGGTATGCAAGCCGTCCTACGCCCTATTTCCGCAGAACCTCCGGCGCAAGCCGTCGAGCCCTTTTTTCCGCCCCAGTTGCTGGCCCGGCTGGACAAGAACGGTCCCCGCTACACCTCCTATCCCACGGCCGACCGCTATCACAGCGGATTCGGGGCATCGGACTACCAGCAGGCCCTGCGCCAGCGGCGCGAGACCCGCCCCGCCGAGCCCCTGTCGCTGTACGTGCACATCCCGTTCTGTGATTCGGTTTGTTATTACTGCGCCTGCAACAAGGTGGTGACCCGCCATCATGACCGCGCTGCCCGCTACCTGGATGCCCTGGCCTGTGAAATCGCCTTGCACGTCGCCGAACTGGGCGTGGGCGCACCGGTGTCGCAGCTGCATTTCGGGGGCGGCACGCCGACGTTCCTGTCGGACGGCGAGCTTGAACGCCTGATGGCGGACCTGCGCGCCGCGTTCCGTTTCGAACCTGACGCCGAAATCTCCATCGAAGTCGACCCGCGTACCGCCACGCCGCAGCGCCTGGCGCAGCTGCGCAAGCTGGGCTTTAACCGGCTGAGCTTCGGGGTGCAGGATTTCGACGCGCGGGTGCAGGTGGCGGTGCATCGCGTGCAGTCCTTCGACGACGTGCGCGACCTGATGCAAAGCGCTCGCGCGCTGGGCTACGCCTCGGTCAACGTCGATCTGATCTACGGCTTGCCGCTGCAGACCACGGCGTCGTTCGCGCGCACCATCGCACAGGTCAGCGCGTTGCGGCCCGACCGGATAGCCCTGTACGCCTACGCGCACCTGCCGGAACGCTTCAAACCCCAGCGCCGCATCAACGAGGCCGAGCTGCCCGATCGGGCCACGCGTGTCGCTTTGCTCAGCGCGGCCATCCAGGGCTTTCTCGGGCAGGGCTACACCTACATCGGGATGGACCACTTCGCGCTGAACACGGACGCGCTGGCCGTGGCCAAGCAGCGCGGTGAGCTGCACCGTAATTTCCAGGGTTACAGCACCCAGCCTGACCGGGATCTGGTCGCGCTGGGCGTGTCGGCCATCGGCCGCATCGGCAATACCTACAGCCAGAACGCCAAGGACCTGGACGGCTACTACGCCGCCATCGAGTCGGGCCGTTTTGGCGTCGAAAGAGGACTGGCGCTCAATGCCGATGACCTGGCGCGCCGCGAGGTGATCATGGACATCATGTGCCAGGGCCGCGTGGATTTTGCCCGTGTCGAATCGCGCCATGGCCTGCGCTTTGGCGACTATTTCGGCCCCGAGCTGTCGCACGTGGCCAACTTGGCCGAGCTGGGGCTGGTCAACCTGCGCGCCGGGGAATTGCGGGTCACCGGCCTGGGCTGGTATTTCGTCAGGGCCGTTGCCATGGCCTTCGACGGCTACCTGCGGACCGCCGCCACGGGCGCCAGCTACTCGCGCATCATCTGAGCGCTCGGGCTGGAACCCGCTTGGGCGTGTTTGCAAGGCCCGCGTGCGGGTGTTCTGGCCTATTCCGTGAATTTCTCCCGCAGGTACAGCGCCAGCGCCAGATCATCGGACAACTGCAGCTTGCGCATCGCCCGTCGCTTGTGCGTGCTGATGGTTTTCTTGCTGCGCATCAGACGTGACGAAATCTGCGTCACCGACAGCCCCTGGCTGATGTGCCGCAGGATCTCGACTTCCGAGGATGTCAGCTGGGCGTGCGGGTGGGTGGGGCAAATGGCGTGGATCTTGCCGTCCTGCACCGACAGGAACGGATCCCGGCCGCTCAGCACGCCGTGGATCATTTCGGGCAGCAGGACCATGCCCCATTGCTTGGCCAGATACCCATTGGCGCCCGCCCGAAAGGCGGCGTACTGGGTTTCGAGGCGGTTGCCCGCCGAAAACGTGATGATCGCCATATTGGGGTGGTAGCGCCGCAGCCGGCGCAGGAAATTCACGCCGTCCCAGGGCTCCTGCGGCAGGTAGAAGTCGATCAGCGCGGCATCGCACGGGGCCGCGGCCAGTTTTTCCAGCAACCCGCGGGCAGAGGTTTCGCGGTGCAGGACGCGAAAGCCCGGCCGGGAATCGAGGAAGGCGCCCACGCCCAGCGAGACGACGGGGTGGTCATCCAGAATCGCGACCCGTATCACCGGGGGAGGCTGCGACATCAGGAGATGCTTGCGTGAATTGGGGCGATGGCCGTCTTTCCTGCCACTTGACCGGTCGGCGGGAAGTGAGACTGAATCTGGCGCTGACACACTTTTCATCGATGCTCCACTGAATAGCCACGCGAATGCGGGTGGCGGTAGGGCGGGTCTGCCGATGGCAGCCCGTGCGTACGTCGTGATTGGTCTGAAATTTGTACGGGCAGATTACGTTTTGTTGGGCGACGCGGATCAGAATCGGGAAAAAATCGGACTGAAGTACGGCTGGGGTTTACGCTGATCGAGCACCTGCGCCGACGGCGATGGCTCGCGATGTGGCTGCCTTCGGGTAATAATCGCTTCCGGTACGCAAGTCCGCGCCGGCATCTTGCCGGACCGGGGGCAGCATGAGCATGGCGGCGGGTGGCGGATGCCAAAAAAGATTCTGGTATTGGGCAGGGATGGTCAATTGGGCTTCGAGCTGCGGCGCAGCCTTGCGCCGTTGGGTCACGTGGTCGCCACGGGCCGCAGCGATTGCGACCTGACCTACCCGCTGCAGATCGCACGGCTGGTGCGTCGTGAAAAACCCGACATCATCGTGAACGCCGCGGCTTTCACCGCCGTGGAGCGCGCGGAAGAAGACGCCGTGCGCGCCATGCGTATCAACGCCGAGGCCGCTGGCGAACTGGCGGCGCTGGCGGCCGCTCGTGGCGCGCTGATCGTCCACTATTCGTCCGACTACGTCTTCGACGGCGCCAAGCCTGGCGCCTACACCGAACAGGACGCGCCCGCGCCGCTCAATGCCTATGGCCGCAGCAAGCTCGCCGGCGAACACGCCGTGCAGGCGATGAATCCGGCGCATCTGGTGCTGCGCACGTCCTGGATCTATGGCGTCTTTGGCAGCAGCTTTCTGAAGACGATGCTGATGGCCGTGCGCCAGCCCGAGCCGCTGCGCGTGGTCAGCGACCAGCGCGGCGCGCCCACCGGCGCCGCCTTCATCGCCGACGCCACTGCCCTGATGCTGGCGCGCTACCTGGCGTGCCCCGCTGGCGAACCCTTTCCTTTCGGCCTGTATCACCTGGCCGCCTCGGGGGACGCCAGCTGGCACGAATACGCCTGTTTCATCGCGCAGCAGGCGCGCCGGGCGGGCCTGGCGGTGACGCTCACCGCCGCGGACATTCGCCCGGTGTCATCCGACCAATATCCCACCACCGCCCGCCGGCCCTTGAATTCCCGGCTGGACAGCCGGCTGCTGGAGCGCACCTTCGGCATCCGGGCGCCGCACTGGGAAGAAGGCGTGGTGCATGCGCTGGCCGCGATTGCGGACAGTCGCAACCTGGCCTGAGCCGCCCGCGCCCGCTCGTACTGTCGCGCTTTTGCCACGAAATAGGCACAAAGGGTGCTACAATCGGCAACGATACGTCCACCAGCCACGCTGGTGGCCAAGCAAAGTCCACCCCAAGGCTCGAACACCATGTTTTTCCCGCTGGCACGAACTACGACCCGGAACTTTCGCCCTATGTCGCGTTAGTTTTTCGTGCGTCGGGTTTCACCGTGTCAGGTCAGCGGTAGGACTCAGCAAGACAACCAGATAAACGCGGCTACCAGCCGCGTTTGTCATTTCTGATTTTCGTTTTTTTGTTCCCAGAACCCCAGGAAGCACTCCCGATGGTACAGATCACATTGCCCGATGGTTCGCAGCGCCAATACCCGGGGCCGGTCACGGTCGCCGAAGTGGCGCAATCGATCGGCGCGGGATTGGCCAAAGCCGCCTTGGGCGGCCGCGTGACCTTTGACGGCGCCGACTCCCAGCTGGTCGACACCAGCTACCGCATCGAGGGCGACGCCCGCCTGGCCATCGTGACCGCCAAGGACGCCGACGGCCTGGATCTGATCCGCCATTCCACGGCCCATTTGCTGGCCTACGCCGTCAAGGAATTGTTCCCTGACGCACAGGTCACCATCGGCCCCGTGATCGACAACGGCTTCTACTACGACTTTTCGTACAAGCGCCCCTTCACGCCCGAGGATCTGGCCGCCATCGAGAAAAAGATGGCCGAATTGGCCAAGAAAGACGAAGTCGTGACGCGTGAAGTCTGGTCGCGCGACGATGCCGTCGAGTTCTTCAAGGGCATCGGCGAAAAGTACAAGGCCGAGATCATTGCTTCGATCCCGTCCAACGAACCGCTCAGCCTGTACCGCGAAGGCGATTTCATCGACCTGTGCCGCGGCCCCCACGTGCCATCCACGGGCAAGCTGAAGGTCTTCAAGCTGATGAAGGTCGCGGGCGCCTACTGGCGCGGCGACAGCAAGAACGAGATGCTCCAGCGCATCTACGGCACGGCCTGGGCGACCAAGGAAGAGCAAGAGGCCTACCTGCACATGCTGGAAGAGGCCGAACGCCGCGACCACCGCAAGATCGGCCGCGAGCTGGATCTGTTCCACTTCCAGGACGAGGCCCCGGGCCTGATCTTCTGGCACCCCAAGGGCTGGGCCCTGTGGCAGCAGGTCGAGCAATACATGCGCGCCGTCTACAACAACAACGGCTACCAGGAAGTGAAGGCGCCGCAGATTCTCGATCTGTCGCTGTGGAAAAAGACCGGCCACTGGGACAACTACCGTGAAAACATGTTCACGACCGAGTCCGAGAACCGCGTCTATGGTCTGAAGCCCATGAATTGCCCGGGGCACGTGCAGATCTTCAACGCCGGCCTGCACTCGTACCGCGAGCTGCCGCTGCGCTACGGCGAATTCGGCCAATGCCACCGCAACGAGCCCTCGGGCTCGCTGCACGGCATGATGCGGGTGCGCGGTTTCACGCAGGACGACGGCCACATCTTCTGTACCGAAGAACAGCTGCAGGACGAGTGCGCCGACTTTACCGCCTTGCTGCAGAAGGTCTACCGCGATTTCGGCTTTACCGAAGTGCTGTACAAGGTCGCCACGCGCCCTGAAAAGCGCATCGGTTCGGACGAAGTCTGGGATACGGCCGAGCAGGCGCTGATGGAAAGCCTGCGTCGCACCGGCTGCGAGTTCGAAATCTCGCCCGGGGAAGGCGCGTTCTATGGTCCCAAGGTGGAATACACGCTGAAGGACGCCATTGGCCGTCACTGGCAGTGCGGTACGATCCAGGTCGACTTCTCCATGCCCGTGCGCCTGGGCGCCGAGTACGTGGACCAGAACGACCAGCGCCGTCCGCCCGTGATGCTGCACCGCGCCATCCTGGGTTCGCTCGAGCGTTTCATCGGCATGCTGATCGAAAACCACGCCGGCGCGATGCCGCCCTGGCTGGCTCCGGTGCAGGCCGTGGTGTGCTGCATTTCCGAACCTTCGGCCGATTATGCGGCCCAAATTACGCAAAGCCTGAAAAAACAAGGCTTTAGAGTAGAGTCCGATTTGCGTGGTGAAAAAATCACTCGTAAAATTCGGGAGCACAGCCTGCAAAAGGTGCCGTACATCCTCGTCGTCGGCGACAAGGAAAAGCAAAACGGCACCGTCGCCGTACGCGGATTGGGCGGACTGGACCTTGGCGCCATCGCATACGACGAGTTCGTCGCGCGCTTGTCCGAGGACGTGTCCACCCGCCGCGACGTCAATCAACCTGATAGCAGCGCTGCTTAACATTTCTAGGAGCTTTCAACATCGCCACTGAAAAAGCCAATCGCATCAACGGTGAAATCCGCGTCCCCGAGGTGCGCCTGATAGGTCTGGACGGAGAACAGCTGGGCATCGTCAAGATCGCCGACGCGTTCCGTCTTTCCGAGCAAAGCGACGTGGATCTGGTGGAAATCGCGCCGAACGCCGAGCCGCCGGTCTGCCGTTTGATGGACTACGGTAAGTTCAAGTACCAAGAGCAGAAGCGTCAAGCCGAAGCTCGTTCCAAGCAGAAGGTCATCCAGGTCAAGGAAGTCAAATTCCGTCCGGCCACCGACGAGGGCGACTACCAAGTCAAGCTGCGCAACCTGCGCCGCTTCCTCGAGGAAGGCGACAAGGCCAAGGTGACGCTGCGGTTCCGCGGCCGTGAAATGGCTCACCAGGAACTGGGTATGCGGGTGCTTGAACGTGTGCGCGACGACCTGCTGGAATTGGCCCAGGTCGAAGCCATGCCGAAGCTCGAAGGCCGTCAGATGGTCATGGTGCTGGCGCCCAAGAAGAAGGCCGTGCCCGCGGGCAAGCCTGAATCGGCGGCGTAAAGCTCCCGCGGAACCTGCCGGGCCGGTTTCCTACGCCCCGGGCAGGCTCCAGCCGCTCCCCCTGCGACCCGCCGTCCATACTGTGTTCGGCGGGTTCGCTTATTGGGCGGCTCTGCGCTACGATGTCATAGATAGCCGCCTTCCCGAAAGGGAAGGCGGCGTACGTTCGGGGTGTCGCGATGCATGTTTTGTTCGTTTTGGATCCCTTGCCGCTCTTGAAAGCGTACAAGGACAGTTCTGTTGCCATGATGCGTGCGCTGGTTGCGCGCGGCCACACGCTCAGCGTGGCCATGCAGGGGGGCCTGTACATCGAGACCGGCACGGTCAAGGCCGTCACCACGCCCATCGAGCTGGTGGCCGGCGCCGACCTGCACGGCCATGACTGGTGGCGCGAATCCGCCGCCCGTGACCTGCCGCTGGCCGATTTCGGCGCGGTCGTCATGCGCAAAGACCCGCCTTTCGACATGGAATACGTGTATTCCACGCATCTGCTCGAATACGCCCAGGCCCAAGGCGCCAAGGTGTTCAACAGTGGCGCGGCGATCCGCAACCATCCCGAAAAGCTGGCCATCACCGAAATCAGCGAGTTCACCGCGCCCACGCTGGTGACGCGCAACATGGCGCGCCTGAAGGCGTTCCACGACACGCACCACGACGTCATCGTCAAGCCGCTGGACGGCATGGGCGGCACCGGCGTTTTCCGCCTGCAGCCCAAGGATCCCAACCTGAACGCCATTCTGGAAACGCTCACCGACAACGGCGCGCGCACCATCATGGCGCAGCGTTACATTCCGGAAATCGTCAAGGGCGACAAGCGCATCCTGCTGATCGGCGGCCAACCGGTGCCGTATTCGCTGGCGCGCATCCCCCTGGCCGGCGAAACGCGCGGCAACCTGGCTGCAGGCGGCCGCGGCGTGGCCCAGGCGTTGTCGCCGCGCGACCGCGAAATCGCCGAAGCCGTGGCGCCCAAGCTGGCCGCGCGCGGCCTGTTGCTGGTCGGCCTGGACGTTATCGGCGACTTCGTTACCGAGGTCAACGTCACCAGCCCCACTTGTTTCGTGGAAATCGCCGAACAGACCGGTTTCGACGTTGCCGGCATGTTCGTGGACGCGCTGGAAAAAGCCGTGGCTGCCGTCCCGGCCGCCTGACTTCCTGGAAACTGCCATGACCACGGGTATTGTCATCGTCGTGCACGCGCCTTTGGGCGCAGCCATGCGCGAGTGCGCCAGCCATGTCATGGGCAACCTTGACGGCATGCTGGCCATTCACGACATTCAGCCCGAAGACCGGCCAGACGATCTGGCGCCCGACGTGCTCAAGGACATCCTGGAGCAGGATCACGGCGGCGGCGTGCTGGTGCTGACCGACCTGATCGGCGCCACGCCCGCCAACATCTCCAAGCGGGCCGTGGCCGATGCCCAGGCGCAGGGCATCCAGTGCTGCGTCCTGGCGGGCCTGAACACCCCCATGCTGCTGCGGGCGCTGACCTATCGCAACCTCACCCTGGCCGAGACCCGCGAAAAAGCGCTGGCCGGCGGAGTGCAGGGCGTCTTGCGTGTAGACTGACGGGCGGGAATTTGCCCTATTATGTCGGCTAATATTTCAAGCCGATGAGCGGTTCGACTTTTCGCTGCAACCTCCACTGCGGCTTGATTCCGCGGTCATAATATTTCCTATGCCTAATACAGACATCGTCATCAGCAATAAATTGGGTTTGCACGCGCGGGCGGCTGCCAAACTGACGCAGCTGGCCAGCAAGTTCTCGAGCGAGATCTTCATCTCCCGCGGTGCGCAGCGCGTGAACGCCAAGAGCATCATGGGCGTCATGATGCTGGCCGCCGGACTGGGCGTGACGGTCAAACTGGAGGCCTCCGGCAATGACGCCGACCAGGCCCTTTCCGAAATCCAAACTCTGTTCGACAGCAAATTCGGTGAACAGGAATAGCAGCGCTTCCGAGTCCGCCGGTCCGGGCAAGGCCCGGGCCGGCATGCCCGCGGCTACGGCCGCGGTCCAAGTCCATGACGGGGCTGGCGTTGCCAGCCCCGTTATTTGTTTGTACGGCAAGGGCGTGGCGCGCGGTTACGCCATCGGCCGGGCGGTGGTCATGGGGGCGGCGGCGCTGGAAGTCGCGCACTACCGGATTTCCCCCGAGGACATCCCCGCCGAAAGCCGCCGCCTGACCGAGGCGCTGGACTCGGCTCAGCAGGAATTGCGGCAGTTGGCCGATACCTTGCCGGCCGACGCGCCGCGCGAGCTGGGCGCCATGCTCAACGTGCACAGTCTGCTGCTGGGCGACCCGCTATTGGCCGAGCAGACGCTCGCCCTGATCGCCGAACGCCACTACAACGCCGAATGGGCGCTGACCACGCAGGGGCAGATCCTGGGCCAGCAGTTCGACGCCATGGAAGACGAGTACCTGCGCGAACGCGGCGCGGACGTGCGCCAGGTGATCGAGCGCGTGCTGCACGTGCTGTCGGGCACCTCCGCCATCCTGCCGGACATGTCCCATATGGGCGGCGACGACGCGCTGGTGGTGGTGGCGCATGATATTTCGCCGGCCGACATGCTGCGCCTGCGCGGCGGCCGGTTCGCGGCCTTCGTGACCGACCTGGGCGGCCCGACCTCGCATACCGCCATCGTGGCGCGCAGCATGGGCGTGCCGGCCGTGGTGGCCATGGGCAACGTGCGCGAACTGGTGCGCGATGGCGACATGCTGATCATCGACGGCGCCGCTGGCGCGGTGGTGGTCAACCCGTCGGACCGCATCCTGCGGGAATATCGGAGCCGCCAGGCTGCGTATGCCGACGAGCGGGCCGAACTCGGCCTGTTGCGCGACGAGCCCTCGGTCACGCTGGACGGCATCGACATCGTTCTGCATGCCAATATCGAACTGCCGGAAGAAGCCGCGCTGGCCCTGGCCTCGGGCGCCCATGGCATCGGGCTGTTCCGCAGCGAATTCCTGTTCATGGGCCGCCCCGACCTGCCGGGCGAGGAAGAGCAATACGAAGCCTATTCGTCCGTCGTCAAGGTGATGGCGGGCCGTCCGGTCACCATCCGCACGCTGGACATCGGGTCGGACAAGACGCTGGATGGCGAGGCCACGGTGGCGACCAATCCGGCGCTGGGGCAGCGCGCCATCCGTTATTGCCTGGCGCGGCCCGAAATGTTCGCCACGCAACTGCGCGCCATCCTGCGGGCGTCGGCTCATGGGCCGGTGCGTCTCCTGATCCCTATGATCGCCCACATGCACGAAGTCGTGGCGACGCGGGCGGCCATCGAATCCGCGCGGCGCGAGCTGGACGCCCGTGGGCAGGCGTATGCCCCGCACATGGAGGTGGGCGCCATGGTCGAGGTGCCGGCCATCGCGATTGCGATCGAGCCCTTCGCCCAGGCGCTGGACTTCCTGTCCATCGGCACTAACGACCTGATCCAGTACACGCTGGCGATCGATCGCGGCGACCACGATGTGGCGGCGCTCTACGATCCGCTGCATCCGGCCGTGCTGCGGCTGGTCGCGAACACGATCAACGCCGGCGAGCGGGCCGGCAAGCCTGTGGCCGTCTGTGGCGAAATGGCGGGCGATTCGCGCATGACCCGGCTGCTGCTGGGCCTGGGTTTGACCGAGTTCTCCATGCATCCGCAGCAACTGCTGGACGTCAAGCGTGAAATCCGGCGGGCGCACACCAATGCGCTGCGCGTGAAGGTCGCCAGTGCGCTGAACCGGGCCCTGCCGGTAGACCTGGACACGCTGGACCTGACCTGACTCGGCAAGGGGTCTGGCGCGGCAAGCCAAAAGCCCGACGCGTTGCGCCGGGCTTTTTCTTGCCATGAAATGAAAAAGCCCCCTGCGAGAGGGGGCTTGATACGAGGCCCGGCACGGTGGCGCGGGCCAGGCAGGGATCAGCTGTGGTAGGCCGATTCGCCGTGGCTCGTGACGTCCAGGCCTTCGCGTTCCTGATCTTCCGGCACACGCAGGCCGCACAGGGCGTTGGCGATCTTGTAGGCAATCCAGGCAACCACGCCGGACCAGACGATGGTGATCAGCACGCCTTCCAGCTGGACCCAGAGCTGGCCCAGGATCATGCCGGGTTCGGCCAGGCCGGGGCCACCCAGGACCTGGGCATTGAACACCCCCGTGAGCAAGGCGCCAACAATGCCGCCCACGCCGTGTACGCCGAACACGTCCAATGCGTCGTCGGCACGCAGCAGGCGCTTCAGGCCGTTGACACCCCAGACGCAGACGATGCCGGCGATCACGCCGATGATCAGGGCGCCCACCGGGCCGACCAGGCCGGCGGCGGGGGTGATGCCCACCAGGCCGGCGATGGCGCCGGAGGCAGCGCCCAGCATGGACGGCTTGCCCTTGATGGCCCATTCCGTGAACAGCCAGGCCAGCACGGCGCCCGCAGTGGCGATCATGGTGTTGAAGAAGGCCAGCGTGGCGTTTTCGTTGGCGGCCAGCGCCGAGCCCGCGTTGAAGCCGAACCAGCCCACCCACAGCAGGGCGGCGCCCACGAAAGTCATCGGCAGGTTGTGCGGTTGCATTGCTTCACGGCCATAGCCGACGCGCTTGCCCACGACATAGGCGCCCACCAGGCCGGCCACGCCAGCGTTGATATGCACCACGGTGCCGCCGGCGAAGTCCAGCGCGCCCTTGGCGTTGAGCAGGCCCGGCGCCGTTTCGGAGGCGAACCACACCATGTGGGCGATGGGAATGTAGGCGAACGTGAACCAGATCACGGTAAACACCAGCACCGCAGAGAAGCGGGCGCGTTCGGCGAAGCTGCCGACGATCAGCGCGCAGGTGATGCCGGCGAACGTGGCCTGGAACGAGGCGAACAGCAACTCGGTCAGCGTGTTCGACATGGCGTATTTGCCGTCGGCCGGGGTGAACATGCCGGAGAAGAAGGCGCGAGACAGGCCGCCGAAGAATGCATTGCCTTCCGTGAAGGCAAGCGAATAACCGTAGATGAACCAGAGGACCAGGCCCAGCACGAACGTGCACAACACTTGCAGCAGCACCGACAGCACATTCTTGCTGCGTACCAGGCCGCCATAGAACATCGCCAGACCGGGTACGGCCATCATCAATACGAGGAGGGTAGAGACGAGCAACCAGGAGATATCTGCTTTATCCATTTTCAGGCTCCAATGAGTCTTTCTTATTTATTTACAGCGCAGCTTCGCCGGCTTCACCCGTCCGGATGCGGATCACTTGTTCAAGGGGAGCGGCGAAGATCTTGCCGTCACCGATCTTGCCGGTGCGGGCGGCTTGCTCGATGGCTTCGATGACCTGATCGACCAGGTGATCGGGCACGGCGGCTTCGACGCGCAGCTTGGGCAGGAAGTCGACGGCGTATTCCGCGCCTCGATAGAGTTCGGTATGACCCTTCTGGCGTCCGAACCCTTTGACTTCGGTAACAGTCAGTCCCTGGACGCCGATTGCGGATAGAGCCACCCGCACTTCGTCGAGCTTGAAGGGCTTGATGATGGCGATGATGAGTTTCATGGCATTTCCTCTCATGGTTGCACGTAGGCCTCGTCATTCAAGCAAATTCCATGCCATGGGGAACGGCACCCGTAAGTCGGCAGGGCAGGCGCGTTTGTTGTGCCTGGACGCACCAATATAGTGCGGTATGCACCAAGGGTCAGCCTCAATTCGGTGCATGGCGCGGTCATGGTGAGGAATGCAACGGAATATGTTCCGCTGCCGCCATTTGTTGCCAGTTGCTGCCGGCCTCGTAGCGCTTTGTAGTGCTTGCACGCATTGGCGAAGACCAGGCCCCGCGCAGGCTGACCGGCCGCCAACCCTTGCGGGCCGGGCTTCGCAAGGCATGGATCGATTTTTCAGTCGGCTGAAAGCGAATTGCAAGACGGCACAAAAAGGGGGCGGGGCGTGATACGAGGGTTTACACGCATAAGCTTGTTGCCAAAGGTTGGGTGAAGAAGAATCGAGTCCAGCTCATTGCGATACATGGGCTTGATCGGGCCGCGGCAAGGGGTTCCGGCGTTGCGGCTCTCTGACATACAAAAAGCAAGAAAGGAAAGAGGAATGATGACGATCCCACGCAAGACCCTTGGCGTGCTGGCGCTGACTGCCGCGCTGGCAGTGCTGGCCGGCTGCAACAAGTCCGATGAAAAGGCGCCGCCCGCTGCGTCGAACACCCCGGCTCCGGCCGCGACCACGCCGGGCACGCCGCCCGCCGCGACCACCCCGCCCGCCGCCGCGACGCCGGCGCCCACCGCAGGCCTGCCCGCCGAATGCGACGCCTACCTGACCAAGGTCAGTGCGTGCATGGACAAGCTGGGCGCGTCCAACCCGGCCGCCGCCAGCTTCAAGCAGCAACTGGACGCCGCCCGGACCCAGTGGGCAACGATCAGCGACAAGACGCAATTGGCGGCCACCTGCAAGCAATCCGCGGACATGTTTGCGCAATCGGCGACCCAGATGGGCTGCCCGTAACGATGTTGGTAGGGGGCTGCCCCCAAGGCGGCCCGGTTTTCTCCTGTGCTTTGATGGGCGGTCACCGCATGCGGCCCGCCCTTTTTTTTGCCTGCGGCGGGCGCGGGGAAAGCACTACACTTGAGGGACCAAGAACACCGTGAGGCCGCTATGAACAATCGCACCCAGTGGATGGAAGACATCCAGAAGAACATTTCCGACCTGATCGCCCGCAGCCCTGCCGCCGATGTCGAACGCAATGTGCGCGCCATGATGACGCAGGCGTTTTCGAAGCTGGATCTGGTCACCCGCGAGGAATTCGATGTGCAGGCCGACTTGCTGGCGCGCACGCGGGCCCGCGTGGATCAGTTGGCCGCAACGGTCGAACAGCTGGAAACCCGCCTGTCCGCGCTGGACAAATAATCGCGGGATCTTTTTGCCACGGCCGCTGCAGCGGCCGTTTTTCTTTTGGGCATACTGGTCTTTGATTGCCATCGGAGACCGCCTTGACCCTTGCCGTCATTGCCAGCCGTACCCTCAGCGGCCTGCATGCCCACGCGGTGCGGGTCGAGACGCATCTGGGGCCGGGCCTGCCCAGCTTCAATGTGGTTGGCCTGCCCGACACCGAAGTGCGCGAAAGCCGCGAACGCGTGCGCGCCGCCATCCTCAACAGCGGCTTCAATTTCCCGCCAGGCCGCATCACCGTCAATCTTTCGCCCGCCGATCTGCCCAAGGAATCGGGCCGCTTTGACCTGCCCATCGCCTTGGGCCTGTTGCTGGCCACGGGACAGCTCGCCGCCCCGGCTGCCGACGGCGCGGCAGGGGCCGCGCCTGATCCCTTGCTGGCCGGTCTGGTGCTGGCGGGCGAGCTGTCCCTGACCGGCGCGTTGGTGCCGGTGGCCGCGGCCCTGGTCATTGCCCTGAGCGTGGCGCGCGAGTCGCCCGGCGCAACCCTGATCCTGCCGGCGGGCAGCGCCGAGCAGGCGGCCTGGGTCGAGGGTCTGCGGGTGTTGTCGGCGCGCAGCCTGGCCGACGTGGCAGCCCATGTGGCCGGGCATTGCCGCTTGCCTGACGCGATTCCGCTTGCGTGGCCGGACGCACCGCCCGTGCCTTGTCTATCGGACTTGCGGGGGCAGGCGGGCGCCCGGCGGGCGCTGGAAGTGGCGGCCGCGGGCGGGCATAGCCTGCTGATGATCGGGCCGCCCGGGGCAGGCAAGAGCATGCTGGCCGCGCGCCTGCCCGGCCTGTTGCCACCGCTGGCGCGCCGGCAGGCGCTGGAGGCCGCGGCCATCGCCGCGCTGGCGGGGGTGCCCGACGCGCGAATGGGCACGCCGCCGTTCCGGGCGCCGCATCATTCGGCGTCCGCCGTGGCCCTGGTGGGAGGCGGCGGCCGGCCGCGTCCCGGAGAGATCAGCCTGGCGCATCACGGCGTGCTGTTCCTGGACGAACTGCCCGAATTCAGCCGGCGCACGCTCGAAGCGCTGCGCGAACCCCTGGAGACGGGCAGGGTGATCATCGCCCGAGCCCTGCACACTGCCCAGTTTCCGGCGCGGTTTCAGTTGGTGGCCGCCATGAATCCCTGCCCTTGCGGTTGGCGCGGTCACCCGCAGCGCGCCTGCGCCTGCACGCCTGACCAGGTGGCGCGCTATGCGGGCAAGATATCCGGCCCCTTGCTGGACCGGATTGACCTGCACGTGGCGTTGCCGCCTTCCGACCTGGAATGCCTGCAGGGGCCGCCGGGCGAAGCGTCCGAGCCCGTCCGGGCGCGCGTGGCCCGCTGCCGCGAGCGCCAGCACGCGCGCCAGGGCAAGCCCAATGCGGGGCTGACAGGGCCCGAACTGGAGCGTCACTGCCCGATGGACAGCGAGGCCCGCGACCTGCTGTTGCAGGCCATGCGGCGGCTGGCAGGCTCGGGGCGGGCCATGCATCGGGCCTTGCGCGTGGCCAGGACCATTGCCGACCTGGACGGGCAGGACACGCTGGGTGCGCGCCACGTTGCCCAGGCGGTGCAGTACCGTCGCCAGGGGGTATGATGGCCGGCTCCCGCGTTCCCCGGCTCGCCTGCCGGCGCGTTCCGTCCCCCTGAATCCGCCCGTACACCGCGCCAATACGTCATCTGGCTCGACAAAGCCTGGGAAATCACCATATAATCAAAGGCTTTCCCGGATCCAGGCTACTTTTTTGCCCTGGGGAAGGGGAAGGTGAAGTATCCCAGTAGTACCCCCCAGAAGTGGCAACAGGTTCAAAAGTTTTGCCGCAATGGTGTAGGTAGCGTGTTGCGCCCAGCAGAATTGCCGGGTGCGAACAGACCGCCAACCGCCTTGCGTCAAGCACCTCGCGTCATGTAAATCAACAATGAGTTTTAGTTTAGGGAATCATCATGCCCAAGATGAAAACCAAGAAAAGCGCCGCAAAGCGCTTTCAGGTTCGCGGCAGCGGATCCATCAAGCGTGGTCAGGCGTTCAAGCGCCACATTCTGACCAAGAAGACCACCAAGGCCAAGCGCCAGCTGCGCGGTTCGGCAGCGGTCCATGAATCCAACGTGGCCTCCGTCAAGGCCATGATGCCTTTCGCTTGATCTAAGGGAGATCTACTATGCCTCGCGTCAAACGCGGCGTAACTGCCCGCGCACGTCACAAGAAAGTCATTGCCGCCGCCAAGGGTTACCGTGGCCGCCGCGGTAATGTGTTCCGTATTGCCAAGCAAGCCGTCATGCGCGCTGGCCAATACGCCTACCGCGACCGTCGTAACAAGAAGCGCACGTTCCGTGCCCTGTGGATCACGCGTATCAACGCCGCCGTCCGCGAACACGGCGTCAGCTACAGCGTGTTCATCGCTGGCCTGAAGAAGGCTGCGATCGAACTCGACCGTAAGGTCCTGGCCGATCTGGCCGTGCGCGACAAGGCCGGCTTTGCCGCCATCGTGCAGCAAGCCAAGGCTGCCTTGGCTGCCTGATCGCGCGCTTTAACTCATCGCGCATCGCTGCAAACGGGGCTGTAATGGCCCCGTTTGCGTTTTGAAGGCTGGATTTCATGACTCAATCGGTTGACGACCTGGTTTCCCAGGCGCAAGAACGGTTCGCCGCGGCTACC
This sequence comes from Achromobacter sp. ASV32, assembly GCF_016428805.1. Taxonomy (GTDB): domain Bacteria; phylum Pseudomonadota; class Gammaproteobacteria; order Burkholderiales; family Burkholderiaceae_B; genus Achromobacter. Next base: position 179,190 of record NZ_JAELTJ010000001.1, read on the forward strand.
GACGCCGCCGCGCTCGAAAATGCAAAGGCCCGCTTCCTGGGCAAGGATGGCGAGCTGACGGTCCTGCTCAAGGGCTTGGGCAAGCTCGATCCCGAGCAGAAGCGCGACATGGGCGCCCGGATCAATCAGGCCAAGCAGAAGGTCGAAGAACTCCTGAACTTGCGCCGCGCCGCGCTGGCGCAGGCCGAGCTGGACGCCCGCCTGGCCTCCGAAACCATTGACGTATCGCTCCCGGGCCGCGGCCGCGCGCCGGGTGGCATCCATCCGGTGATCCGGACCTGGGAACGCGTCGAAGAGATCTTCCGCTCCATAGGCTTCGATGTGGCCGACGGCCCCGAAGTGGAAAACGACTGGACCAATTTCACCGCTTTGAACAACCCGCTGGACCATCCGGCGCGTTCGATGCAGGACACGTTCTACGTCGACATGAAAGACGCTGACGGCCTGCCGCTGCTGCTGCGCACGCACACCAGCCCCATGCAGGTGCGTTACGCCCGCATGCACAAGCCGCCCATCAAGGTCATCGCGCCGGGGCGCACCTATCGCGTCGACAGCGACGCCACGCACTCGCCCATGTTCCACCAGGTGGAAGGGCTCTGGATTGCCGAGGACATTTCCTTTGCCGACCTGAAGGGCGTGTACACCGATTTCCTGCGTTGCTTCTTTGAAAGCGACGACCTCGTCGTGCGTTTCCGCCCGTCGTTCTTCCCGTTCACCGAACCGTCGGCCGAAATCGACATGATGTTCACGTCGGGCCCCAATCGCGGCCGCTGGCTGGAGATCTCCGGTTCGGGCCAGGTGCACCCCCAAGTGGTGCGCAATTTCGGCCTGGATCCCGAGCGCTACATCGGCTTTGCGTTCGGTTCCGGACTCGAGCGCCTGACGATGCTGCGCTACGGCGTCAACGACCTGCGCCAGTTCTACGAAGGCGATTTGCGCTTCCTGCGCCAGTTCAACGAATAACAGACGGCTGATCATGCAATTTCCCGAATCCTGGCTGCGTACACTGGTCAATCCCAGTATCACAACCGACGAACTCGCGCACCGGCTCACCATGGCCGGCCTGGAAGTCGAAGACACCGTGCCGGCCGCACCCGCGTTCTCGGGTGTCGTGGTGGCACACATCGTCGAGATCGCCCCGCATCCCGATGCCGACAAGCTGCGTGTCTGCCAAGTGGACGACGGTTCCGGCACGCTGCTGCAGATCGTGTGCGGCGCGCCCAACGCGGCCGCTGGCCTGAAAGTGCCGCTGGCCCGCGTGGGTGCGGAGCTGCCCGGTGGCATGAAGATCGGCGTGGCCAAGATGCGTGGCGTGCAATCGTCGGGCATGCTGTGTTCGGCGCGCGAACTGGGCCTGTCGCAAGACCACGGCGGTCTGCTGGAGCTGTCGGCCGACCTGACGCCCGGCCTATCGATCCGCGAAGCGCTGGATCTGGACGACACGCTCTTCACGCTGAAGATGACGCCCAACCGCGCCGACTGCCTGTCGATCCTGGGCGTGGCGCGCGAAGTCGCCGCCCTGACCGGGGCGCCCCTGTCGGTGCCCACGGCCAAGGCCGTACCCGTGACGCTGGACGAAGTGCTGCCCGTCAAGGTGGAAGCGCCCGATCTGTGCGGGCGTTTCGGCGGCCGCGTGATCCGCGGCGTCAATGCACGCGCGGCCACGCCCGACTGGATGAAGACGCGCCTGGAGCGCGCCGGCCAGCGTTCGGTGTCGGCGTTGGTGGACATCTCCAACTACGTCATGCTGGAATTGGGCCGCCCCTCGCACGTGTTCGACCTGGACAAGATCCACGGCGACCTGTCGGTGCGCTGGGCCCGCGAAGGCGAGACCCTTGAACTGCTGAACGGCCAGACCGTCACGCTGGACCCGAAGGTTGGCGTGGTGGTGGCCGGCGATCAGGTCGAAAGCCTGGCCGGCATCATGGGCGGCGAAGCGACGTCGGTCACGCTGGACACGACCAACATCTACCTGGAAGCCGCCTTCTGGTGGCCGCAATCGCTGGCCGGCCGCGCGCGCCGCTACAAGTTCAGCTCGGAAGCCAGCCACCGCGGCGAGCGTGGCGTGGACTTCGCCACGATCCCGCAGCACATCGAATTCATCACCCGCCTGATCGTCGACATCTGCGGCGGCCAGGCCGGTCCGCTGGATGACCAGATCGTCAACCTGCCCAAGCGCGAGCCGGTGCGCATGCGCCTGGCGCGTTGCCACCGTGTGCTGGGCGTGCCTGTCACGCAAGCCGACGTGGGCAAGATCTTCAACAGCCTCGGCCTGGCATTTACGGTGCAGGGCGACGACTTCATCGTCACGCCGCCGTCGTACCGTTTCGACCTGGAAATCGAAGAAGACCTGATCGAGGAAGTGGCCCGCATCTACGGTTTCGAGAACATTCCCGCCGTGCCGCCGATGGCGCGCGCCAAGATGTTCTCGCAGCCCGAAGTGCGCCGCGGCGCACATGCGCTGCGCCGCCTGACCGCCGCGCAGGACTACCAGGAAGTCGTGAACTACAGCTTCGTCGAAGCCGATTGGGAACGCGACTACGCTGGCAACGAGACGCCGGTCAAGTTGGTCAATCCCATTGCCAGCCATCTGTCGGTAATGCGTTCCAGCCTGATCGCGGGCCTGGTCGCCAACATCCGCCATAACGCCAACCGCAAGCAGACACGCGTGCGCCTGTTTGAACTGGGTCGCGTGTTCGCGCGTGATGACTCGGCCCAGGACGGCCCGCTGGCCGTGGCCGGCGTGCGCCAGCCCATGAAGCTGGCTGGCGCGGCGTGGGGCCCGGCGGTGGAAGAGCAGTGGGGCGCGCCTGCGCGCCACGTGGATTTCTACGACGTGAAGATGGATGTCCAGGCGCTGTTCGGCGCCCGTGGCGCCCGTCTGCGTTTTGAGGCTGCCGCGTACCCGGCGCTGCATCCGGGCCGCAGCGCCCGCATCGAACTGGACGGCAAGCCGGTCGGCTGGATCGGTGAATTGCACCCGCGCCTGGCGCAGCAAGCCGACCTGGCGCATGCGCCGGTCGTGTTTGAAGTCGACGTGGCCGCGCTGTCGGAAGGCGAACTGCCGCAAGTGCGCGAACTGTCGCGTCAACCCGTGGTGGTGCGCGACCTGGCCCTGTGGGTCGACGCGCCCGTGACCGCGCAGTCCATGCTGGACACCGTGGCCGCCGCGGTCAAGGCCGATCCGCAACTGGCGGTGGTGCAGGACGCGCGCGTGTTTGACGTATGGCGCGAGAAGGCCCAGGGCGACCAGCCCGTGGCCGAAAAAAGCCTTGCGTTCCGTTTCTGGCTACAGGACACTGAGGTCACACTGGACGAAGCCCGGGTGGCCGATTGCCTGGCACGTATCAAAGACGCTTTGATCAGTGCCCACGGCGCGCGACAGCGTGCTTGAACCATGGGGAACAGTATGCTTGCCGAGCCGCGCACCCTGACCAAGGCCGAGCTGGCCGAACTGCTCTTTGAGCGGGTCGGCCTGAACAAACGCGAAGCCAAGGACATCGTCGATACGTTCTTCGAGGAAATCCGCGACGCCTTGGCGCGCGGAGATTCCGTCAAGCTCTCGGGCTTCGGAAACTTCCAGGTGCGCGACAAACCGCCGCGTCCCGGCCGCAATCCCAAGACCGGCGAAACCATCCCCATCGCCGCACGCCGCGTGGTCACGTTTCACGCCAGCCAGAAACTCAAGAGCGTGGTCGAGCAGGCCACTCCCACGGCGCCCGACGCCGAGGAGTGATACGCTTTGTCGGCATTTGTTATCGGCACTCGACATCCGCGCGGCATAAAATTCGCTTATGACACGTACTGAATCCACCGTTACCCTACCGCCCATTCCCGCCAAGCGTTACTTCACCATCGGTGAGGTCAGCGACCTGTGTGGCGTCAAGCCCCATGTGTTGCGGTATTGGGAACAGGAATTCACGCAGCTCAAGCCGGTGAAGCGGCGCGGCAACCGCCGCTATTACCAGCATCATGAAGTACTGCTGATCCGCCGCATCCGTTCGTTGCTGTACGAGCAGGGCTTTACCATCAGCGGCGCGCGCAATCGCCTGGGCGATGCGCGTGATACGCCGCATGATCAGGACGCCGCGGTGCGACTGACCGGCGCCGAGATGCAGGCCTTGCGTAATGAGTTGGGCAATGTATCGATCATGCTGGGCGAAGCACTGGGTGCTCCGGCAGCAAGCCCCAGCAGCGCCACGCAGGCTTGACGCGCGACGCGCCTCAAGCAAGCACGAACTGCTTCAAGCACGACATCGACGTACCTTGCGTCTTGTGCACGAGGCCTGCATGACGGTGATGCAGGCAGCGCGCAGGGGACGCAAATTTTTTTGAGTATTCAGCACTTTTTTTGCACCAATGCGTGCAAACAATTTTTTGTTCTGCTATACTCTTTTTCTTTCGGGGCGTAGCGCAGCCTGGTAGCGCACTTGCATGGGGTGCAAGGGGTCGCGAGTTCGAATCCCGCCGTCCCGACCAGCAATACCCTAAGGGGGTTAGTGATGAAAATCACTAACCCCCTTTCTCATTTTGCGCGGTGTAATGTGGCGCGATGTGTGTGGTGTGGTGTGGTGTGGTGTGGTGTGGCGGGCGTTTGCATGCGCTGAAATCGCATGCATGTGGCCGCCTGCGCACAGAGGTATTTTTCCATGCCATGCAAGGTTCACGACTTCCGGCAGGAGCAGCCCTTGAATCCCAACAAGATATTCGATGCGGCCCGTAGCGGCGATGTGCAGCGCGTGCGCGCGTGTCTGGAGGCAGGCGCTGATCCGGCGGCCGTGAACGAGTATGGCTTCACCGCGCTGCAGCTGGCCGCGATGGGCGCGAACAGCACGGAGATTGCCGAGAACCTGGCCGTGCTCAAGTTGCTGATCGACGCGGGCAGCCCCTTGGAGTATCAGCGGGATGGGCGCACTGCGCTGTATCTGGCGGCCGAGTTCGCACCCAGCACGGATGCGGTGCAATTGCTGATCGCGGCGGGTGCGCGCGTGGATATCAGCAACGCGCAGGGCAATCACATTACCGTGAACGCAATGATGCCTGAGGTGCAGGAGCTGCTGTCCGCGCTGACGGGTGTGCCGTTGGCAGAGCCCGAACCGGAGCTTGAGCCCGTCAAGCTCAGCGCGGCGCAATGGCGCGCGGCACAAGCGCGGCTGAATGTGCTGTTCGAAGCGCTCACCCAGGCGGGCCTGGTGGCCTTGCAGGATGTGGGTACGACGCAGTCGGATGGCTTTGACGATTGCTCGCAAGTGTTCCATGAGCGCGGCGGCGCGGCAGCGGGTCTGCAGGGCTTTTGCTTCTATACACGCCAGGACCGCAACCGCGCCAAGCAGGAAGGGCGGCTGGATCTTGCGTTCTGGGGCGCGCCCGAAGGCGCGGATGCCGACATGCTGCGGGTGGGAGAGCTGATCGTGCGCGCGGCCGATGCGGCGGGACTGCCGGCAACCTGGAACGGCAGCAGCGCACGGCGGCCGACGCTGACGCTTTACTAGGGCTGCACGGCGCCAATGCACCAGCTTCGCGGTGCTGGCCAGGGCGGCATGGCGAAGCAGACCGCTTGAGCCCGCGACCGGGGTGCCCGCAAGCTATTTGCCTGCAAGGGACGCGGTGTGTTGGAAGGCCCGGCGTCTCAGTCGATGATTTCCGCGCAGGCGTCCGTGGGTGCAGCGGCGACGCCGCCGACGACCGGCACGATCTTGATGACGGCCGAGGTGACGCGGCAGGGGGCGGCCGCCAGGCCACAGCCCGATGCGAGCAGGCAAAGCGTTGAAACCAGGATCCACTTCATTGCTTTCTTTGGGCAGAGGTTGGCCGGCGATGGGCCGGCGCGGCCGGCAGCCGCATTGCGTGGATTCTGCGTCAGACCCGGGCGGGCAATTGGCGGAAATTGAGAGGCGAACGTAAAGACGTGTGCTCGCCGTCGGACAGGATGTAACGTCGAGGCTTGCCGTGCCGCTTCAGGTTGCGGCCCGCGCCTGCAGCGCGATCCGGTTGCCTTCGCTGTCGCGGATTTCGGCGACGAGCCAGCCGAGGCCGGCCGGGGTCTTGGGGAAGAGGACATCGCTGCCGAGGGCTTGTGCTGCTTGCAGGGCGGCGTCGATATCAGGCACGCTGAAATAGACGATGGAGCCATGCAGGGTGGGCACGTAGGCCGGGCCTTGCGCCAAGGCGCCGCTGGCGCCGTCCTGGCCTTCCTGAAACGGGAAGCAGGCCATCTTGCTGTCGTGCAGCTCGACGACGCCTTCGAAGGTGATGCCGAACACCTGGCTATAAAAGCGCATGGCGCGTTCGAGGTCGGCGGCGGGAATTTCGACGTGGGCGATCAGGTTCATGGGCGGGCGGGGCAAGGGGGCGCGCCGCATTGACGCGGCGGGCAGGTTGTGGGATTGTCCCAGCCCGGCGACCGGCTGCCCAGGGTGTATCGGCATTCCAATAGCCGCATTGGAATGCCGATACACCCTGGCGGCTGATGCGCCAGCATGCCGCGACATTGGCCGCGGCGTCCCAATCAATGGAGCTTGCATGGTTACCTGCTATCTGCGATACGTGATCGATCCCAGCCGTCTGAAGGAATTCGAAGCCTACGGCAAGATGTGGATTCCACTGGTAGAGAAGTTCGGCGGCACGCATCATGGCTATTTCCTGCCGTCCGAAGGCGCCAACAATATCGCGCTGGCGCTGTTCACGTTTCCCAGCCTGGCCGAATACGAGCGCTATCGTCAGCAGTCGATGGACGATGCGGCTTGCCAGGCGGCCTTCAAGTATGCCGAGGATACGCGCTGCATCCTGAGCTACGAGCGCAGCTTTTTCCGGCCCGTGTTCGACTGAGCATGGACGGCGGCGCGGTACGGGTGTCATCAGCGCCTGATCCCGACGCCTGATCGCAGCGCATAAGCATATGGCCGCCACGCTGTTATGGGGCGATTCTGCCCGCTCTGTGCCTGTTGCGCCGGCCGGGCGGGCCGCATAATTCCTGACAATCCCCACCCGATGCCAGGAATCCGCATGCGCTACCGCTACGTCACCGCCGATGTGTTCACCGCCCACGCCTATCAGGGCAATCCGCTGGCGGTCGTGCTGGACGCCGAGGGACTCGATACGGCGCAGATGCAGCGCATCGCGCGCGAATTCAACTACACCGAAACCAGCTTCGTGCTGGCCCCGCGCGAGGCCGGGCATACCGCTTGGGTGCGCATTTTCACGCCCGACCGCGAGGTGCCGTTCGCAGGGCATCCCAATGTGGGCACGGCGGTGGTGCTGGCGCGAGAAATGATCGCGGCGGGCCGGCCGGCGCCGGCGCGTTTCGAGTTCGAGGAAGCAGCGGGCCTGGTGCGGATCGAATTGCAGTATGACGAGCGCGGGCAACTGCTGGGCGCGGAACTGGCCGCTCCGCAACCCCTGACGCGCGGCAGCCAGGCGACGGCCGAGGCAGTGGCACGGGCGCTGCGCTTGCAGCCCGGCGATATCGAATTGTCCGAACACGCGCCACAGGTGGTGTCCGTTGGCCTGCCATTCCTGGTGGTGCAATTGGCTGACCGCGATGCCTTGCGCCGCGCGGCGCCGGACGCCGCGGGCTATGCCGCGTTGGGGTTGCGGGACGAGGCGCGTTCCATCTATGCCTACACCACCGATACCGGCTCCGATACGGCGCAGGGGCCGACCGACATTCAGGCGCGCATGTTCACGGGCCGCATGACGGAAGACCCCGCCACCGGCAGCGCGACAGGCGCGGCGACGGCGTTGCGGGCCGCCTTGCAGGGCGGCGGCGTGTTGCGGCTGCGGGTGGGGCAGGGGGTGGACATGGGGCGCGCCAGCCTGTTGCTGGCGTACGCCGAAGGACGGCCGGATGGCGTGTGGGCCGGGGTGGCGGGCCAGGCCGTGGTGGTAATGGAAGGCACGTTGCCGGCGCCGGCAGCGGGCTGACTGCGAAAGGCAGGCGGGCGGTTCAAGCCGCCAAGGCTTAGCCGGCGCAAGCCCGAATGCTGCGCGGAATCGCGCCCGTCCGCCATGCCGGGCGGTGCGTCTTGGCTTGCGGCCATGCCAAACCGTCGGGTATGCTGGCCGCCATGCATCCATGCCACACCGCCCCGCCGGCCACGCCGGCCCGGGCAGACAACCGACGAATCACTCGACGCCTGCGTTGAGTGGCAAGCCGCGTTCGGCCGCCGGATTTTCCGGCGGTCCCACCAGAAGGCCACGATCCCCCTCGTGGCCTTTTTTGTTTGCGCGGATTTTGCGACCCGTTTTCCAGCCATCGAGGCGTAGCGCCCGGCCTTCGTTTTTCCCTACGAGAGGAACGAAGTATGAAGCACCCTGACCTGGCCATCCGGCCTTTTCACCCGGCGGACGAAGCCGCCGTCATCGGACTGTGGACCGTATGCGGCCTGACGCGCCCGTGGAATGATCCGCGCAAGGACGTGGCCCGCAAGCTGACGGTGCAGTCCGACCTGTTCCTGGTCGGTGTCGTGGGCGATGAGATTGTGGGCACCTTGATGGGCGGCTACGACGGCCATCGCGGTTGGATCAATTACCTGGCAGTGGCCCCGGCGCATCAGCGCCGCGGCTACGCCGCCGCGCTGATGCGGGCGGTGGAGCGCAAGCTGCTGGAGATGGGTTGCCCGAAGATCAATCTGATGATCCGTTCGGGCAACGAGGCGGTGCAGGCGTTCTACGCCGGCCTGGGGTTCCAGCAGGACGCGGTGGTCAGCCTGGGCAAGCGCCTGATTCCCGATCTGTGAACCGGCTGGCGCACGGGCTGTGCTGGCCGCGAGGATCCCGCCCTGAAGCGGGATCCCGGCTTTACATCGGCTCGGTCAGGTAGACGCCTTCGCGGCCGACGATCGGCATGCGCGTGGGCATGAAGATCGTGCAGTGGTCGCACGGCGAGCGGATTTCTTCGCCCGCGTTGATGGCAATGAGCTCGCCTTTGTTGAAGACCTCGAAGCCGATGACGGGGCGCACGAAGGCGAAGTCTTCCGACTTGACCATGTGCACTTCCAGCAGGCGGAATGGCTGGGCGGGCGAGGGCGGGGCGGCCGAGGCGGGCGCGTCGATCAGGCCCAGGTGCGCCAGGAAGCGCAGCGTGACGTCGGTGGCCAGGTCGGCCGCCGATTGCGCGAAGTGCTGGCCGCATTCGACCACCAGGGCACCGCCGCTGTTCGATGCGGGGTCGCCGTGGCGGCCGTAGTTGAGCACGCCGGTGCCGGGAAAGCGACCGGCCGGCATCACCAGCTGGACCGCGGGCGCGCCGACGGCCGCTGCCAACGCGGTGTTGCGGTCGATTTCAGGGTAGACCCAGAAGGGCTGCACGGGGGCGCGGGTGGAATGGATGTCGAGTACGTAGTCGGCCACGTCCAGCACGGGGCGCAGTTCGCGCGCGCGCCGCAGCTCGGGGCTTTGCTCGGCGCCGTCCAGCCATTCGGGTGACCAGATGCGGTTCAGGTTGTGAACCAGTTGGCGGTTTTCGTAGGGGTTGTCGATGTCGAACGCGTTGTAGGCTTCGATGTTGGCGAAGCTGACGGTCAGCGTGCCGATCTTGGGGCGCACGCCGGTATCGAGCAGATGGGTCGCCGCCACCATGCCGCAGATTTCGTTGCCGTGGGTAAGGGCGTTGATGAGCACGTGCGGGCCGGGCTTGCCCGACTCGAAGCGATGCACGTAGTCGATGCCGGTATTGCCCTGGCGGTAGGCGGAAAGATCGCGTGGCAGGACTTCCAGCGGCGCGGTGTCGGGGGCGAAAGCGGGATTGGACATGGTGAGGGGGCCTATTCGGGGCGGATGCCGGCGCGGTCGACCAGGTCTTTGTACAGGGCCAGGCGTTGCGACATCATGGTGGTGAATGCTTCGGGACTTTGCAGTTCGGGCGGCAAGGCGCCGCTCTTTTCCAGGGATTGCACGGTCGTGTCCAGACGGGCGCCGGTCTGGACGGCGGCCAGCAGCGTCTGCACGATGTCGGGCGGGGTGCCGGCGGGCGCCGCCAGTCCGATCCAGGACATCGAGTTAAGCACGGGGTAGCCGAGTTCGGCAAAGGTGGGGATGCCCGGCAGCGCGTCCAGTCGGTTGGGCGCGGCCACGGCCAGGGCGCGCATCTTGCCGGTCTGGATATGCTGCAGGAAGGGGGCCAGGTTGTCCAGCGCGAACTGGGCTTCATTGGCCAGCAGCGCATTCAGGAGCGGCGCGCCGCCACGATAGGGGACGTGCACGGCACGGACCTGCACGGTGTTCTTGAGCAGCTCGGCATTGAGTTGCCCCATGCTGCCCACGCCCGCGGTGGCGAAGTGCACGTCATCCGGGTGCGCCTTCAGGTAGGCGACGAATTCGGCGAACGTCTTGACGGGCAGTTCGGCGCTGGTCACCAGCACGTTGGGGGTGCGCGCCAGTTGCGAGATCGAGGTGAAATCCTTGATCGGGTCATATCCCAGGTTGGGATGCATGATCGGATTGGCCAGGTGCGAGCTTTGCGACGAGGCGACCAGGGTATAGCCGTCGGGCTTGGCGCGCGCGACGCGCTGGCTGCCGATGGCGCCGCCAGCGCCGTCGCGGTTTTCGACCACGATGGTGACGCCCAGGATCTTGCCCAGCACTTCGGCGTACAGGCGTCCGATCAGATCCACGGAGCCGCCAGCGGGAAATGGCACGACCAGGCTGATGGGGCGCGACGGATAGGCCTGCGCGCGCGCGGACAGCGGCAGCAGGGCAGCGCCCAGGCCGGCGATGAGCAGGTGGCGGCGGCCAGGCGACAGCGCCTTGGATGGGTGTTTCATGACGCTCTCTTGTAGTGGCTTGTCGTGATGGGTGGTTCGGTCTATTCTGCAATGAAAATTGCAGGATGAAATATAGTCTGCAACGAACGTTGTTGAATTTGGGGTTATCACCTAGCCGTGACGTGGCGGGAAGGTGGCTCCTTCTCATGGAATCCGCGCATATCGTGAACCTGCACCAACGCATCGCCGCCTACGACAAGAAGCTGACCAAGACCGAACGCCTGGTGGTCGAGGAAATGCAGTCGCGCTATCCCCAGGGCCTGCTCGAGTCGGCGACGGCACTGGCGCGCAAGGTTGGCACCAGCGCATCCACGGTGGTGCGCCTGCTGGCCAAGCTGGGCTACGACAGCTACGCACAGGCGCAGATGCAGGCGCGCGTGGAGGTCACGGCGCTGCTGGCTTCGCCGGGCGAACGCGCCGACGTGGTCAGTGTGGACAATGCGTCGGCGCAGGCGTGCCTGCGCAATGCGTTGCTGCATGACCAGCACAATCTGGAAGCCACGTTCGCGTCGATCGACGCGGCCGCGTTCGAGGCGGCGGTGCGCCTGCTGACGCAGCGCAAGGCGCGCGTGCATGTGCTGGGCTTGCGCCAGGCGGCGCCACTGGCCGGGCACGTGGCGCTGTACCTGAATCTGTGCCTGCCGGGGGTCAAGGCCATGACAGCCTCGGGACCGCTGTTCCTGGAAGACCAGCTGTTGTGGCTGGACGGTCACGATGTATTGTTGGTGTTCACGTTCCGGCGGTATTCGTCGGCCGCGGCCAACGCGGTGAAGGTGTTCCGGGAACGCGGCGGCAAGGTGGTACTGATCACCGATTCGGCCAGTGCGCCGGTGGCCGCGCTGGCACATCACGTGCTGCTTGTCCGGACCTCCAGCGCATCGCCTTTCGATTCCTATACGGCGGCGATGTCGGTATCGAATGCCTTGCTGGCGGCGGTGGCCTTGCGGCGCAAGAAGGAACTGGCCGAAACGCTCGAACGCGGCGAAGCGTTGTGGGATTCGCAGTGGATCCATCCGCCCGCGCGCTGACGCAAAAAAGGCCTGATTTTCGGTGCTTTCCGGGCTTGTCCAGATGCGTCGGCACTAGCTGATCTAGTGCGGGATAACTGCCCAAAAACATGGCTTTCCAAGGCCATTTTTTTTTGGCATATTGCGGCCGGACAAGCAGATTTCAGGAGCGCAGGAAATGGACTTGTGGCCGCAGCGTCACATCGATGGCTTCGAGGTGAAATGCGAAGTTGTCAGCCTGGATGCGGGCGTCCTGGCGATCGAGATCGCGGTGTCGCGGCCGGGTGATGCGGACTTCCGGCAGCGCTGGTCGTTGCCGCGTTTCGTGACCTTCGCAGATGAACGCGTGGCCAGGCAGCATGCCGAGCTGGTGTTGTCGGGTATCCAGTCCGTGGATCCGGCTACCGGCGAGCCGCGCTACGGGATTCTCTGAGGCGCCAGTGAGCTGTCGGATGTCGATCCGCTTGCAGGACGGTATCGATAAGCGGATTGGCCTACCAAATGTTGCGGCGCTCAATGCCATTGCGTTACGCCCCGACACGCGGCCCAGGCCGATTTTGCGTTTTTGGGCAATAGCAGCGATATAGGTTTTGTTTCGTTTATCACATCATGTGCCTTGCGCCGGCGAATAGGGCCGGTACAGTGGATAACGGATGACAACAACAAGGAGAGTTCCATGTTCGACACTTTTCCTCGCTTGCGCCGTGCAGGCATGGCCGCCGCGACGATCGGCGTAGCCGGGCTGCTGTTTGCCGGTTGCACCACCACGTCGCCCAAGGCCGCCGCCACGGCGACCGAACAGCGGCAATCGCTCAACAGCGCGGCGAATGCGTCACTGGGCAAGCTGTACGAAGCCTCGCCGCAGTCCAAGGAACTGGTCGCGCGCGCCAAGGGCGTGCTGATCTTTCCTGATGTGTTGAGCGGCAGCTTCTTCATCGGCGCCGAACACGGCAAGGGTGTGCTGCGGGTCGGCGGCGCCAATGCCGGCTACTACAGCACCACGGCCGGCTCGATCGGTTTCCAGGCCGGCGCGCAGTCCAAGGCCATGTTCGTGCTGTTCATGACGGATGAGGCCCTGAACAAGTTCCGCAACAGCAATGGCTGGACCGTGGGCGCGGATGCCACGGTCGCGGTGGTGGACATCGGCGCCAATGGCCGCATCGACACCAACACGGCCCAGCAACCGATCGTGGGTTTCGTGCTGAACAACGGCGGCCTGATGGCGGGCGTGTCGCTGGCTGGCACCAAGATCTCGAAGATCGAAATGTAAGGGGTATTGCCCCGGGGCTGCCCATCCCCAAGCAAAACGCCGCTTCCATGAAGCGGCGTTTTTTTTGGGTGATTGCGTGAGCGCGGATTAGCGCAGGATGTCGTCGCCGTGGTTGCGCACCGCGCTTTCGCGCTCGATTTCGGCGGCTTCGATGTTCGGGTCCAGGCCGCGCCAGCGCAGGATATGGCCGCGGTCTTCGGCGGGTTCCCAGCCCAGGATGCCGTAGCGCGTGATTTCGGTTTCGCCGGTGTCGAACGCCACTTCAAAGTAGCCCTGACGATCGGGTAGCGTGCTGCCGGGGAACCAGTCGGTTTCAGGCATGGTGTGCTCCTTGCTAAGCGATGGAGGGGGCGCCGGCGCCAGGCTGCAGGGCAATCTGGCGGCGGACGTTTTCATTGTGGGCTTGCCGGCGCGATACCGCAAGCGCGTGTCAGGCCAGCGGCACGGCGGTGGTGTAGAGCACTTGCTTGAGCGCGAAGCTGGAGCGGATGCTGGCCACGCCGGGTATGCGCGTGATGTGTTCGACGATCAGGCGTTCGAGCGCGTCGACGTCGGGCACCAGCGCGCGGATCAGGTAGTCGGCGTCGCCCGACATCAGATAGCACTCCATGATTTCTGGCAGCACCGCGATTTCGCGTTCGAAGACGTCGAGCGCGGCCTTGCGTTGCTTGTCCAGCGAGATCTGGATGAACACGTTGACCTTCAGCCCCAGCTTGCGGGCGTTCAGCAGCGTGACCCGGCGGTCGATCAGGCCTTCGGTTTCCAGGCGCCGCACGCGGGCCAGGCAGGGCGAAGCCGATAGATTGACGCGGGCGGCCAGTTCGACGTTGGTCAGGCGCGCATCGCGCTGCAATTCATTGAGAATACGGATGTCGATGGCATCCAGGTTGATGTCCGGCATAAGTCACCTGTTGAGCTCGGGGAAACAATTCATTTGTGCTGAGTATGAAGGGTATTTCGGTAAATTGAGGTGAAATGTGCTGGGGTTTACCCTATAGACTGTTCCTTTCTTTGGTCGATTGGCCAAAGCACGGAATATTCAAGCGGTAGATCGAGCAGTAATGAGTCAGCACAGCACGTTGCGAAAGTTCTTGCCCCTGGCGGGCGCGGTCATGATCTGGGGCGGCAATTGGCCCGTCATGAAGCTGGGCCTGGCGCACATGAGCCCCCTCTGGCTGGCCGCCAGCCGATTCGGATCGGCCGCGTTGATCAGCGTGGCGGTGCTGGCGCTGCTTGGGCGGCTGCGGTTGCCGTCAAGGCAGGAATGGCCGCTGGTGGCGGGCGTGGCCTTGCTGCAGATGGGCGCCTTCACGGCGCTGGCGCTGTGGGCCTTGCAGTATGTGGCGCCAGGCCGCGCGTCGGTCATCGCCTACGCGACATCGATCTGGGTCATTCCCCTGTCTTCGCTGGTGCTGAAAGAAAGGCTGTCGCCCGCCCAATGGGCGGCCACGGCGCTGAGCTATGCGGGTATCGGTGTGATCGTTGCGCCGGCATTCAGCCCGTGGCAGGCGCATACGGTGATCGGCCTGATCATGTTGCTGGGCGCGTCGTTCGCCTGGGCCTGCAACATCATCCAGTTGCGCGGCAACCGTCACGTGCGCCTGGGCGCCGACATGATCCCGTGGCAAACGGCGATCGCCACCGTGCCGCTCGCCGCGCTGGCGTGGCTGCGCGATGGCGCGCCGGCCTTCCTGGCGGTGCCCGACGCCTGGCCCGTGATTCTGTATACCGGACCGCTGGCGACCGCACTGACCTTCATTGTGGTGTTGGGGATGACGCAGAAGCTGCCGCCGGTGGCGACGTCGATCGCCATGTTGTGCGTGCCGGTCATCGGGTTGATCGTGTCGTCCCTGGTATTTCACGAGCGCATTTCGCCGGACCTGGCGCTGGGCCTGGGGCTGATCGCACTGAGCGTGGCGGCGTCCGCCGCGGCCGCGCGGATGAAGCGGCCGCTGGCGTTGCGGCCTTCATGACGCCCGCTGCCCTCGGCGCACGGGGGCGGCATGCTATCGTTGCGGTATTCATTTGAGAGTTACCACGCATGGCATTGCATCGTTTCGAGAAAGGCGAACTGGGTCATTGGCTGCGCGTCGTTGCCGATAATTCGGAACCGGACGCCGTTCAAACCAGCGTGCCCGCGCATGTGGCCGAAGCGCTACAGACCCTGCGCTGCATCGAGCCCGGCCCCGACGGCGGCTGGCGCATCACAGAAAAGGGCAAGCTGTCCCTGCGCATGGAAGAGCCCGGCGCCCTGCATTTGCGCTAGGACATCTGGCCGATCTGCCGGCCGCATCATCATTCCCACTGCATGTTTGTGACGCCGCGCCGTGTCCGCGGGGCGGCGAATTAGTGCGTTTCTTGCGAACTTTGACGCGGTATTGCGCGAGTTTCAGCCTTATCCTGGCGGCCTACGGGAATCTCCTGAGACGGTTTGTCTGATTTGGCTGCGTCCGGACGTATCGCCGGCAGTCTCGCACCGGTAAGATGAACTTGCGTGACGTTTTCAGGTCTATTCATTGCGCGGGAATTCTGCAACCCGCTACGTCACGCGTGGTTCACGCGTTTAGGTAACCGACTGGGAGGTAGCACATGCAGCATCGTGACCAGGAAGTACTGATCGACGTTTCCACAGCGGCCATGGATACCGGCGGATATGGCGTACTGCTGACGGTAACGGCTGAGGGCGGCACCGAGGTGGATGCCGCGTTTTCCCACTTGGGCAACTGCGCTTCGTTGGACGAAGCACGAGACCGCGCGGAAATCTTCGCGCAGAACTGGGTCGAGGAAAACATCTTCCGGTAGGGCGCGTTTGCCCTTGAAGGAAGCTGAACGGCTGTACCGGTCTGTGTGCGCATGACGCTCCGAATGATGCTTGCGCGATGGCGACGGAAATTTGGGTTATCGTCGCTGCTCCCTAACAAGCGGCCCTTATCGGGCATGCGTCGCTCCAAGATGACTGCCGCACAGACCAACTCCGCGCTGGCGGAACACATCAACGCTTTTCGCGAGCATTTCGACTCCGTCATCCTGCCCCTGTGGATCGGGCCGGGCTTCAATGACGCGCTGGGTCTGCCCTTTGAATCCCTGGATGCCGCTACCGGCCAGCCGCTGCCGGCCGAGCGCTATCGCGCCATGGCGTGCGCGCGCCAGTTGTATGTGTATGCCGAGGCGCCGGGCGCTGTGGCCGGCGCCCATGCGGATCGGCTGTTCGCCTCGTTGCGTCGCCTGTTCCGCAATGAATCGCAAGGGGGCTGGCGCTACAGCGTGGATCCGCAAGGGCGGCCGCTGGACGATACCCAGGACCTGTACACGCATGCGTTCATCGTGTTTGCATGCGCGGCGTACTTTCGCCGCTCGCGCAACGCGGATGCGCGCAAGCTCCTGCTGGCCACGGCCGAGACCATCGAGTCGCGTTTCAAGGCGGCCGATTCGCTCTACCACGCCGCGCTCACCCCGGACTGGGGCCAAGTGCTGCGCGGCCCCGCGCAGAATCCCATGATGCACCTGACCGAAGCCTATCTGGCAGCCGCCCAGGTGGCCGAGCCGACGCTGTTCGCGCAGCGTCTGCGTGCCCTGGGACAGGGCATGACGCAGTCGTTCCTGAGCGCGCCGACGCAATGCATTTCGGAGTTGCCGCAAGGCTCGGGCGGCAACCGGATCGAACCCGGCCATCAGTTCGAGTGGCTGTCACTGGTGCGCGGCGCGGCCGAGGTATTCGACGGACTGGACCTGGCCGAATCGTTGCCGCGCGGAGTCCATTGGGCCCGTGGCCATGGCGTGGATGCCGGTGGCGTGATCGCCGCCCTGGACGAGCGTGGCGCGGTGCTCGACGATACGCGCCGGATCTGGGCCCAGACCGAGTACCTGCGCGTGCTGGCGGTGGTGGGCGATGCCGCGGCGCTGAACCAGGCGCTGGGCGATTTCCGGGCTCGGTTCCTGCATGCCGGCGGCTGGTACGAATGTCTGGACGGCAGCGGTGCGGTGGTGCGTCGGGACATGCCGTCGACCTCTCCGTATCACCTGGCGACCTGTCTGGCGGCGTTACCAACCGTTGTTTAATTGCGCCGTTAACAATTTTTGTCTAACTGGGGACAGGTTCTAGAGAAAAACATTGGTGAAATCCCTTACAATTTGGTAACTATGTTAGTGGGGATGCATCAATGAGCGTTATGTGTTTGGCTTGCCAACGCATCAACCCTGGGCTTGCGGGTGTTGCACCGCATTCCCACCTGGGGCACCAGGGGTTCACCAACCCGACGCAGAAGGGTCGCGAGGAAAGCCGCGAAGACCACTTCCGTTGTCTGAGTTGCGGCGCCAAGTGGCTGCGCGAAACGGACAAGTGGGGTGTGGACCTGGGTTTCAAGCTGGCGCCCTGAGGGCCCGGTGGCAGTAAGGTAAGCGTCGGGCCCCCTATGGGGCCCGTTTGCTTTTACGGCGTCCCCGATTCCGGGTCTTGCCGGGCAGTTTCCAGCAGCCACTGCCGAAAGCATGCCAGCGCGTAGTGGTCACGGCGCTGCAGCGGCGCGCAAAGATGATAGCCGCGGGCGATGGCGATACGCAGTTCGGGGAAGGGCGAGGCCACCCGGCCGGCCTGCAGGTCGTCGTGCACCAGGCAACGTTGCAGCACGGCAATGCCCATGTCCGCCATGACGGCCCGCACCAGGATGCTGACCTGTTCGAAACCGCTTGCCAGCTGGAGGGCATCGCGCTGCACGCCGGCCGCGTCGAACCATTGGGCCCAGTTGTCGGGGCCGTTGGAGTGAAACAGCAGCGGTTCGCCCAGCAGATCGATGGGCCGGTCCCACCGGCCGGCCGCGCGCCGGAGCGCCAGGCGGGCCGGGCTGCAGATCACGACCATTTCGCGGCCGATCACGTAGTCGGCATCCCAGCCGGGCCATTGTCCGGCCACGCCCGACAGAATGCTGGCGTCCGGCGTGGCGCCGGAAAAATCCTCGTTGCGCCGGTAGGCGGCAAAGCCCAGTTGGATGTCTGGGTGGCGCCGGTGGAAGTCCGGCAGTCGCGGTACCAGCCAGGCGCTGGCCAAGGTGGGGACGCTGGCCAGCGTCAACCGCAGGCGGCGATCGTCGGCGCGCAGTTCGGCGCTGAGGGCCTCGATGGCCTGCAGCGGCGCCAGGCCGCCTTCGTAGAGTTTGCGGCCGGTGTCGGTCAGGGTCAGGCCATGGGCGTTGCGGCGCATCAGCGGCTGGCCGAAATGGGCTTCGAGCCGGGCGATGGCGCGGCTGACGGCGCCCTGGGTGACACAAAGGGCATCGGCCGCCAGGGTGAAGCTGCCCAGCCGCGCCGCGGTCATGAAGGCGTGCAGCTCGGACATGGACGGCGAGTGCAGGCGCATGGCGCGGCAGTCCTTGGGGCTCGTGAGGACGAGCCCTAGCATGAGCGTTGGTAATGAAGGCGTGCAATATAGTCGTTTGAAAGGCGATCGTAAAGTTTGGACACTGGCGGCCTCGCAGCAAGACCTGCACCTTTCTTCGGAGTCGCTCCATGTCCCGCCGCTTTTTCGGCTGTTCCGCGCGCATCGCGCTTGCTGGCGTCTGCGCCGCGCTGTCTTTTGCCGGTACGGCACACGCCGCCGACTATCCCTCCCGTCCGATCAAGCTGGTGGTGCCGTTTGCCGCGGGCGGGTCGACCGATATCGTGGCGCGCCTGGTGGCCGAGTATGCGGGCCGCGATCTGAAGCAGACCATCGTGGTCGAGAACAAGGCCGGGGCGGGCGGTTCGTTGGGCATGGAGCAAGTGGCGCGCTCGGTCGCCGACGGTTACACCATCGGCATGGCGACGATGAGCACGCACGGCTCCAATCCCGCCGTGTACCGCAAGATGAACTACGACCCGGTCAAGGACTTCGAGCCCGTGGCCAACGTGCTGGCCGTGCCCAGCATCTTCGCGATCAACCCCAACCTCCCGGCCAGGAACATGGCCGAGTTCGTGGCGCTGGCCAAGGGCTCGCCGGACAAGTACAGCTTTGCCTCGCCGGGCGTGGGTTCGCTCGGCCACGTGAACATCGAGAACTTCATGATGCTGGCCGGCATCAAGCTGCTGCACGTGCCATACCGCGGCGCGGGCCCGGCGTTGAATGACGTGATGGGCGGCCAGGTGGACGCGATCACCGACAACCTGTCCTCGACGTTGCCGCAGGTGCTGGGCGGCAAGCTGCGTCCGTTGGCCGTGCTGGGCGCGGAACGTTCGCCGTTGTTGCCGGACGTGCCCACCTACATCGAGCTGGGCTACCCCGACATGGGCACCGGCGGCTGGTTCGGCCTGGTGGCGCCGGCGGGCACGCCGCCCGCGGTGGTGCAACGCCTGAACCAGGCAGTGCGCGCGGCCATGCAGGATCCGGAATTCCGCAAGAAGGCCGAGGATGTCGGTGGTACGCTGATGCCTACGACGCCCCAGGAATTCAAGGTCCAGATCGAGCAGGCTCTGGCGCGTTACGCCAAGGTCGCGAAGGCCGCCAACATTCAGGCTGATTGAGCCAGTCAACACGACATCCGACGATGACACACGCCGATTTTCAAGCCGTTTCCGTGCATGCGCCGACCGCGCCGGCCTTGCCGCTGGTCTGCGATTCGCCGCATAGCGGCGAGCAGTATCCCGCCGACTTCAACGCCGCCGCCAGCCTGGCGCAACTGCGCCAGGGCGAAGACACGCACGTGGACGCCTTGTGGTCGGCGGCCCCGGCGCTGGGCGCCACGCTGATCGCGGCGCATTTTCCGCGGGTCTACATCGACCCCAACCGCACCTTGCGCGACCTGGATCCGGAGCTTTTGGCCGAGCCTTGGCCCGAGCCGCTGGACCCGGGCGAAAAGACGCGCCTGGGCAAGGGCCTGATCTGGCGCCGGATGGACAAGGCCACGCCGATCTACGACCGCAAGCTGACGCTGGCCGAAGTGCGGCATCGCATCCAGGCGTATTACGAGCCCTACCATGCGGCGCTGGCGCGGGCGATTGAAACCGCGCAACGCGATTTCGGCGCGGTCTGGCATCTGAACCTGCATTCGATGCCGAACGACGCCTACGAGCGGCTGGGCCGCCAGAGCGAGCATCCGCTGGCTGATTTCGTGCTGGGTGACCGTGACGGCACGACCTGTGAACCGGAATTCATCGCGCTGATCGAAGCGGAACTGCGCGACCGCGGCTACACGGTGGCGCGCAACGACCCCTACAAGGGCGTGCAGCTGATTGCGCAGATCGGCCAGCCGGCCTTGAACCGCCATAGCCTGCAGGTCGAGATCCGCCGTCCGTTGTACATGGACGAGGTCACGCGCGAGCGCAATGGGGGCTTTGACAGCCTGCGCGCGGATCTGTCGCAGGTACTGGAGCGAGTGGCGCATTACGTGCGTAGCCGCATGACGGCGATATCGTCGACAAAATAGACGCGCGTGCATATTGCGTGGCCTGTCTCTTATACACATCTCCGAGCCCACGAGACCTAATAACCGATCTCGTATGCCGTCTTGTGCGTGAAAAAGGGGGGGGGGGGGGGGGGGGGGGGGGGGGGGGGGGGGGGGGGGGGGGGGGGGG
>NZ_JAELTJ010000200.1 GCF_016428805.1 Achromobacter sp. ASV32
CCCAAATGAGCGCCTCTCAGCGTTGCGAATGCTCGCCGGGGGGCGGCCACGACTGCGCTTCGCGCCTTGATAGCCACTCATTTGGGTACTCATGCGAGGCGCCTTCTAGTGTGAACAGGCCCTAGTTCAATATCCCAGCTTGTGCGGCAACCACAGCGCCAGTTGCGGAAACACCAGCACCGCCACCAGCACCAGGAACATCGCGGCCAGCAACCATACGACCCAACGCACCGTAGACTCCATCGGCACGCGGGCGATGCGGCACGACACCATCAGGTTCACGGCCAGCGGCGGGGTGAATTGGCCCAGCGCCACCTTCAACGTCAGAATCACGCCGAACCACACCGGATCCCAGCCGTACACCTTGGCTATCGGCATCAGCAGCGGCACGAAAATCAGGAAGATCGAAATGCCGTCCAGGAACATGCCCACCGTCATCAGCAGCAGGATCAGCAGCGCCAGCACGCCCCATTCGCCCAGCCCGGAATTGACGATGGCGTGGGTGATCGGGTCGATCACGCTCAGGGTCGACAGGGCCCAGGCGAAGATGCCGGCCAGCGTCACCACCAGCATGATCACGGCGGACAGCTCGGCGGCTTCGCGCAGGATGGTGTACAGGTCGCGCAGCTTGATCGTGCGGTGGATGCACATGCCCACGAAGAGGCCGTAGAACACCGCCACGACCGCGGCTTCGGTGGGTGTGAACCAGCCCATGCGCATGCCGCCCAGGATCAGCACCGGCGCGGCCAGGCCCCACGATGCATCGCGCAGGCTCTTCCAGAACGGCGGGCGGGGCAGATGCGCTTCCAGCATGCCCATCTTGTGCTTGCGGGACAGCCAGACGGCCGGCACGATCAGCGCCAGGCCGGCCAGGATGCCGGGCACCATGCCGGCGGCGAACAGCGCCGGCACGGAGGCCTCGGGCACCAGCACCGAGTAGATGATGAAGGCGACCGACGGCGGAATCAGGATGTCGGTGGCGGCACCGGCGGCCACCACCGAGGCCGAGAACGCGCCCGGGTAGCCGGCGCGAGACATGGCGGTGATCATCACCGCGCCCACGGCGGCGGCGCAGGCCGGGCCCGAGCCCGAAATGCCGCCCAGGAACATGGCCACGGCGATGGACACCAGCGGCAGCATGCCCGGGCCGCGCCCGACGATGGCAATGGCAAAGTCCACCAGCCGCTTGGCCACGCCGGACCGGTCGAAAATGGAGCCGACCAGCACGAACATGGGAATGGCCAGCAGGGGGTACTTGGCCAGACCGGCGTAGAAGTTCTGCGGCACCGTCAGCAGGCCATACCAGGGCGTGTCCAGGTTGGACAGCACGATGGCGACGGTGCCGCCGATGCCCAGCGCCACGCCCACCGGCACGCCGATCAGCATCAGCGCGATGAAGACCGCGAACAGGATGCCGGCGATCATGCCTGGCTCCCGTGGTCCGCGCCGTCCGTGCGCTTGAGCAGGCGGCGGATCGTGCCCAGCGTGCGCAGCGAGATCGCGGCGGCCATCACGGGCAGCCAGATCGAATACCACCAGGTCGGCACGCCGATGGCGGGGGAGGTTTCTTCGTAGCGGTATTCGTCGGTCACCAGCTTGATCGACAGCACGGTCAGCAGCACGAAGAAGGCCAGCACGCAGCCGTTGGCGAGCAGCGCCATGATGCGTTGGCGGCGCGGTGAACCGTTGTCCGCCAGAATCTCGATGCGGATGTGATGGTTGCGCACGAACGCGACGCTGCCGCCGGCCATGGTCAGCACGATCAACAGGAAGACCGAGATTTCTTCGGTCCAGGCGAACGACTGGTCGGTGAAGTAGCGCACCAGCACGTTCAGGAAGGTGATGATCGCCAGGAGCGCCAGCAGGATCGCGGCCAGCCAGTCTTCGATGGCCAGCGGCACTTTCACGGCGGGGTCTGCTTCGGCGGGGATGATCGGTTCGACGGGCTCGGCGGGGGCTTCGGAGCGTGACATGTGAGACAACGGCCAGCGCGGCGGCGCGCTTTCTAGTTATAGGGTCGGTGCATCCTACCGTCGGGGCGCGGGGGCCGGAGTTCGTGTTTTCCCGCGCTGCGGTATGGCCGCAACATGGTGCGTTGCAATACCCCGATGACGAGGGTGGGGCCGTGTGGTGGATAAATCCCGCGAGCGGCAGGGGGTTAGTTGGCATATTGCTTTGCAGCAGGCCCGGCCCTGGCATCGCAGAATTCTTTTGTAACATTGGCGGGGGCGGGCTGATGGCGGGCGGGATCCGGCCTGCGGTAATCCCGGCTCCGGGAAAACCCCTTAAACGGGTAAAATCCTTTTTCTTTGCTTCCCTCCTTATACGGCGCCCGCATCGTGTCCCTAGTTCAGCATCTGCCTGGTTCCTCTGTCCTGTCCTCCTTTCGTCGTGACCGCCTGCTGGCGCAATTGAAGGAAGCCGGCCTGCCCGTGGCCGACATTTCCGCCCGCTACGAGCACTTCGTCAGCACCGACGCCGCCCTGACGGCCGAACAGCAGCAGCACCTGACCCAGTTGCTGGACTACGGCACCCCCGCCACGGGCGAGGCGCCTGCCAAGAGCCTGGCCCTGCTGGTCATTCCGCGTCTGGGCACGATTTCGCCGTGGGCCAGCAAGGCCACTGACATCGCCCACAACTGCGGCCTGTCGGCCGTGCACCGCATCGAACGCGGCGTGCGCTACACCATCACCCCCGAACGCGGCCTGCTGGGCACCAAGTCGTTCGACGACGCCATGCTGGCGCGCGCCGCCGACTGCCTGCACGACCGCATGACCGAAACCGTGGTCGACGCCAGTTTCGACGGCCAGGCGCTGTTCCAGGCGCTGGCCGGCAAGCCGATGCGTCAGGTCGGCGTGCTGGCGCGCGGCGTCCAGGCGCTGGAAGAGGCCAACATCACGCTCGGCCTGGCCCTGTCCGAAGACGAAATCGAATACCTGGCCAAGTCCTTCACCGACCTGGGACGTGATCCCACCGACGTCGAACTGATGATGTTCGCGCAGGCCAACAGCGAACACTGCCGCCACAAGATCTTCAACGCCCAGTGGGTCATCGACGGCCAGGAACAGCCCAACACGCTGTTCGGCATGATCCGCGCCACCCACAAGGCGCAGCCCGAAGGCACCGTGGTGGCCTATTCCGACAACGCCGCCATCATGGCCGGCGGCCCCGCGCAGCGCTTCCAGGCCGGCGTGCCCGGCGTCACGGGCGAGGGCGTCGACGGTGCCCGGTACATCCGCCGCGACACCACCGTGCACACCCTCATGAAGGTCGAGACGCACAACCACCCCACCGCGATCGCGCCGTTCCCCGGCGCCTCGACCGGCGCGGGCGGCGAAATCCGCGACGAAGGCGCCACCGGCCGCGGCTCCAAGCCCAAGGCCGGCCTGACCGGCTTCACGGTGTCGCACCTGCGTTTCGACGACGCCCTGCAACCCTGGGAAGCCGACCACCACGGCCTGCCGGACCGCATCGCCTCGCCCCTGTCCATCATGCTCGACGGTCCCATCGGCGGCGCGGCGTTCAACAACGAATTCGGCCGGCCCAACCTGCTGGGCTACTTCCGCTCGTTCGAGCAAAGCGCCGGCGGCACGCGCTGGGGTTATCACAAGCCCATCATGATCGCGGGCGGCCTGGGCAGCATTGACGCCGGCCTGACCCACAAGGACGTCATTCCTCCCGGCGCGTTGCTGATCCAGCTGGGCGGCCCGGGTTTCCGCATCGGCATGGGCGGCGGCGCGGCGTCCAGCATCAGCATGGGCAGCAACTCGGCCGAACTGGACTTCGACTCCGTCCAGCGCGGCAACCCCGAACTCGAACGCCGTGCCCAGGAAGTCATCGACCGCTGCTGGCAGCAGGCCGAAAACAACCCCATCATCGCGATCCACGACGTGGGCGCGGGCGGTCTGTCCAACGCGTTCCCCGAGCTGGTCAATGACGCCGGCCGCGGCGCCATCTTTGATCTGAAGCGCGTGCCCCTCGAAGAATCGGGCCTGTCGCCTGCCGAAATCTGGAGCAACGAATCCCAGGAACGCTACGTCCTGTCGATCCTGCCGCGCGACCTGGAACGCTTTGACGCCATTGCCCGCCGCGAACGCTGCCCGTACGCGGTGGTGGGCGTGGCCACCGAAGAACGCCAGCTGCGCGTGGTCGACGGCGAGGGCCTGCCGGGCCTGGACGCCATCCGCCCGCAAGGCGAGGCCGAAGTCCGTCCGGTCGACGTGCCGATCGACGTCATCCTGGGCAAGCCGCCCCGCATGACGCGCGACGTGCGCCGCCTGCCCGGCGTGTCCGAGCCCCTGGACCTGGCCGGCATTGACCTGACCGAAGCCGCCTACCGCGTGCTGCGCCACCCCACCGTGGCCAACAAGTCGTTCCTGATCACCATCGGCGACCGCACCGTGGGCGGGCTGTCCAGCCGCGACCAGATGGTCGGCCCGTGGCAAGTGCCGGTGGCCGATTGCGCCGTCACCCTGGCCGACTACGAAGGCTTCCGCGGCGAGGCCATGGCCATGGGCGAGCGTACCCCCATCGCCATGCTGAACGCGCCGGCCTCGGGCCGCATGGCCGTGGCCGAAGCCCTGACCAACCTGGCCGCCGCCGACGTCGCCCGCCTCGAAGACATCAAGCTGTCCGCCAACTGGATGGCAGCCTGCGGCGTAGAGGGCCAGGATGCCGCGCTGTACGACACCGTCTCCGCCGTCAGCGAACTGTGCCAGGCTGCGGGCCTGTCGATTCCGGTCGGCAAGGATTCCCTGTCCATGAAGACGTCCTGGGAGCAGGACGGCGAGCAGCGCCAGGTCGTGGCGCCGGTGTCGCTGATCGTCACGGCTTTCGCGCCGGTGGGCGACGTGCGCGCCAGCCTCACGCCGCAGCTGCGTACCGACGCCGGCGACAGCGTGCTGATCCTGATCGACCTGGGTCGCGGCCTGCACCGCATGGGCGGTTCGATCCTGGCCCAGACCTACAACCAGGTCGGCGAAACCGTGCCGGACATCGATTCGCCCGAGGCCCTGCGCGCGTTCTTCGTCACCATCCGCACGCTGGCCGAAGCCGGCACGCTGCTGGCCTACCACGACCGTTCCGACGGCGGCCTGTTCGCCACGCTGGCGGAAATGGCCTTTGCCGGCCGCACCGGCATCTCGGTCAACCTGGACATGCTGACCTTCGACCCGCAATCGGCCGATTGGGGCGACTACAAGATCCGCCCCGAACAGGTGGCGGTGCAGCGCGAAGAGCTGACGCTCAAGGCGCTGTTCTCGGAAGAAGCCGGCGCGGTCATCCAGGTGCCGGCCGCCCAGCGCGACGCCGTCATGCAAGTGCTGCGCGGCGCGGGCCTGTCAGCGCACTCGCACGTCATCGGCGGCCTGAACGGCGGCGACGAAATCGAGTTCTACCGCGACGGCAAGAAGGTCTGGGGCCAGCCGCGCGCCGACCTCGGCCGTGCCTGGAGCGAGGTGTCCTACCACATCATGTCGCGCCGTGACAACCCGGCTTGCGCGCAAGCCGAGCTGGACGTCTGGAACGACACCAAGGATCCGGGCATGAGCCCGTCCGTGGCCTTCGACCCGCAAGAAGACGTGGCCGCGCCGTTCATCAACACCGGCAAGCGTCCGCGCGTGGCCATCCTGCGCGAGCAGGGCTGCAACAGCCAGGTCGAAATGGGCTGGGCCTTCGACACCTCGGGTTTCGAGGCCATCGACGTCCACATGACCGACCTGTTGTCGGGCCGTGTCGATCTGGCCCAGGTGCAGGGCCTGGTGGCGGTGGGCGGTTTCAGCTACGGCGACGTGCTGGGCGCCGGCGAAGGCTGGGCCCGCACCATCCGCTTCAACAGCAAGCTGTCCGACCAGTTTGCCGCGTACTTCGCGCGCCCCGACACCTTTGCGCTGGGCGTGTGCAACGGCTGCCAGATGATGGCGGCGCTGGCCCCGATGATTCCGGGCGCCGAGCACTGGCCGCGCTTCACGCGCAATCAGTCCGAAAAGTACGAAGCCCGCCTGTCGATGGTCGAACTGGCCAAGTCGCCGTCGATCTTCTTTGCGGGCATGGAAGGCGCGCGCATTCCGGTCGCGGTGGCGCATGGCGAAGGTTACGCCGACTTCTCCCAGCAGGGCGATGCCAGCCGCGTGCTGGCCGCCGCGCGCTACATCGACAACTACGGCAACGCCACTGAAGCCTACCCGTTCAACCCGAACGGCAGCCCGGCGGGCCTGACGTCCGTTACCACCGCCGATGGCCGCTTCACGGTCATGATGCCGCATCCGGAGCGCGTGACCCGCAACGTCATGATGTCGTGGGCGCCTGAAAAATGGGGCAATGCCGACACCGGTGGCGCGTACACGCCCTGGATGCGCATTTTCCGCAACGCCCGCGCCTGGTTGAAATAACGGTTGAGCCCCCACGCCGCACGCGCTGCGCGCTTGCTGCCCCCAAGGGGGCTGCCCGGCCTTCGGGCGGCCGAGGGGAAGTAGGCCCCCACGCCGCACGCGCTGCGCGCGTTTGCTGCCCCCCGAGGGGGCTGCTCGGCCTTCGGGCGGCCGAGCGGCCGAGCGGCCGGGCGGCCGGCGGCAATTCTAGCCGCCAGCGCCATGCGCCATCGCCTTGGTGGGTACTGAGTGCAAGACCCCGCCGAATTCGTTCGGCGGTTTTTTTTTTGCCCGCGATGTAACCCAATGAGATATTTAACTTTTCATTGCATTGGGCCGTAAACAGGGGGGACAGCCCATGGCGGCTGTGTCATGCAAACCCGGAAAACCCCCCATGTTCAAGAATCTGAGTATCCGAGCGGTCCTGACGACCGCGCTCGGTGTTTTTTTCGCCCTTTTCCTGGTGACCGGCCTTGCCGTCTACCAGCAACTGACTTCCAACCGAAGCTCGATCGAGGTGTTGCTGGACACCAACCTGGTGCGTGCC
>NZ_JAELTJ010000201.1 GCF_016428805.1 Achromobacter sp. ASV32
CCCCCCCCCCCCCCCCCCCCCCCCCCCCCCCCCCCCCCCCCCCCCCCCCCCCCCCCCCCCCCCCCCCCCCCCCCCCCCCCCCCCCCCCCCCCCCCCCCCCCCCCCCCCCTTTTACACGCAGAAGACGCCATACGAGATCGGTTATTAGGTCTCGTGGGCTCGGAGATGTGTATAAGAGACAGGGGAATACGCCGTGGCCGACGGCTTTGCCCGTCTGCTGGCCGGCAGCGGCCTGGCCGCGCGGGAGCGCAGCCCGGGCGTGTTCGTGCTGCAGGCAGCGCCGCAGGCCGGCGTCACGCAGTTGCCGCCGGTCACCGTCGAAGGCGAGGGCGCCGTCGCCACGCCCGCCTGGGAAACGCGCACCGACCGCAAGCGCATGGACGATCTGCAGATCAAGAACTGGAGCGACCTGGGCAAGCGCGCCGAGCCCGGCGTGAGCTTGAACCGCCAGAACAACAGCATCAATATCCGCGGCCTGGACCAGGACCGCGTGCTGACCCGGGTGGACGGCATCCGCTTGCCATGGCTGGACGACGGCGCGCGCGGCGTGAAGGGCGGCCTGGAATCGGTGGACTTCAATTCGCTGTCGCGCCTGGACATCGTGCGCGGCGCCGACGCCACGTCGGGCGGCTCGGGCGCCATTTCCGGCATGGCCGACCTGCACACGCTGGACCCGTCCGACCTGCTGACCGACGGCAAGACCTTCGGCGCGCTGGCCAAGACCGACTACGACACCGCCGACAGCAGCTGGGGCGCCAATGCCGCCCTGGCCGGCCAGATCCACAGCAATACCTTCTGGCTGGTGCAGGCAGGCCTGCGCAACGGCCACGCGCTGGACAACCGCGGCGATATCGGCGGCTACGGTCCGCGCCGCACCGAACCCACGCCCGAAAACTACGACCAGCGCAGCTTTCTGCTGAAGCTGCAGCAACGCGTCGAAGGCGGCCACCGCTTTGGCCTGACGGGCGAATACTTCAAACGCAACGCCACCCAGGACAGCATGTTCGAGCAAGGCCCGGGCACCAGCTACCTGATAGGCGAAAACACCACCCGCAAGGAAACCGAGCGCGAGCGCGTGTCGTTCGACTATTCCTACAAGGCGCCCGGCACCGGTGGCCTGATCGACAGCGCCACCGCCGTGGTCTATTGGCAGCGCATGCAGCTGGACAGCACGCTGGACGGCGAACGCAGCCGCGACGCGCGCGCCAACATCATCCCTGGCGATCCGTTCCGCTACGGCTTTCCCAATGGGGCCTATGGCCGCAACAACTCCATCCGCCAGACCATGTTCGGCGCCAACGCCGAGCTGACCAAGCGCCTGGCGGGCAACTCGGTGTCGCAGTTGTGGACGGTGGGCGGCGAGTGGTTCGGCAACAAGACCGAGCAGAATTCCAGCGGCTACGACAACTGCCCCGTCGTGCGCCCGGGCACCCCGGCGCCGTTCGGCCCGCGCGCATGCGACATGCTGCAAACCAACCAGGCCGACGTGCCCGAGTCCAAGGGCAGCCAGTGGGCGCTATGGGTACAGGACGAGTTCAGCTTCGCCGATGGCCGCTACACGGTGATGCCGGCGCTGCGCTACGACCACTACGAGCAAAAGCCGCAATCCACCGACAGCTACGCCAGCAACCGCAACGCCGGCGCCTTGCCGTCGGCCAACAGCGGCGGACGCTTCTCGCCCAAGCTGCTGACCACCTGGAAAGCCGCCGAGGAACTGAGCCTGTACGCGCAGTACGCCTACGGCTTCAAGGCGCCCAGCCCGACGCAGCTCTACACCAACTATGGCGGCCCGGGCACCTACCTGCGGGTCGGCAATCCCTACCTGAAGCCGGAAACCAGCAAGGGCTGGGAACTGGGCGCCAAGCTGGGCTCCGACGCGCTGGGCGGCGCCTTGTCGTTCTTCGATAACCGCTACCAGAACTTCATCGACAGCAACGTGCCGCTGGACGCCGGCTCGCCGCAATGGCAACCGGGCTGGGCCGGCCAGTATCCGCTGGGCGTGACCGGCAACGTCAACCGCGCCAAGGTGCGCATCTATGGCGCCGAGGCCAGCGCGCATTGGAAGTTCTCGCCGGGCTGGCGCACCTGGGGCTCGCTGGCGTGGGCCGTGGGCAAGGACGAAGGCACGGGCCAGTACCTGAATTCTGTGGCGCCGCTGAAGGCCGTGCTGGGCGTGGGCTACGGCCGCGACGTCTGGGGCGTGGACGCCATGCTGACCACCGCCCTGCGCCGCAACAAGGTCGAATACCCCGAGGCGGGCGCCACCACGCCCAACCGCGACTTCCAGGCGCCGGGTTATGGTGTGGTGGACCTGATGGGCTACTGGCGTCCGGCGCAGGTCAAGGGCCTGCAGGTGCAGGCGGGCGTGTTCAACCTGTTCGACAAGAAGTACTGGGAAGCGATCAACGTACCCACCGCCGGCGCCACGGCCCTGCCGCGGCCGGTGGATTGGTACACGGAACCGGGACGCAGCCTGCGCGTCTCACTGACGTATCAATACTGACCCCGCGCTGCCGCCGCTGCGCGTCAGCGGCGGCAGTTCCGAATTTCCATTCCGGCCGGAGAGCCTGCAATGAGCGACAACCTGAATCAAACCGACTTCGACACCCGCGCCGCCGAACTGCGCGCCCGCAACGAAACCCTGGCGGCGGCCAAGCCCGGCCTGCGCGCCCGCAACCTGGCGCAGGCGCTTGGCGTGTCCGAGGCCGAATGGGTGGCCGCCGGCTGTGCCGGTGTGAAGGCCACCGAACTGCATGGCCAGCCCCAGGCGATCTTTCGCGAACTGGGCACGCTGGGACCGGTGATGGCCCTGACCCGCAACGACTGGTGCGTGCATGAGCGCCACGGCGCCTACCTGGACATCCAGGCCGACGGCCCCGTGGGCCTGGTGTTGGGCCCCGACATCGATCTGCGCGTGTTCTTCTCGTGCTGGCAATCGGCCTGGGCGGTCGAGCAAGACGGCCGCCACAGCCTGCAATTCTTCGACGGCGCAGGCGTGGCGGTGCACAAGGTCTATCGCACCGACGCCACCGACGTGGCTGCGTACGACGCGCTGGTGGCCAAGTTCGCGGGCGAATCGCGCTGGCCCGACACCCAGCCCTATGCGGCGGCCACCGACGCGGCGCAGGTCGACGACGCGGCGGCGTGGCGGCAGGCTTGGCTGGGCATGCAGGACACCCACGAATTCTTTCCGCTGCTGCGCAAGTTCAAGGTGTCGCGCCTGGCGGCGCTGGCCGCGGCCGGCGAAGATCTCGCCCAGACGGTGCCGGCCGACGCGGTCGAGCGCATGCTCGAATCGGCCGCCCAAAGCGGCCTGTCGATCATGTGCTTCGTGGGCAACCGCGGCATGATCCAGATCCACACCGGACCGGTGCAGCAGCTGCGCCGCACGGGGCCCTGGTACAACGTGCTGGACCCGACGTTCAACCTGCATCTGGACACCACCGCCATCGCATCGGCGTGGGTGGTCAACAAGCCGACGTCCGACGGCTGGGTGACGTCCCTGGAGCTGTATTCGTCCACGGGCGACCTGATCGCGCAGTTCTTCGGCGAACGCAAGCCGGGCAAGCCGGAACTGACGGCCTGGCGGGAATTGATGATGGGCCTGTGCAACGTGCCGCTGGCCGCTTGAGGACGATGCAATGAAGACCTGGTTGGCGGTGGTGGCGGGCTGGATGCTGGTGGCGTGCGCGCAGGCGGCGCCGCCGGCGCGGGTGGTGTCCCTGGGCGGCAGCGTCACGGAAATCGTGTATGGCCTGGGCCAGGGCGACAGGCTGGTCGGCGACGACCAGTCCAGCCTGTACCCCGAGGCGGCCACCAAACTTCCGCGCGTCGGCTATTACCGCGCGGTGCCGGTCGAGGGCGTGCTGGCGCTCAAGCCGGACCTGGTGCTGGCGTCCGAACAGGCCGGCCCGCCCGAGGCGCTCAAGCGCCTGGGCGAGGTCGGCCTGCGCGTGGTGCGCGTGTCTGACGCGCCGTCGGTGGATTCGCTGAAGGCGCGCATCCGCGCCGTGGCCGATGCGTTGGGCGTGGCCGCCGCGGGCGAGCAGATGGTGGCGGACGTTACGCGCGACCTGGACAAGGCCGCGGCCTTGCCGGCGACGCGCGCGCGGGCGCTGCTGCTGATCAACCGCAATGGCGCGCCGCAGGGCGCCGGACGCGACACGGCCGCCGCCGAGGTGATGCACCTGGCCGGGCTGGTCAACGTGCTGGATGGGCAGCAGGGTTACAAGCCGTTGTCGCCCGAAGCCATCGGCGCGCTGGCGCCCGACCTGATCATCGTCACCCGTGAATCGCTGCAGGCCAGCGGCGGCCTGGAAGGCTTTTCGCGCCTGCCGGGCATTGCCGTCACGCAGGCGGCGGCCAGGCAGCGCATCATCGTCATGGATGATCTGCTGATCCTGGGGCTGGGCCCGCGGCTGCCGCTGGCGCTGACGCAGCTCAAGCAAGAGACCGCGCATGTCATGGCGCGCTGATCCGGCGTTGGCGCTGGCGCTGCTGGCCGTGGCGCTGGTGCTGGCGGTGCTGGCGGCCAGCGCCAGCGGCGCGGTGTCGATTCCGCTGCGCGAACTGCCGTCGCTGCTGGGGGGCACGCCCACGCCGGAACAGGCGCTGTGGCGCAATGTGCTGCTCGACATCCGCTTGCCGCGCGTGCTGCTGGCGGTAGTGATGGGCGCGGGCCTGGCGATTTCAGGCGCGGCGTTGCAGGCGTTGTTCCGCAATCCGCTGGCCGAGCCCGGCCTGATCGGTATTTCGGCGGGTGCGTCGCTGGGCGCGGTGATCGCCATCGTGATGACGCATGGCGGTTTCTGGTACACGGCGCCGGGCGCTTTTGCCGGCAGCCTGATCGCCACGCTGGCGGCCTACGCGGTGGGCCGGCGCGTGCCCGGCGTGGCCGGATTGCTGCTGGCGGGCGTGGCCATCACCGCCATCGCGTTCAGCCTGATCGGGCTGTTCACGTTCATGGCGTCGGACGCGCAGCTGCGCGATCTGACGTTCTGGAACATGGGCAGCCTGGCCGGGGCCAGCTGGAAGCTGCTGGCTTTCCTGGCGCCATGGGTGCTGGTGCTGTCGATCTGGCTGATGCGCCAGTGGCGCGTGATGAACGCGCTGCTGCTGGGCGAGCGCGAAGCCCAGCACCTGGGCTATTCGCTGAAGCAGGCGCGGGCCCGGCTGGTGCTGGCGTGTACGCTGATCGTCGGCCCGCTGGTGGCCGCCAGCGGCACGATCGTGTTCGTGGGGCTGGTGGTGCCGCATCTGGTGCGCATGACGCTGGGCGCCAATCACCGGTTGCTGCTGCCGGCGTGTCTGCTGGGCGGCGGGCTGGTGATGACGCTGGCCGACTGGCTGGCGCGCATCGTGGTGATACCGGCCGAGCTGCCGATCGGGCTGGTGACTGGCCTGGTGGGCGGTCCTTTCTTTCTGTGGCTGCTGGCGCGCGGCCGGAGGCACGGTTGATGCTGGCCGCGGAAAAGGTGACATTGGCGCGCAACGGCGCGCGCATCCTGGAGCAGGTGTCGCTGGGCATCGAGCCCGGCGAGGTGGTGGGCCTGCTGGGCAGCAACGGGGCGGGCAAGTCGACGCTGCTCGCCGCCTTGTCTGCCGAATTGGCCGCGGACGGCGGCAGCCTGACGCTGGACGGCCGTGCGCTGACGGCGATGCCCCCGCGCGAGCAGGCCCGCAGGCGCGCAGTGCTGCCGCAAAAGCCCGGGCTGACATTCGATCTGGGCGTGCGCGAGGTGGTGGCGATGGGGGCGTATCCGTTTCCCGAGCTCTCGCCCGCCCAGGTAGACGCGCTGGCGCGGCAGGCGCTGGACTGGGCCGATGCGACGCATCTGGACGGACGCCGCTATCCGGAGTTATCGGGTGGCGAACAGCAGCGGGTGCAGTTCGCCCGGGTGCTGGTGCAGTGCAGCGCGGGACGTGCCCCGGGCGAGGCGCGCTATCTGCTGCTGGACGAGCCGACGGCCAGTCTGGACCCCAAGCACCAGGCCGATCTGATGCGCCGCGCGGCGCAGCTGGCGCACGAGGGCAATACGGGCGTGCTGGTGATTCTGCACGACATGAATCTGGCGGCGCGCTGGTGC
The DNA here is from genome assembly GCF_016428805.1 of Achromobacter sp. ASV32. Classification (GTDB taxonomy): domain Bacteria; phylum Pseudomonadota; class Gammaproteobacteria; order Burkholderiales; family Burkholderiaceae_B; genus Achromobacter. The sequence continues at coordinate 6,087 of NZ_JAELTJ010000201.1, forward strand.
GACCGGCTGTTGCTGCTGAGCGGCGGCAAGGCGGTGGCGCTAGGCACGCCGGCCGAGGTGCTGACGCCGGCGAATCTGTACCTGGCCTACGGCATCGAGGCGCAGGTGATCGCGCATCCGCTGCAGGCGCAACGGCTGCTGGTGCTGACGACGTGACGGGGGCGCCGGGGCCGGTAAAATGGGGCAAACGGCGTTAGCCGGATTCTTCATCTACCGACGGGACTTTTTGTCATGCCTACTTTCGACGTCGTTTCCGAAGTCGACAAACACGAGCTCACCAACGCCATCGACCAGGCCAATCGCGAGCTTTCCACGCGTTTCGATTTCAAGGGCACGGATGCCAAGTTCGAGCTGGAGGGCTTTGTGGTGACGCAAGTGGCTTCCAGCGCATTTCAGTTGAAGCAGATGCTGGATATCCTGCGCGGGCGTTTGTCGGCGCGCGGGATTGATGTGCGCTGCCTGGATGTGGCGGATCCGCTTGAGAATCTGGGCGGGGCGCGGCAGAAGGTGACCATCAAGCAGGGGATCGAGCAGCCTGTGGCCAAGAAGCTGATTGCGGCGATCAAGAATGCGAAGTTGAAGGTCGAGAGCCAGATCAACGGGGATAAGTTGCGGATCAGCGGGAAGAAGCGGGATGATCTGCAGACGGCCTGTCTCTTATACACATCTCCGAGCCCACGAGACCTAATAGTGAAAAGGGGGGGGGGGGGGGGGGGGGGGGGGGGGGGGGGGGGGGGGGGGGGGGGGGGGG
>NZ_JAELTJ010000202.1 GCF_016428805.1 Achromobacter sp. ASV32
CCCCCCCCCCCCCCCCCCCCCCCCCCCCCCCCCCCCCCCCCCCCCCCCCCCCCCCCCCCCCCCCCCCCCCCCCCCCCCCCCCCCCCCCCCCCTTTCCCCCCCCCCCCCCCCCCCCCCCCCCCCCACAACCGCATCGTCGTCGGCAGCGTCAGATGTGTATAAGAGACAGCGGCCACCCAACCCGCCGCGGCAGGCGCAACCCCGGCCACGCCTGCGGCGGGAGCCCCCGCCGCGGGGACGCCCGCCGCAGGAGCATCCGCCGCAGGGACGCCTGCCGCAGGGACGCCTGCCGCAGGGACGCCTGCCGCAGGAACGCCTGCCGCAGGAACGCCTGCCGCCCCGCCTACCCCGGTCCCCGGCCGCAGCGCGCAGGACTTCAGCGCCTCGCGGCCCGCCTGGGAAGGCTATCTGCAAGGCGCGGATCCGGCAGCGGGCAAGCAACTGGCCGCCACCGGCAAGCCCGCCGCCGGCGTGCAGGCCTGCGTGGCCTGTCACGGGCAGGCCGGCATCACCCCCGGCGGCGGCATCTTCCCCAACCTGGCCGGCCTGACCCCGGAGTACATCGCCAAACAGTTGGCCGACTTCCGCCAGGGCACCCGCAAGCAACCGCTGATGAACACCATCGCCCAGGCCCTGACCGAGCAGGAGATCGGCCAACTGGCGGCCTACTACGGCACCCTGGCGGGGCCGCCCCTGCACGTCGGGGAAGCCGGCGGCGAGGCGGCGCGCAAGCTGGACCAGGCGGGCGACGGCGCGCGCGCCCTGCCCGCCTGCGCCAACTGCCACGGCCTGCGCGGCATGGGCGAAGGACCGCTGCTGCCCCGGCTGGCCGGCCAGTCCAAGGCGTATTTCACCGACCAGATCAACGCCTTTCGCGACGGCTCGCGCCAGAACGACGACGTAGGCGTGATGCGGGCATTCGCGCAGCGCCTGACCGACGCCGAGGTCGAGGCGCTGGGCCAGTACTACGCCGGAGCGCCCTGACACCGCTCCCCGCCGGCCCTCCCGGCCAGGCGCAAGCTGCGCATGCGGCCCGGTCCGCGCCGCCTGATCGGCGCGGACCGGGCATTGCCCGCGTCGGGACGCACTTTTCTCTTGGTGTTTTCCCTGATCCCTTCTTATAATCGCAGCACTTTCAATCACCTGAGATCAATGTGGACAACGACGGATGTAGTCAATACACGACTGCTCGCGCCGCTTGACGCAGGATCCACAGCATTTCTGCTGAGTCCTGCGTAAAGCCAGGACCCGGCCATTCGGCCCCGGACAGCCCCCGCGCCCTGCGCGCTGTCCAGGCCGCAGCCCTCCCCCTAAGACCTCTTACCGACGCGATTCGCGGGCCTTGTTGCGCCCGCCACGTAGCGGGCAAGCGGCGCGTGCATGTGGACCTTCCACCGTACTCCCCCTGGAGACGACCATGCGCATCAAGAAACTCCTGCCCTTCGCGGACGGCGCCGCCACCGTGCGCGGCGCCGCCCCCGCCGCCGCGCCTGCCGGCCACCCCGCGGCCCCCACCTACCAATTCACCATCGTCAGCGTCGCCGACACGCTGAACGCGCTGCGCAAGCAGCTGTACTACGAGCTGCAAGCCCTGGAGCTGCGCGTGCTGAACGTGCGCATCTCGCGCCAGGACGCCGGCCAGCTGGCCAGCACCACGGTCACGCTGCAATGCCCCCCGCAACAGCGCGGCCTGCTCAACGCCGTCGCGCTGCGCCTGGGGCAAAGCCCCGCCGTGCGCCGGGTCCACTGGGAACACGACGCCGGCGCCAGCATCGCCGTGCTGCCGGCGTGAGCCGCGAAACCGCGTGACGGAAAGAAGACTGTCATGAAAGACCCGTACAAATGCCTGCTCGCCGCCCGCGTGGCGGCGCTGCTGCTCATCGGGCTGCTGGCCTTCGTGCTGACGGCGCTCTCGGTCTGGCAACTGCCCTGAGCGCCGCCGGCCCCAGGCCGGCAGTACCCCAAAACATGCTGCCCCCGAGAACAACAAGATGAAGAACTTCGAAAACATCCAGCTGCTGACGCTGGCCAACACCCTGATCAGCCTGGCCACGGCCTTTGTGCTCGGGTCCATCGTGGGCTTCGAGCGCCAGGTCCGCCAGCGCACCGCAGGCCTGCGCACCAATGCCCTGGTGGCGGTGGGCGCGGCCATTTTCGTGGACATGGCCTTTCGCATCGGCGGCCCCGATGGCGGCGCGCGCGTGGTCTCGTACGTCGTGTCCGGCGTGGGCTTCCTGGGCGCCGGCGCCATCATGCGCGAAGGCGGCAGCATCCGCGGCCTGAATACCGCCGCCACGCTGTGGGGGTCGGCCGCCATCGGCGCCTGCGCCGGCGCGTCCCTGATCCTCGAAGCGGTGGCGGCCACCGCCTTTGTGCTGGCGGCCAATACGCTGCTGCGGCCGGTGGTCAGCTACGTCAACCGCCAGCCGGTGGACGCGCAGACCACGGAAGTCACCACCGTCATCCATGTGATTGCCCATGTGGACCAGCGCCAGGCCGCCATGACGGTGCTCGAAGACGTGCTGGAAGACGAACAGCTGCCCCTGTCGGAACTGAAGATCGACCAGTTCGGCGAGAACGAGGTCGAGATCGAAGCAGCCTTGAGCGAAGCCTCGGTGGACGAACTGGACCTGGACCGCGTCACCGCCCGCATTGCCGCCGCGCCCGGCATCCGCACGGCATTCTGGGCCGCCAGAACGGTGTAGCGTCACAAGGACCGGCCCACGGCATGCGGCGATGCGTCGCATGCCGTGGGTCGCCGCAAGGGCGACGACGCCCCCAAAACCCTCTAGAATGAGCGCCGATCATGCGCCGCCCATTCCTGCCCATCGCCCGCAACGCCGCCACCCTCTGGCTGGTGCTGGCGCTGTTCGCGCTGAAAGCGCTGGTGCCGCAGGGCTTCATGCCCGCCGCCCAGCAAGGCACGCTGATCCAGCTATGCTCGGCTGCCGGCACCATCTGGGTGGCCGGCCCCGCCAGGCACAGCGACGCCCCGGACGAACGCCATGCGGCCCAGGCTGCCGCCTGCCCGATGGGCGCCATGCTGGCGGCGCTGGCGTTGCCGCCGTCCCCTGCACCGGCGTTGGCCAGCAGCGCCGTCATGGCCCATCCGCTGGCCGCGCGCGCGCCGCCGCCCGTCGCCGAAGGCTTCCTGCGCGGCCCGCCGCTGGGCGCCCGCGCCCCTCCGTTTGTCTCGGTCCTCAGCTAGTCGCTCCGCCGCCCCCCTCGCGGCTTTATTGGCTTACCGAGAGTTTCCATGTCTTTTCCCTGCCCCAGGACGCGCCGCGTCCTGAAACGGCGCGCGGCCGTCTGGACCGCGCTCGCCTTCACGCCCGCGTTGCACGCGCAGACCGTTGCCCCCGCCCCCGCTGCCGCCGCGCCCCGCGGCATTGCCACGCTGCCGGCCATCTCCGTATCGGCCGAAGCGCCCGCCACCACCTTGCTGGAACAAGCCAGCACCGGCACGCTGCTGGGCCTGACGCCGTTCGACACCCCGGCCAGCATCGACGTCATCAGCAACGAACAGCTGCGTGAACGCGGCGCGGTCAACGTGACCGACGCCATCACCCAGGCGGCCGGCATCAGCGCCATGCGCCATCCCGGCAACGGCGGCTCGTCGCTGTCGTCGCGCGGCTTCACCGATTCGAACTCCGTGGCGCAGCTGTACGACGGCGTGCGGCAGTTTGGCGGCGTGGGCCAGACGTTCATCTACGACCCCTGGGCGGTGGACCGCATCGAAGTGCTGCGGGGCCCGGCGTCGGTGCTATACGGCGAAGGCGCCATCGGCGGCGTGGTCAACGTGATCCCCAAGAAGCCCACCCGCGGCCCCATCGAAAACGAAATCCAGACCACCATCGGCACCCACGACACGCAGCGCCTGGGCTTTGGCAGCGGCGGCGCGCTGGACGACAAGTGGTCGTACCGGCTGGACATCAGCGGCAATCACAGCAATTCGGGCATCAGCCTGGGCGATTCGCGCGACGTGGCCGTGACCGCCGCGCTGCGCCTGGACGTGTCGCCCGAGCTGAACTTCACGCTGACCCAGGCCTACGCCTGGCAGGAGCCGACGCGCTATTTCGGCACGCCGCTGATCAACGGCGACATCGACTACAGCCTGCGTGGCAAGAACTACAACGTGGCCGACAGCAAGATCATCTACCGCGACAGCCGCACGGAACTGAAGGCCGAATGGACGCCCAACCCCGCCACCCGGGTGCGCAGCCGCGTCTATTACATCGGCAGCGATCGCGACTACCGCGACGCCGAAAACTACACGTGGCAGCCGGCCAGCGGCCTGATCCAGCGCAGCGCCTACACCGACATCCGCCATGACCAGGAGCAGGTCGGCACCGTGACCGATGCCAGCTTCGACGGCCACCTGTTCGGCCTGGCCAACAAGGTCGCCGTGGGATTCGAAGTCAATCGCGCTTCGCTCAAGCACACCAACAATTCGCCCTATTCGGGCACGTCGCTGGTGGACCCGTACGACGTGGACCACGGCCGCTTCATCAACGTGGCCGGCACCACGCCGCGCTACCGCAACACGGCCGACCAGTACGCCCTGTTCGCCGAAAACCGCCTGATGCTGACCGAACGCTGGTCGGTACTGGGCGGCCTGCGCTACGACCATATCGACCTGAAGCGGCGCGATCTGGTGGCCGGACAGACCGCGTTCGACACCACCTTCAACAATGTCGGCTGGCGCATCGGCACGGTCTATGACGTGTTGCCGACTCTGTCCGTCTACGGCCAATACGCCGAGGCCGCCGACCCGATCGGCAGCCTCTTGCTGCTGTCGCCGGCCAACAAGGATTTCCAGCTGTCCAAGGGACGGCAGGTCGAGGTCGGCGTCAAGCAGACGTTCTGGGACAACAAGGGCCAGTGGACCCTGGCGGCCTACCATATCCGCAAGAACAACCTGGTGACGCGCGACCCGAACGACCCGTCGCTGCGCATCCAGGTCGGCGAGCAATCCTCGCGCGGGCTGGAAGCCACGCTGGGCGTCGAATTGACGCCGGCCTGGCGGGTGGACGTGAATGCCGCGGTGCTGCGGGCGCGCTACGACGACTTCAGCGAGTCGGTCAACGGCACGGCCGTCTCCCGGGCCGGCAACGTGCCCACCGACGTGCCCGAGCGCGTCGCCAATGCCTGGGTCAGCTGGAAATTCGCGCCGCAATGGACCGCCAGCGCGGGGGTGCGCTACGTAGGCCGGCGCTTTGCGGACGCCGCCAACCGGCTGGAGATGGCGGGCTACACCACCACCAATCTGGCCCTGCAATGGGAACCGCGCCGCGACCTGACGCTGGCGCTGCGGGCATTCAACGTGTTTGACCGCCAGTACGCGGAAACCGCCTACTACAACCAGACGCAATGGCTGCTGGGCGAAGGCCGACGGGTGGAACTGAGCGCGAACTACCGCTTCTGACCGCCTGAAGAGAACAGGTCGGAGATCGCGTCGCCCACGTCCTTGACCGCGTCGGCAACGCCGCCGGCCGCGCCCTCGGCGCCTACGCCGATGACGTGGCCGACGCCGCGCGCGATCTGCGCCGCGAACCCGCGCGACGCCGAGAACTTGGGGTTGTCCAGGCTGCCGGACAGGCTGAACTCCATGCGCAGCGCGCCGCTGCGGTCCTGCATGGCGGCCAGCACCGCCTTGCGCGGCAACGAAAACAAGGAGCCGTCGCCGCTGAATTTCAGGTCGCGCAGCGCCACCACGCCAGACGCCTTCAATTGGCGCTTGGCGATGGTGGTCTGCATGTCCAGGTCCATGGCGCCGCCCGTCAGCGACCCCGCGCCGTTCTCGGCCAGGTACGGCGCCGCGTAGCGGATATCCATATTGCGCACCGCCACTTTGATATCGGCATCGGTGCCGCCGATTTCAAGCGACCCGCTGGCGGTGACCGTGGCCGCGCCATTGCGATTGTCCTGGACCGAGCCCTTGAATTCCATGTCGCTGCGCTGCCCCTCGGCCGGCAGCACCAGCGGAGACAGACGCGCCGACACCTGGTTGAAGGGAATGCGATGCGGCGGCTTGGCAATGGCCGCATCCAGGAAGTCGAGCCGGCCGTCGACCAGCACGATGGCGTCGGCGCGGACAGGGTTTTTGCGCCGCGTCACGCCATTGCCGCCATCGGCCTCGCGCAGCGCCGCCTGCAGCGCCGGAGAAATCTGCATTTCGCCGTCCGGTGTGCGCAGGACGGCGAAATCGAAACCTTCGATAGTGACTTTGCGGAACACGGCTTCGTGTTGCAGGAACGACGTCCATTCGGGCTCGGCCACCACGCGCCGCGCGCTGGCTGGCGCCGCGCCCGCGTTGCCCGCGATCTTCACATCGGTCAGCACCACCTGCTTGAAGCCGACCTGCACGCGGCCCACCTCGGCCCGCGGGCCAAGCATATTGGCGATGCGCAGTTCGACGATGCGTGTGCCCGCCAGCGCCAGCACTGCCAGCACGGCGGCGGCCAGCACGACAATGGCCAGGGCCATGCCCAACGGCGAACGGCGGCGCGCGGTAGCGGTATTCGTGCCCATTGATGAAGATCCTGTTCGATGGCGGGGCGCCAGCGGCCCTTCCCCTGGCACCTTACCGACGCCTCTGCCGGGGCGCAAGGCTTGCGCCACTACCAGTGCGGCTGTCTCTTATACACATCTCCGAGCCCACGAGACCTAATAACCGATCTCGTATGCCGTCTTCGGCTTGAAAAGAGGGGGGGGGGGGGGGGGGGGGGGGGGGGGGGGGGGGGGGGGGGGGGGGGGGGGGGGGGGGGGGGGGGGGGGGGGGGGGGGGGGGGGGGGGGGGGGGGGGGGGGGGGGGGGGGGGGG
>NZ_JAELTJ010000203.1 GCF_016428805.1 Achromobacter sp. ASV32
GGCTGATATTTAGCAATCAGTCAGACTGTTGACGTAAATAATCAGTCAGACTAATATTTGTGAATGAACTCCATTCGCCAAATCCGCAAAGCGGCTGCACTTTCACAGGCATAGCTTGCTGCCGCCCTTGACGTCAGCCAATCGGCTATCTCGCAATACGAGCGAGGAGCCATCCGTCCTGGCATCAGTCAGGCCCGTCGCCTCGTCGCCCTTGCGACCGAGGCTGGGCTGGCTTTGTCGCTGGAGCAAGTGTATGGCCCGGACCCCTTCGGACCCAGCAGCGCCGAAGGTGCAACCCATGCATAGCCTCTACACACGCCTTGTCCTATGGCTGATTCGGCCAGCCGTTGATCGCATTGCCGATGAACGCATTGCGGTGGCCATGCGGCCTGGCGGAGCAATTTGGCTTCAGAGCGCAAGGGGCGGGAACAGCTCTAGGGAATCTGGACTGGGCGGCCAAATGGCCGATTGGATCAGTCGGGCCGTTGCGCGGGAGGCTGGCTGTTCTGCGACGCTTCGGCCATCACGGGGAATCCTCCAAGAACGGTCTGAAACAGGTGAAGCATCTGATTCCAGCCCTTCTTGCCAGATGGCGACAAGTCCAACGGGCCACCAGGTGCTGCCGCGCCCGAATACATATTCGAAAGCCGTTCCTTCAGCGCATCTGGATAGGGATGGTCCATGACAAGGGCCGCTACCACCGCACTGAGCGCATGCACTGCGCCAAGTGCCTCTTCGTCTACTCGATGTCCCGTATTGCTCATGGTCAGCCCCCTCCATATTGGGGCGAATCGGTTGAGTGGAATCTCCGATTCTAAGGGGCTGCCCGTCCATTTTCAGGAGGTGGCGCATGTATAGCGCGAGAACGCCGACCCAGCCGGTACCGAAGCCGGTGATTCCGGCAAAGCAAAACGACAAGGTGCAAATCGGCCCTTTGGATGTGTGAAGTCTCTTGTCCATGTTGCACATCGTAGGGCAGGGCGCGAGGCCCCGAAACCCTGATTTTTCAAGATTCCAAGGTACGACCCCATGACCAGCCGTTTGAACTCCCATCACTGGCTTGATGTTCTTTACAACGATGTCCGCCGCACCCCCGGCGGTGTGAAGGATGCCGCGCAGTTCCTATCGGAGCGCCGGGGCAAGCAGATTCACTACGAATCGCTGCGCGCGAAGCTGAACGGGCAGGAAGGCGAGTCAATGACGTTCGAGATTGCCGACATGCTGACGGAGTGGATGCAGCAGAAGTCAGCTGCAGCTGAGTTTGCTCACCGCTGGGCGCAGACCTACGCCATGGTGGAACACGGCCTTACCTGCCTGGACGTGCCGGCGCCGCCTGAAGGTGGCTGGCCCGATGAACTGAAGGCCATTCATGAAAAGGTGTTGAAGGTCGGCGCACAAGTCGGAAAGCTCAACGCCTCCACCTTGGACGCGATGGCTGATAGCCGGATCGACCCGGGCGAGCGGAGCGCGCTCTACATGCTGTTCATGGAACTGGCGGTATTGGCCTTTCGCGGTGCCCGCAATGTGTCGAGGGTGCAATGCTGATACGTGGAGATTCGGGGCGCCCGGTGCGCGCAAGACGCGCGCCTGCGGCTGGCAAGGGGGCGGCGCTGTCGCAACTGGCTGCCATGTGGTGCCAGAGCGAGCCATTTCAGAAGTGGGTGGAGTCTCGTATCGGCGCCGCCCCCCAAGGTGTAAGTCGCGAACAGCACGCGGCTCAGTACGTGCGCGATGTTTGCGGCGTCACCAGCCGCGCGCATCTAGATCATCAAGCTGCGGCTGAGGGGCTGTTTCACGCCGCCATTCGCAGGCCTTTCCGGTTGTGGAGCGGTCTCGATGGCTGACTGCCTGCACATGTTCAAGGGCTACCGCGTGCCGCCGGAGACGGTGGAGACCGTGCGCCAGGCCATTATCGACACGCCGCGACGGGTGGACGTGCCGGCGCTGCGCGCCCTGGTCCTGCCCGCCTTGGTGGCGGTGCAGCCTTGGCCCAAGACCACGCGGGATGACGCCGCAGCGAGCGCGATCGATTCGCTTCTGTTCGACGCCGTACGCGCTGGCTTGATCACCCGGCACACGAACGCCTGGCGCTGGCCAGCGTGGTATCGGGCCAAGACACAGACGGGGGCGGCATGTCGTTGAAGCGCCACACGCCCCTGAAGCGAAAGACGCCCATGAAGCGCAGCGCGGTCCCGATGATGCGGGGCAAGGCCATGCCGCCCCCGCGGGCCGCGATGAAGGCGCGCAAGAAGGGCAAGAAGCCGCCCAAGACCGTCTATCGCAACCAGGCGCTGCTAGACCTTGCCAAGGGCGAGGAATGCTTGCTGCGCGTGCCCAAGTACTGCCAGGGCGGGACGGACACCACTGTGGCCTGCCATTCCAACCAACTGCGGGACGGCAAGGGGACGGGTATCAAGGCACACGACTGGGCTATCGCCTTCGGCTGCGCTGGGTGCCATTGGTTCATTGATCATTCCACCGCGCCGTTTGCGATGAAGTTGAGCTACTTCGTGCCGGGGTTGCGCCTTACCCGCGCCCGCCTGATCGTGCTGGATGCCTGGCCGCCTGAAGCCGAGGCCGGCTTTCAGCGCCAGTACGGGGAAGCGGCATGAGCGCCGTGATCTTGCCTATGACGCCGAAGTCGCCCCAGCTGGAGGATGGCCACACGCAGATCTCCAACGAGCTGCTGGAGGCGATCACGGCGCATCCGTTCAAGCAGACGACGCTGCGGGTGCTGCTGGCGCTCATTCGCAAGACCTACGGTTTCAACAAGAAGGAAGACGATCTTTCGGCGTCGCAGCTGGGGGCGCTGCTAGGCGACATGAAGCGCCAGCACATCACCACGGCGCTGAACGAGCTGGCCGGGATGCGTGTCATCCACAAGCGACCGGGTAAGTACGGGTCCATCGTGGGCGTGAACAAGGATTACTCGCAGTGGCTGGATAGTCCGAAATCCGGACAGGTGAACGAATCTCGGACTAGTGCAACTACTAGTCCGAATCCTGGACAGGTGAACGAATCCGGGACTATCACTAGTCCGAATCTCGGACAGGTCGATAGTCCGAATCTCGGACACACAAAAGACAACCTTCCAAAAGACAACCAACAAAAGGAAGTAACTGCTATCGCAGTTCCTTCTGCCGCCGACCAGCTTGCGCTGCTCGGCTCCGAAGCCGGCAATGCTCCGCCTCCCGTCGATCAGCTTCCGCTGCAAGACGGCTCCGAGTACTTGCCTACCGATGCCCTGGTCGCGGAGTGGAGCGCGGCCTTTCCCCTGGTGGACGTGGCGGGGGCGTTCAAGCGGATGCGGGTCTGGTGTAACGCCAAGCCCGCCAACCGCAAGACCCGCCGCGGCATCGAGGCATTCATCGTGCATTGGCTGGCGCGCGACCAGGAGAAAGCCGCTAACCCGGATCAACGCCAATCCGCCGCGCAGCATGCCGGCAAAGGACAGAGACAACATGGAAATTTCCGCAGCCAAGACTACCGCAACGGCGTTGACGAAGATGGCCGGTTTTAACTTCGAAACCGAGGTGCGGCACTGCCCCGAACATGGGGCCTACACGGCTATGAAAACGCCGGTGGGCTGGTCGGACTGCACCGTGTGCAACGCTAAGCGCCAGCAGGCGGAATTGTTCCGCATCGAGGCCGAGAGCACCCGCACCAGCCTGATACGCAAGGCCGGTGTGCCGGAGCGCTATCGCAACAAGACGCTGGACACCTTTCGCACGGCGGGGCTATCCGCGGGCGCAGCAATTGCGCTGGGTCATGCCGAAGCGTACGCGGTCGATTTTGGGGGCGCGCGGGCGGTGGGGCGAGGGCTGATCTTCGCCGGTTCGCCTGGCACCGGGAAAACCCATCTTGCCGTTGGGATCATGCATCGGGTCTTGGGGGCGGGCTATACCGCCCGCTTCGCCGTGGTGTTGGACGTCATGCAAGCGGTCAAGGCTACATACAGGAAGGACTCGGCGGCCACTGAGCTGGCTGTGATCGAGATGTTGACGGCCCCGGACCTGCTGGTGCTGGACGAAATTGGCAATCAGTACGGCACCGAGGGGGAAAAGATCATTCTGTCCAACGTGATCAACACTCGGTACAACGCCATGAAGCCGACGATCCTTCTCAGCAACCTGGCGAAAGACAAGCTCCAAGCCGAACTGGGCGACCGGGTGATCGACCGCATGCGCGAGGGCGGGGGGCGTATGGTCGTGTTCGACTGGGACAGCTACCGGGGGGCTCGAGCATGAGCCGCTGGCCGCGTTACCAACTGACCCCCACCAAGGTCGGCGTCAAGGTCAAGCCTGTCATCAGTGAGGACATCATTCAGGCCCAGGTTATTGCGTGGGCCAATCGGCAGGTCAAGGTGTACCCCGAGCTCGCTTGGCTGTTCCATGTTCCCAACGGCGGGCATCGTGACGTCGCAGTGGCGGGCAAGCTCAAAGGGCAGGGGGTGAAGCCTGGTGTGCCCGACCTTTGTTTGCCCGTTCCGCGATTCGGGAAACATGGACTTTGGATAGAAATGAAGACCCAAGACGGACAGGTGCGCAAGCCACAGAAGGCCTGGATCGTATTTCTTCGCGAGGCGGGGTATCAGGTCGAGGTGTGCCGCAGCTTCGATGATGCACGCGCTGTGCTGTTGAGCTACCTCGATCCGAAAGTGACTTTCTCTTCTGGGGTGATTTGATGACCTGGCATCGACGCTGGGAACGAGACGACCCGGCCGTGGTGCTGGAACGAAAACAGGCGAAACAGGCCTTGCGCCAGCGCTGGGTGGACTGGAAGCAGATTCGAATCGACCCCTTTGGGGCAGTGTGGTTTGGCAAGGAGCTGGTTATGACGCGTGAAGAATCGGAAGACATCGAATGGCTGCTGCAAGGGTGGTACCGCTGGACCGCTGGGTATCGGCCGAACCTGGGGGCGGGACGCGTTTCTATCTATGCCCGTGGGGCTTCGGATTCTGAGGTGTTCCACGACGCCGATTACATTGATGAACGTATCGACACGGCGCGCGCTGAGCAGGTGGAGGTGTGCATCGATGAGCTGCGGTGGCAACTGCGGGCAGCGATCGGCATCCATGCTGCAAACAAGGCCGCGGGAACGGTCGCGTTTCGTAATCCTCGGCTTAGCCCGGAGCAGCAGCATGCGGCTTATCAGGAGGCAAAAGTGGCGCTGCTGCCGGCGTTCTACAAGCGAGGGCTGCTCCGAGTGCGGGTGAATGTCGCACCGAGGGCTTGCGGAGTGTCCGGTTCGGCTTTATAGTGCAGGTGTCGTGGGCGGGTTCCGTCCACAAAGAGAACCCGCCGAGCGACTGCCGGCGGGTTTTTGTATTTCTGCGGGCTTGGCCGAGTGGTCAGGCTGCGGCCTTCCAAGCCGCCTACGCGGGTTCGATTCCCGCAGTCCGCCCCAGATAGACGCAAGCCCCGCTTTGGATTCCCAGCGGGGCGTTTCTTTTCCCAGCAACGCCCAGCGGAAGAGCAACGGCGCCATACCTACGATGGCGCCGACTAGATCCCTGCTGGCGCAGCCAAACCATACAAGTCGGCATAGACCGGCGACAGAACCCGCTTCGGCGGGTTTTTCTATTTCTACACCAGAGAGGTGAATCATGGATTTGAAGGACAGCAGCCATTGCGGCTGACCTAGTTTTCACCCACCTCTCTTGGGTTTGCCCGCCGCGTGCGGGCTTTTTTATATGTCTGCCCCCTTGCCGCTGAGGGCCGCGCGCTGGGCATGGCACTCGGAATAGGGATCATCATGCCGGGTATTGTGCAGTTGGTGGCACCCAGCAACATCATGTACTCATCGGGTAGCAAACAGAAAGCCTGCATGCGAGTGCTGCGGGCTTTTTGCATCGTTCTACGCGGCAGTGGGCATGCTCATGAACTTGTGCAGGCATGCGCTGATCGCCAGGACTACGAGAACGTAGGGCACCACTAGGTCGAAGGCACCACGACTCCATGTAAGCGAACGACCTATCGCTCTCACGTGGATTACTGGACTCCTCCAACGACCCACGGTGTATACGTCGACTGCCACCTCATCTTCGCTGTTAGGTGAATGACTGTACCTGTTCTCGAAATCACCTCTTTCGTCATCTGACCATCGAGTTCGGTAGTACAGAATTTTGCCGGCTCGACTCTGATCGCAAATGATCGCGTCTCGCAGCGAAACCCTTCTGATCACCATTGCTGTTCCGTCGCTACGTTTTCGGTTGAGGTAGGCCTCACGGACCTTCGCACCAGCGTTGCGGTCAAACACTTCCTTGCGCGCAGCAAGCGCGCTCATGTATCTCACAACGCGGGCTTCGCGGTCTTCTGACCAAGCCGTAAGCATTTTCTCCCGATCCTCACTGAAGTGGAATCGGCCGAGTAAATAGATAAGCATTAGCGCGGCCGCGGCCCATACTCGAGGAGCATGGGCGTCGTCGATGACGCCGACCCCTCCCAATGTGGATAAAGAGGGAATGCGGAAGCCAACCCAGAAGGCGGCGAGTATCGCGGCTGAAGCTACTACCAAATTTCGGCGCAGCTTGTCGTTGGTGTCATCCATAAGGGGATCTGTGTGGAAGCCAGCGGCAGAAAAACTGCATTCTTAAAGAGGACGGCGGTGGGCTGTCGGGCAGCAACCCGTCAACCCACCAGCCGAAACACGGACCAGGCCCGTGATCGACCCAAGGCCGCCGCCTGTACAGGCGGCGGCCAGTTTACATCGGCGACCAGGGACTAAGCCTCGCAGGTAGCGCCACGCAGTTGCTTGGCGAAATGGGGTGTGTGATGTCGACAATTTCACCACTTAGCCCGCTGCAGGGCAGATTTACCACC
>NZ_JAELTJ010000204.1 GCF_016428805.1 Achromobacter sp. ASV32
CGCGTACCAGCGCGATGGTCTCGCCCAGGGGCTGGGACAGCGTGACGCCATCGGCGTGCACGAGGATGCCGCCGGCCACGCCCAGGTTGGTCTGGCCGTAGCCTCGGCCCTGGCTGCGGCCCAGGTCGATGCGGCCGTATTGGCCCTTGTAGCTGAGGTTGCCGCTGCCACTGGTGCCGTCCTGGTTGGCATGGTCCACCGTCACGCCGTAGGTCATGCGATGGTCTTCGAAAGCGCTGCCGAACACGCTGGCCTGTTGGGCCACGCGGCCGTCGCTGTCGCGCGAGACCGAATACATGGCCGAGGCGTTGCTGCGGCCCAGCGGCATCGACAACGTCAGCATGACTTGCCGGTTTGCGGGGCCGTACAGATTCGAATACTGGTTGTAGTAGAGGTTATAGGTAAGCCGCTGGTAGCTGCCCGAATAGCCGACCTGGATCAGCCGGTCCTTGCGGTCGCTGTGCCAATAACTCTGTTGCCGAGCGGAGCCGTAGAGCGTGCCCCAGCGCCCCAGTGATTGCGACACTTCCAGCCGCAGTTCGTTGCGCCTGTTGGTGAACGGAAACCCGTTCTCCTGCGCATAGCGCATGCCCACGGATTCGGGAAATGTGCGGTAGTCGCTGGTGGAGTAGCGATAGCCGGCCATGCGGAACGTGGTGTCGGTTTCCTCCAGCGACTTCGCATACAGGAAGCGTAGCGACTGGCCGTTGAGGGTTTCGCCTGTATCGCCCTTGGTCCGCGCATGGGTGAGATCCACCGAAACGGCACCCAGGCTTTGCATGTTCTTGCCGATTCCGATCATGGCAGCCTGGTATTTTTGCGACAACGTGGTGCCGCCATACAGCGAAAATTCCTTTGGCAACCCGCGGGCCAGCGTGCCCTGAAAGAAGTACGGCCGCGGCCTGTCGCTCTCATAGCGGCCGTAGCCCTCACGGTACTGGCCGCCGGTTGCGCTGTAGCGCCAAGTGCCCTCGCGCAACAGCGTGGGCACGGCGGAGTAGGCCTGGACGTACCGCGTCTCGCGGCCGTCCGCCTCGGTGATGGTGACTTCCAGGTCGCCGCCGGCGGACGTGGGGTAGAGATCGTCCAGCACAAAGGGACCGGGCGCCACGTAGGTGTTGTAGATGATGTAGCCGTTCTGGCGCACCGTGACGCGCGCGTTGGTCTGCGCGATACCGCGGATGGTGGGCGCATAGCCACGCAGACTGTCCGGCAGCATGGACTCGTCGGAAGAAATCTGCACGCCACGGAACTGGAAACCGTCGAACAGATCGCCGGAGGTATAGCCATCGCCCAGCAGCAACTGGCCGTTGATCGATTTCAAGTCGCGCTGGGCATAAGTCTGGACGGCTTCCCAGCGGCTTTCCCCCGTCAGGTCACGGCTATAGGTCGAGTAGTTGCGGAAGCGCCAGTCGCCAAGGTTGAAGCCGCCGCGCACGCTGCCGAATACCGAGTCGCGCCGCGGCTTCTTGTCTTCGTACGGCGCGCCGAAAGCGCCGGCCATATAGGTGTTGCGGTTGGCCTCGTTATAGTTGGTGCCGTCATAGCGCGTTACGTTCAGTTGATAGTCCAGCATCGCCGCGGTGATGCCGCGGTCCCACTTGGCAGGATCGACGGCGCCACGGGCCGATCTCGCCAGAGCCGCCTGCGGAATGCTCAGCGTAAGCTGTTGACGTCCGCCATCATAGTGCGAACTCGCTTCCGGTATCGTGGCGGCGAGGTCGACGCATGCCTCTTCCGGCTGCGACGACAGACCTGGAAACGCTGCCACATTCACGCCCCAGGACGACAGCAGGCTGGCCGTCAGGCACGGCACCGCATCGCGCTTTTCCGGGGCGGCGACAAAGCGCAGTCGCGACTGGCCAAGACGCAGGTCGTTTCGCACCACGTCTACCAGGTACTCGCCCGGGAGGACCTGGTTGCCAAAAGAAAACAGCGACAGGTCCGCGCCTTGCTGGTCGCCGCCGATTTCAAGAAACCCCTCGTTGAAAGTGCTGGCCTGCGGCTGTTGGGCGCTGCCGCTCTGTGCATAAAGCGCGAGGGCCAGAACGGACAGCGCATGGCCGCCAGCGCGCAAGGGGGATGGAACACGATTCACAAGCTCACCTATCCAGATATCAGGGCTTCTTGACTTCAGGCACGGGGCGCGGCACGACGGTCACCGGCTCGTTGGCCACGGGAACGTCGACGATTTCCTCTGCCGTTTCTCCGCCGTAGTCGTTGATCGTGGTGAAGCGCAGCGACATGGCTTGCGGCGTCTTGACGGACGGCAGCGGGATGACGAGTTCCCCCAGCGGCGGAACCATGTCCGGATTGATCGGTTGCGAGCCGTTGTTGGTTTGGAGGAAAGTGAAGGTGATGTGGAACGGCGTGGGATTCACAATTTTCAGCACGGCGCCCTTGCCGCTGGCGTCCGCGGCCACGGCCCACTTCAGTTGGTTTCGAGCGGCAAGGGCCTCGTCGGCATTCAACGTCGAGGGGCGATAGAACAGCTTGATGCGGCTGCGCACGGCGACCTGCAACACGTTCTCTTCCTGCGCCCGTTCCGGGATCTCTTTGACGTTGAGCCAGAATACGGATTCACGGTCGCGTGGCAGGTCGCTGGATGTCCGCAGCACGCGCAATATGTTCTCCACACCCGGATCCAGTCGCGATAGCGGCGGCGTTACCAGGAATGGGGTCTTGGTCTTCCCTTCCCCCGCGTCGATCCATGCCTGCACCACGAACGGCGCCTTGGCTTCGTTCTTCATCGAGATCGAGGCCTCTCGATCCCGTTCGTTGATGATGACGCGGGTGCCGCCCAGCATGATGGCCGCGCCAGCGGGAGCGGTGCCTGCGAACAGGAGGCTGACCGCCACGAGCGGCGTGGCAAGAAAGGAAGTGGCACGCTTGAACAGCATGAATATCTCCGGTGCATGGGCGTCCTGCACATGCACAAAACTTGAGCTGCGGCGCTGCGTTCCCGCCGCACGGCATGGCGTTTGATTCGGGGGGGCGAGCGCGTGCCACCGGGAAGCCCGGGGGCACGCATTCTCTTTGCAGCGCAGTCGGCATCCGGCCTGGGCCGGACGCCCTGAGGTGTGATTACTTGTAGGCGACGGTGAATTGCGCCATGGCGTTGGCTTGACCCACCTTCACGGCGGCGCCGGTCGACATGTAGTTGGCCTGGAATTGCAGGGCGTTGTCACCCTGGCCCAGCGTGTAGTTGCCCGACGCCGTGCCGACCGGGATCTGCTTGCCGCTGGAATCGGCGATCTGAATGCCCACGCCAGTGGCGAAGCCGCCGTCGACCTCGCCAATGCCAACGCGCAGCAGGTTCTTGTTGACGGCGTCGGCGGGCGCCGCGAAGGTCACCGTGGCGCCCTTGGCGGTGGCGCCGCAATCCATCAGATTGATGGTGAACTTGGCGGCCGGGGACACCTTGCCAGCGGCGCCGTCCAGCGTGGCGCGGGAGATCTTGCCCAGAGGAACGGTCAGGTTCTGGCTTTGGGGGGCGATCGAGCACGGTGCGTCGACGATTTCGCCGATGAAGTTGATCGTGCCATCGGCGGCGAGCGCGCCTTGGGCAGCGGCGGACAGCGCGGCAATGGTGGCGATCTTGGCGACGGTGAGGTGTTTCATTGCGTTCCTTGAATGGATGGTTGCGATGGGTTTGCCAAATGGCGAACGCAGTCTATGTCAGTGAACGCGGTCAAAAATTGACTTTAACCATTGTTGTATTTGCCAATTCGCTGGTGGTATTCCGATCTGGGAAATTGAGAGATATTCGGGAATAAATGCGCGGCTACATTGCTCATTGATGCAATCGCGTTTATTTTCAACTCGTCCAGTGTCGGTTTTACGCCGCATTTTTTTGCGTGTGGCCAGGCCGTATCCGCGCCGCCTGAAGTGATTTGCCTACGCTACGGGGTGTGCGATACAAAATGCGAGTGATGCATCGGAAACGGACAGGCGCTTCAATCGCTGATCAGTGACGGGCCCAGCAATAGCGCAATGCCAGCAGCCAGCCCGGGCGGTCTGGACGCGGAGGCTCGCCCTGCGGTGGCATAGCCCTCGAAGGCATCGGCTGTCATTGCTTTGCCGTGCAAAAAGCCCTGGGTAACCTGCCCACCCATGCTCTTCACGAGTTTCAGGTCCTCTTCCAACTCGACGCCCTCGACCACGACAAGCGTGCCGAGCGCGCGCGCCATATTGATCGTGCTCCACAAAATGCGCCGCGCATGCGGGTGATGCCGCGCATGGCTGATGAGGTGGCGGTCGATCTTGAGCTCATTGAAGGGTACCCACAGCAGGCGGTCCAAAGAGGATCCGCCCGTGCCGAAATCGTCGATGGCGCAATTGAAGCCGCGCAGGCGCAATTGCGTGACCGCGCCCGTCAGGGTGGGGATGGCTGACGCGTCGCCGTCTTCGATGATCTCGATGACCATGCGCGCGGGATCGGCGCCGGCCCGCCTGGCGCATTCGGCCATGTGCTGGGCCCAGTCCACGGAGCAGGCGATGCCGGTCGGGATGTTGATGCTGATCGTGAGGTTGCGAATGCAGGCGAAACGGACCTGCGCCGAGAACGCCAGCCGCAGCATGTGATCAGTCAGCGCTTGCATCAGACCCTCCTCTTCGAAGGCAGGCAGGAAGGCAGATGGCTCGAGCAGGGAGCCATCGTCGCAACGCCATCGTGCCAGCATCTCGGCACCGCGCAGCGCACCATTGTCGGCGTAGTGCTGGGGTTGCAGGAACCCTTCTATGCGGTGTGTCTCCAGCGCTTCAAGCAGGTCCGCGCGGGTAGGTTGTGGCAATGAGGATTCGCGCAATGCGCTGGCTACGGTGGTCTGCCGATGTGCCCGCAGGTTCCGCGCTAGCGATGCCGCCACGTCGCGCATGCGGCTGATCTTCAGCGGTTTCTCCAGCGTGGCAAAGGTCGGCAGGCCGCAAGATTGAGCATAGGCCGCGGCGGCCTGCACGACGCGGGCCTGGTGCCGGCTGGTGATGACAATGCCGCCGGCGCCACCCTGCCGGGTGAGTGCGTCGATCAGCTGCAAGCCAGTCATGTCGGGCATATCCAGGTCGAGCACCACTACGTCCCAGTGTCGTCCGCGCATTTGTGCCAACGCCTCCTGGCCGTTGCGCGCCGCGCCGATATGCGCGCCGGTGGCCTTGCGCAGCACAGTGGCAAGGCTCACGCGATGGGTGTCGTATTCATCGACGACAAGAATGGTATTGATCATGGTGGCCCGCGAATGGCGTCTGGTTCTGAGTCGCGCCGCGCGATAACGCGTGCGAAAAGGGGGGGCAGCGCCTGTATGGCTGTCTGCCGCAAGTTATGGCCGTGATTCTTTCACTGGGTGACACTGGCTTGAATCAGCCCTGTCCTAGGTATTCGAGCGGGCAGGTCGGGCGAGGCAGCATTGCGCTATGGCGAGACCCATCGGCCGGGCGCCGGGCTTTGACTATTGTTCGAAATTCAACCCATTTGGGTGGGTAGTATTTCGAACATCACCAGACCAGATCGGCCACGAGCAAGGGTTTGGAGAGCGAGGGGGATGTCCTGGCCAGCGCCGCGATGGCGCATCAGTCGCCAGCGTGGGCGAGAGGCTGTGCGCGAGGCGGCCTCATGTGTTTTTCAGGGAGTTTGCGTCACTCGTACGCGTAATTTTCTCCCCGACCCGCTGGGTCACGATATGCCCGTCACGGCGCGCGAGAAAAGCTTAGTGGATACCTAATCGCAGGGAAATAAAGGTATTGGAATTGCTATGTTGTTCAAGAATTTCCAGATGCACGCTGACGTGATGCCTGCCGGTTCACTCGATACCCAGGCGAATCCGGATCAAGGAGACGATACCTATGGCGCCGGTGCCAGAACCGGTAAGCCCGCCACCGCAGCGAGGCATGTTGCGTTGGTCGGCCATGGCTTTGCCCAGGCGGACTTGCTGACGCAGTTGCTGGCGGCCCAGGGATACCAGGCCTGCGTCATGGACACCTGGCCGGAACGCGTCGATGGCACGCCGGCCATGGAGCGTGTTGATTTGGTCGTCCTGGACGTGTCCCGAACGAGGGGTGACGCGGGTGTCGCCTTGATTTCGCGCATCAGGGCGCACGTCACGACGATTCCGCCCATCCTGGTACTGGCGGATGAATTGGCTGAAGGTGAGCTGGCCAGCCTCTACGACGCGGGGGCGGACGATGTCATGTTCAAGCCATTACGCGTCGCGGTGTTTTCCGCGCGTCTTCAGGCGTTGGCGCGCCGGGTCTACTCGGATGCCGAACCCTTCTCGGGCATGTTGGAGGTGGGTACCTACGTCATCGATCTGGCCGCGCGACAGTTGCGGCTCGACGGGCAGCTCATCAAACTTTCGAGCCGGGAATATGAATTGGCACTGTACCTGTTCAACAATGTCGGCCGGCTGGTCAGCCGGGCGACGCTGGAGAAGGCGATCTGGGGGAGAGAACTGGGCATCGATTCCAAGACCCTGGACACGCACGTCTATCGCTTGCGGGTCAAACTCAGGTTGCAGCCCGAAAATGGCCTGCAGCTCGCGAGCGTGTACGCGCAAGGGTTCCGCCTGATCCAGGTCCTGTCACAAGCATGAGCGGGACATTCCAGCAGCGGCAAGCGTGGGGGGCAACCGGACCAGTTGGGGAACGGTCGACATTCAATGGGAGGCGAGAGTAACGATCATGACGACCGAAAATGGAACATTTGTCGTATTCGAAGCGCCGGAAAGCAGGCGCCGGTACGCCTCGCTGCTGGGCGGCCTGGG
>NZ_JAELTJ010000205.1 GCF_016428805.1 Achromobacter sp. ASV32
AGCCAGGCGCGCGCTTGCAGGAACAGCGGCGAGAACGCGCGGCGGGTCCAGGGCTGGTCGGGCAGCGTGAAGCGCGACAGCGCTTCAACGCGGGCCCACAGGCGTTCGGCGTTCAGGGGCGGAAAGGGTTGGGACATGGGCGTGGCCTTCAGGCTCGACGCGGGCGCAGGAAGCGGCCGTCGCCTTGCTGGTTGACGATGCGCTGGCCGTCGTAGACCTGCTGGCCGCGGCACCAGGTGCCGGCAACGCGGACGGTGAACTCGCGGCCTTCGAACGAGCTCCAGTTCACGGCCGCCAGGCTGCCGGACGGATCAAAGGCGTAGCGTTCCGGCGTCAGGATGACGATGTCGGCGTCCTTGCCGATGTCCAGCGTGCCCTTGCGGTCATCGAGCAGGAAGTGCTTCGCGGGGTTGCTGCACAGTTGCCGCACCACCATGGTGGGTGAAATGCCATGCTCTTCGCAGCCGGTCCAGAAAGCGGGCAGCAGGGTTTCCAGGCCCGGGCCGCCGGACGCGTTCTTGAAGACGTTGGGATTCTGCTTGCGTTCCAGGCCCCAGCTGACGTGGTCGGACGACACGAAGGTGCATTCGTCGTTGGCGATGTGGGTCCAGAGCAGGTCGACCTCGGCCTTGGGGCGGATGGGCGGATAGTGCTTGGTCTTGGCGCCGAAGCGGCGGGTGTGTTCCTCGTGGTTCAGCATCAGGTACTGCACGCAGGTTTCGATGCTGGCGCGGTGGCCGTTGCGGCGGTACATGTTGCAGATCTCGAAGCCGCGCGAGGTGGACACGTGCACCGCGTGGGCGCGGGCGCCGGTTTCGGCGCCGATCTCGTAGATCAGCGCGGTGGCCAGGTTTTCGATCAGCGGCGTGTGGGCGCGCATGAAGGCATCCCAACCGGTGTCGCCAGCGTCGATCAGGCGCGCGATGTTCTTGCGCGTCATTTCCTGCATCTGGTTGTGCACACCGCAGGCCAGGCCCGACGGCGCGATCAGGCGGAAGGCTTCGTACAGGTCGTCTTCCTCGATGCGCGGAAAGCGGCCGGGCGTGGCCTCGAAGGTCGAGAACTTGAAGGCGCAGACGCCGCCTTCGATCAGGCCCGCCGCGGCCGCCAGGCCGTGCTGGGTGTTCAGGGTGCCGAACAGCGCCACGTCGACGTGGCAGTCGCGTTCGACTTCAGCGATCTTGGCGTCCAGGTGCGGGCGCGAGGCGACGGGTTCGGGGTCGTCGTAGGGCATGTCGACCATGACGGTGACGCCGCCGGCCGCCGCCGCGCGGGACGCCCAGCCCAGGCCTTCCTGGTTGGCCTGGCTGCCGGAATGCACCTGGCCGTCGACCACGCCCGGGATGATCCACTGGCCGGTGGCGTCGACGCTGTCGCGTGCGGCGGGGGCCGCGCCGGTGCCGCGCGCGGCGATCTTGCCGCCTTGCACCGCCAGCCAGCCGTCTTCCACGATGCCGTGCGGATCGACGATATTGCCGCGCACCACCCAATCGAAATCGCTCATGACCACTTCCATTCAGACTAAGGATTGAAGGGCAGTGTAGTAACCGTAATTCAAAACGTCTTATGCTTATATGTACGTAGGAATTAACATCAGGTTAAGCACATGAAATTGAATCTGCGGCAGATCGAGGTGTTCCGCGCCATCATGATCAGCGGCTCGATCAGCGGCGCCTCCAAGCTGCTGTTCGTGTCGCAGCCCGCCGTCAGCCGGCTGATCGCCTATACCGAGCAGCGTCTGGGCCTGATGCTGTTCGAGCGCATCAAGGGCCGGCTGTATCCCACGCCGGAAGCGCGGCGGCTGTTCGTCGAGGTGACCGCGCTCTACCAGAATGTGCAGCGCGTGAACGAGGTGGCCGACAACCTGGCCGAGAACCGCGAAGGGCAATTGCGCCTGGCCTGCAGCCCCAGCCTGGGCCAGTCGCTGATGCCGCGCGCCATCGCGCGCTTCCGGCGTCAGTACCCCGAAATCCGCATCGTGCTGCAGACATTGATTCCGGCGGCAATGGAGCAGTCGCTGTTGACCCAGCAGGTTGAGCTGGGTGTGGCCTACATGCCGGTGAACCATCCCAGTCTGGTGACCCGGCCGCTCTATGAAAACAGGATCGTGGCGGTGTTGCCGGCCGGGCATCCCCTGGCGTCGCGGCGTCAGGTCACGGCGACCGAGCTCGCGCGCGAACCCCTGATCGGCTATAGCGCCGACATTCCCTTCGGCATGCTGGTGCACAAGCTGTTCGGCGCGCAGGACGCCCAGCCCGAACCGTGCATCGAGGTGCAGCAGGCGCACGTGGCTTGCGCCCTGGTGCAGGCCGGGGCGGGGGTGGCCCTGGCGGACGAAATCACCGTGGCCGGGCCGATCTGGTCCGACGTGGTCACGGTGCCGATCGCCGATACGGTCAACGCGCCGGTCAACGTCTTTCACCTGCAGCTGCAGCCGCTGTCGCGCCTGGCGCAGGCGTTCATTGACGTCCTGCACAAGCTGGACCTGCCCGCTACGCCCCAATCCGGCTGAGGTGGCGCCTGGGGATATCCCTAGGTGCCGACCGTGCCTGGATCGCGCGTCGTAGCGGGCGCGCGGCATAATTAACTTAATGTTATGAACTAGGTATAAAAGGTAATACGACATTAACCAGATTGATTCCTATGATTCCTCCGATTCACCAGCGCGACGCCGCTGGAACGGCTGAACCGCAATCGGGAAAGGAAGGGCGACATGGGAAGAATCTTGACGATGCAAGACGTCGAGGCCGCGGTCAGGGGCGGCTCGGTGTTCGCCTGTGGCGGTGGCGGCTGGGCTGATCATGGCCGCGAGCTGGGCGCCTTGGCCGTGACGATCGGCCGGCCCGAGCTGGTGTCCATGGACGAAGTGCCCGACGACGCCTGGATCGCCACCGCCGCCGCGATCGGCGCGCCGGGCGGCCTGACTGACTGGCAGATGCTGGGCATCGATTACGTCAGGGCTGCCGAGCGGCTGCAAGACGCGCTGGGCGAGCGCCTGTACGGGCTGATCATCGGCCAGAACGGCATGTCCAGCACGCTCAACGGCTGGCTGCCGTCCGCGGTGCTGGGCACCAAGGTGGTCGACGCGGTGGGCGACATCCGCGCTCATCCCACGGGCGACATGGGGTCGCTGGGCCTGGCCGGCAGCCCCGAGCCCACGATCCAGTGCGCCGTCGGCGGCAACCGCGCCAACCACGCCTATATGGAACTGACCGTGCATGGCGCCACCGGCAAGGTGTCGCCGGTGCTGCGCCGCGCGGCCGACATGGCCGGCGGCTTCATCGCCAGTTGCCGCAACCCGATCCGCGCCTCGTATGTGCGGCGCCATGCCGCGTTGGGCGGCATCAGCCGCGCGCTTGCGTTGGGCCAAGCCATTCTGGCGGCGCAGCCCAAGGGCGGCGGCGCCGTGGTGGACGCCATCTGCCAGGCCACGCAGGGCGAGATCATCGGCTCGGGCAAGGTGGTGCGCAACACGCTCAAGTACACCGAAGAAGCCTTCGACATCGGCACGGTCGAAATCGGCGAAGGGGCCGGCAAGCGCGTCATCCACGTGATGAACGAGCATATGGCCGTGACCGACGCACAAGGCGAACGCATTGCCTGCTACCCCGACGTCATCACCACGCTGGACGTGGACGGCAATCCGGTCAGCGCGGGCAAGCTCAAGGAAGGCCTGCAGGTATCGATCCTGCATGTGTCCAAGCAGCACATTCCGCTGTCTTCCAGCGTCACCGACGCCTCGGTCTATCCCATCGTGGAAAAGGCGCTGGGCATGGACTTCACCGGCTACGCGCTGGCTCGCTGAATGCGCCATGCGGGCGCTGGCTGCGAAGAGGCGCTGGACGAGGTCAGGATCAAAGGCATGGACCGCATCGACACTATGGCGGCGCGGGCTTGAACGGCAGTGCATGACAGCCCCGGACACGGGGCGATTCAATGGGAACGTCAATGAAAAATATCGCAATCAATCCGGGCGCCGGGGCCTATCCTCCCCATGCCGCCGCGGACGCACACAAAGGTGCCAAGAAGGCCGTCATCGCCGCCTCGATCGGCAATGCGCTGGAATGGTATGACTTCTCGGTCTACGCGCTGTTCGCGGTGTACATCGGGCAGAATTTCTTCCAGAACGCGGACCCCACGGTGCAGCTGATGGCCTCGTTCCTGGCCTTCGGGCTGGGCTTCGTGGTACGGCCGCTGGGCGCGCTGGTGCTGGGGTCCTATGGCGACCGGGCCGGACGCAAGGCCGCGCTCACCATGACCATCATGCTGATGGCGCTGGGCACGCTGCTGATCGCCGTCGCGCCGCCCTACGCGGCCATTGGCGTGGGCGCGCCGCTCCTGATCGTGTGCGGCCGCATGTTGCAGGGCTTTTCGGCCGGCGGCGAAGTGGGCGGCGCCACGGCGTTCCTGGTCGAGCATGCGCCCGAGGGCAAGCGGGGCCAGTACGCCTCGTGGCTGCAGGCCAGCATGGGCATTTCCAACCTGCTGGGCGCCCTGGTCGCCACGCTGGTGACCACCTTGCTGACCGAAGACCAGGTGGGCGAGTGGGGCTGGCGCATTCCGTTCATCGTGGGCCTGGCCATCGCGCCGGTTGGCCTGTGGATGCGTCGCACGCTGGACGAAACGCCGCACTTTCGCGAAGAGCAGGCGCGCCAGGCCGCCAACAAGAGCCACGTCAAGGCGCCCTTGCTGGCCGTGCTGCGTGACTATCCGCGCGAGCTGTTCACCGGTTTTTGCATGTCGGTGCTGTGGGCGATCGGCCCGTATGCGCTGATCATCTTCATGCCGATCTACGTGCAAAAGAGCATGGGCTTCACCAGCTCGCAGGCGTTCCTGGGCGCGCTGGTGGGTAATCTGTTCCTGATCGGCGGCTGCTTCTTTTCCGGCACCCTTTCGGACCGCTACGGGCGCCGCACGGTGCTGCGCGGCTCGGCCCTGTTGCTGCTGGTCACCGTGTATCCGCTGATGATGTGGCTGCAGGCCCATCACACGCAGTTCGCGCTGATCGTGGTGCAGTCCCTGTTCTGCCTGCTGGTCGCGCTGTATGTCGGCGCGGCGCCCGCTGCGCTGTCCGAGGTCTTTCCGACGGCGGTGCGCTCGTCCGGGATGTCTCTGGCGTACAACACCGCGGTGACGGTGCTGGGCGGTTTCGCGCCGGCCATCCTGACCTGGATCTCCTACACCACCGGGGTCTCGTTCGCGCCGGCGCTGTACGTCATGGGCGCCTGCGTGGTGGCGCTGGTGGCATTGACCGTGCTGCCGCAAAGCCGTCATGCCTGACCGGGGCCGGCATTCTGAGGGCGGGCCGGGCGTCGCACCGCACCGGCCGCGAAACGCGTGTCCCCGGGGCGATTTGCGTTAAATTTGCGCGACGCCCCGTGGACGCTGGCTCCGCCGCCGTCCACGCCGCACCGCGTCACTCATCGCCACCTCGGATCTCCAGGAGCTCCCTCGCATGTCTTCCCTAGACTCGTTTGCCATCACCAAGAAATGGCCTGCCCGGCACCCCGACCGTATCCAGCTCTATTCGCTGCCCACGCCCAACGGCGTGAAGGTGTCGATCCTGCTGGAGGAACTGGGCCTGCCCTATGAGCCGCACCGGGTCAGCTTTGATACCCAGGACCAGTTCACGCCCGAATTCCTGTCGCTCAGCCCCAACAACAAGATCCCGGCGATCCTGGATCCGAACGGCCCCGATGGCAAGCCGCTGGCGCTGTTCGAGTCGGGCGCCATCCTGATCTACCTGGCCAGCAAGACCGGCCAATTGATCCCGGCCGACACCGCCGGGCGCTACGAGACGCTGCAATGGGTGATGTTCCAGATGGGCGGCATCGGTCCCATGTTCGGCCAACTGGGCTTTTTCCATAAGTTCGCGGGCAAGGACTACGAAGACAAGCGCCCGCGCGACCGCTACGTGGCCGAGTCCAAACGCCTGCTGGGCGTGCTGGACAAGCGCCTGGAAGGCCGCGCCTGGGTCATGGGCGACCAATACACCATTGCCGACATCGCGATCCTGCCGTGGGTGCGCAACCTGGTCGGCTTCTACGGCGCCGGCGACCTGGTCGAGTTCTCGCAGTTCAAGAACGTCGCCCGCGTGCTGGAAGCCTTCGTGGCGCGTCCGGCAGTGGTGAAGGGTCTGACAATTCCGGCTTGAGCGCCACAGCCACCAGACTACGGGCCCCGTCGGGGGCCTTTGTCTTTCCATCACCGCCATTTGCGCACGGTCAAACAACCCCGATACTTTTATGCTTTTCAGTCATATGTTAATTACCAAAAGGCGTAAGCTGGCTGCATAAGCTGGACAACGCTGTACGAACACCCGACGTGCGCGCTTGCCGGCGCGCAACGGAGGGATTGATGAAGAAGTTCGGGATCAAGGCGGTGGTGGCACTGCTGGTATTGGCCGCTGGCGCCATCGGCGGCGCCCAGGTGCTGACCGCCCATCGCAAGACGGCGTCGACGGCGACCGTCGATCCGCAAGACAGGCGCCTGGCGCAGGCCGGCGCCTACATCGCGCGCACGGCCGACTGCGTGGCCTGTCATAGCGTGCCGGGCGACAAGCCCTTCGCGGGCGGCCTGGCGATGCAGACGCCGGTCGGCACGATCTATTCGTCCAACATCACGCCCGACAAGACCGCCGGTATCGGCGCCTACAGCTACGCCGA
>NZ_JAELTJ010000206.1 GCF_016428805.1 Achromobacter sp. ASV32
GGTGTTGGCCAGCAGGCGCAGGCGCCCTTTCAGGCCGCTGGCGTAAGGCTGCAGGTCGGCGTTCAGGCACTCAAGCTGGCGGAATACGGCGTTGGCGTGCTTGAGCAGCACCTCGCCGGCGGGCGTGAGCGCCACGCCCGTGGCCATGCGCACCAGCAGGCGCGCCTTGAAGGCCTCTTCCATGTGCTTGACCCGCGCGCTGGCGGCGGGCAGCGACAGGAACGTGCGCTCGGCCGCACGCGTCAGATTGAGCGTTTCTCCCACGTTCAGGAAGAGCCGCAGGTCAGTCAGATCATGTCTCATGTTCCACCACACAGAAGGGGGGCATTTCTAATTTTGAATTCTTCGAATGCCGTCACGAACATACCATGGGGCAACCCCGTAAACCATCGGGTTTGACGCGGAACGGTTTTCCATGCGGCGTGCGCGCCGCGGCACAGGAGTGGGCGCAATGAGCGGTATTGTTTCCGGCAAGGTAGTGGTCGTGACGGGCGCGGGTGGCGGCATCGGACGCAGCATTGCGCTGGCCATGGCGCAAGCGGGCGCCAGGGTCGTGGTCAACGATATCGGCGTGTCGCTGACCGGCGAAGGCGGCGGCGACGGGCCCGCGCAGGCCGTGGTGCGCGAGATCATGGCGGCCGGCGGGCAGGCCGTTGCCAATACCGACAGCGTGGCAGCCTACGACAGCGCCAGCCGTGTGGTGCAGACGGCCATCGACGCCTTCGGCCGCATCGACGCCGTGGTCAACAACGCCGGCAACCTGCGCGACCGCGTGTTCCACAAGATGAACGAAGAAGAGTGGCGCCAGGTCATCGACGTGCACCTGAATGGCTCGTTCTTCATGAGCCGCGCCGCCGCGCCGTATTTCCGCGAACAGGAGTCGGGCGCCTTCGTGCACATGACGTCGACCTCGGGCCTGATCGGCAACTTCGGCCAGGCCAACTATGCCGCCGCCAAGCTGGGCATCGTGGCGCTGTCCAAGTCGATCGCGCTGGACATGGCGCGCTATCACGTGCGCTCCAACTGCATTGCGCCCTTCGCCTGGAGCCGCATGACCAGTTCCATACCCGCAGAGACCGACGAGGAAAAGGCGCGTGTCGAAAAGTTGAAGAAGATGGAGGCCGGCAAGGTCGCGCCGATGGCGGTTTACCTCGCCAGCGATGCGGCCAGCGAGATCACGGCGCAGATCTTCGCGGTGCGTGCCAACGAGATCATGCTGATGAGCCAGCCACGCCCTGTGCGCAGCGTGCATCACAGCGAAGGCTGGACGCCCGAGCGCATCGCCGAGATCGCCGTGCCCGCCATGCGCAAGCACTTCTACGCGTTGGAGCGTTCGCCCGACGTGATCGACTGGGATCCCATCTGAGACCGCCATGCCGCTGGATTACGCAACCGTGAAGCACTGGCGTTTCGATGACGTGCGCCAGCACTACGAAGACAAGGACACGATGCTGTATGCCCTGGGCATCGGCCTGGGCCAGGATCCCGAGGACGCGCGGCAGCTGCGCTACGTCTATGAAAAGGGCTTGCAGGCGTTTCCGACCATGAGCGTGGTGCTGGGCTACCCGGGGTTCTGGATGAGCGATCCGCGCGCCGGCATCGACTGGGTCCGCCTGGTGCACGGCGAGCAACGCATGACGCTGCACGCGCCGCTGCCCTCGGCCGGCACCGTTATCGGCAAGAGCCGCATCACGCATGTGATCGACAAGGGCGCGGACAAGGGCGCCATCGTCATCACCGAGCGCACCTTGCACGACGACCGCGGCACCCTGCTGGCGACCTTGCAGCAAAGCACGTTCTGCCGCGGCGACGGCGGCTTCGGGCCGGGCGACGCCAGCCCCGAACCGCTGCCGGCCGCCCCGCAAGGCGAACCCGAGCGCCGCTGCGAACTGCGCATCGCGCCGCAGGCGGCGCTGCTGTATCGACTGAACGCCGACCGCAATCCACTGCACGCCGATCCCGAGGTCGCGCACCAGGCCGGCTATCCGCGCCCCATCCTGCACGGACTGTGTTCGTATGGCGTGGCGGCGCACGCCGTCGTCAAGACCTGGTGCGATTACGACGCCACGCGCCTGACCGGCCTGGCCGCGCGCTTCTCGGCGCCGGTGTATCCCGGCGAAACCCTGCAATGCGACATGTGGCGCCAACCCGACGGGCAGATCCGCTTCATCGCCCGCGCCCTGGAACGCGGTACGGTTGTCATGAGCCACGGCACGGCCGAGGTGCAATCATGACCCGTCTGCCCGCGCTGGACGGCATTCGCGTGCTGGACCTGTCGCGCATCCTGGCCGGTCCGTGGTGCACGCAGAACCTGGCCGACCTGGGCGCCGACGTCATCAAGATCGAACGGCCCCGCGTGGGCGACGATACCCGCGCCTGGGGCCCGCCGTTTCTCAAGGACGGCCAGGGCGCCGACACCAACGAGTCCGCCTACTACCTGAGCGCCAACCGCAACAAGCGGTCGGTCGAGGCCGACATGGCCACGGCCGAAGGCGCCGCGCTGATCCGCGAGCTGGCGGCCGTCAGCGACATCCTGGTCGAGAATTTCAAGGTCGGCGGCCTGGCCAAGTACGGGCTGGACTACGCCAGCCTGCAGGCCATCAATCCGCGTCTGATCTACTGCTCGGTCACCGGCTTCGGCCAGGACGGCCCGTTCGCCCGCCGCCCCGGTTACGACTTCATGATCCAGGGCATGGGCGGCCTGATGAGCATTACCGGCGAGCGCGACGACCTGCCCGGCGGCGGTCCGCAGAAAGCCGGCGTGGCCGTCACCGACATCGTCACCGGCATGTACGCCACGGTGGCGATCCTGGCGGCGCTGCAGGAACGGCACCGCAGCGGGCTGGGCCAGCACCTGGACATTGCGCTGCTCGACAGCCACGTGGCGCTGCTGGCCAATCAGAACTCGAACTACTTCAACTCGGGCGTGGCGCCGACGCGGGCGGGCAATGCGCACCAGAATGTGGTGCCCTACCAGGTGTTTGCCGCCAGCGATGGCCACCTGATCGTAGCCACGGGCAACGAATCGCAGTACCGCGCATACTGCACGGCCATCGGCGCGGCCGAATTGGGCGACGATCCCCGCTTTGCCACCAACCGCCTGCGGGTGACGAATCGTGATACGTTGGTCGCGCTGCTGGCTGGCATCATGCGGCAAGGCAAGCGCGATGACTGGATCGCCAAGTTGGAGGCGGTGGGCGTGCCTTGCGGCCCGATCAATGACATCGCCCAGGCCTTTGCCCACCCGCAGGTGCAGGCGCGGCAATTGCGCCGCGATCTGCCGCATCCGGCCGGCGGGGTGGCGCCGGTGACGGCCAGCCCGTTGCGTTTCTCGGCGACCCCT
Source organism: Achromobacter sp. ASV32 (assembly GCF_016428805.1). GTDB lineage: Bacteria > Pseudomonadota > Gammaproteobacteria > Burkholderiales > Burkholderiaceae_B > Achromobacter. The sequence goes on from NZ_JAELTJ010000206.1 coordinate 3,344, forward strand.
GTGGTGTACCGGCGCGCGCCGCCGTTGCTGGGCCAGCACACCGAGGAAGTGCTGCGCGAGGTCTTGGGTAAATCGCCGGCCGCCATCGCCGCGTTCAAGGCGGGCAACGCGCGCTGAACGCGGGCCCGCGCCCCGCCGCTCAGCGCAGCGGCCTCGCAACAAGCGCCGGCGCCGCACCCGCCATGCAGGGTTGGGCGGCCAGGCTGGCAGGCATCACGGATGCCATTGCGTGCGCACCGGCGCGGCGCGCTGCGCGCCGCCGCTCAGCGCATACGACAACTGGCTGGCCTTCTGGCTGACCAGCTTGGCAAAGCCTCGCAGCTTGGCCTGCGGCAAGCGGCCGGCCGGGCCCGATACGCTCAACGCGCCCAGCAGACGCCAATTCGAACCGAATACCGGCGCCGACACGCTGGCGATCTCGGCCTCGCGTTCGCCGATGGAGATGTAGAACCCATCGCGGCGGATGCGTTCGTACAGCGCGCCCGGCTCGCCCGAGAACGCCAGCAGCACTCGCCCTGGCGAGCCCTTTTCCAGCGGCAACACCTCGCCCATGCGGATGTGGTGGCGGATCGCCTTGGGCCCTTCCACCCGCACCAGGCAGGTGCGGATATCGCCTTCGCGCACGAAGAACGACGAGCTCTCGCCGGTCTCGCGCGTGAGGGCGCGCAGGGTCGGCTCGATCTCGTTGTCCAGGTCGAACGAGGCCTGGTAGCGCGCGCCCAGCCAGCCCGTCGCGGGGCCCAGGCGCCAGGCGCCGTCTTCCTCGCGTTGCACCAGGTAGCGCGCCTGCGCCAACGTGCGGGCGATACGCAGCGTAGTGGTCTTGTGCATACCGGCGCGGCGGCTCAACTCGGCCAGCGACAGGAACGCGTCGTCCACCTGGAACGACTCCAACAGGCGCATTGCGCGGGCCACGGCGATCACGCCATCGGCTTCACGGGGCGCGGCGGCGGGGGCGGGTGTTTTCTTCATGGCGGGAGCGTTTCACGGCACGGGCCGCGTTTCATTCAGTGAAACAGCATTGTATGCAGCGAAACGAATTTCTATAGTTCGACGGCCATCAAGCCCGCATGCGACGAGCGGTGGCAACCGGCCCGCGGGGCCTGTGGATACCCAAAATATCGGAGACAAGACAATGAACCTGTTTACGCGCGCGGCCGTCCTGGCCGCCGGCCTGCTGTGGGGCGCCACCAGCCTCGCCCAGACCTTCCCCGACCGCCCGATCCGCCTGATCGTGCCCTTCCCGCCGGGCGGCGGCACCGACATCATCGCCCGCGAGCTGGGCGTGGCCATGAACAAGACTTCGGGCTGGAGCCTGGTCGCCGAGAACCGGCCGGGCGCCGGCGGCAATCTGGGGGTCGAGACCGCGGCCCGCTCGGCGCCGGATGGCTACACGCTGGTGCTGGGCCAGACCAGCAACCTGGCCATCAACCCCACGCTGTACACCAAGCTGTCATACGACCCGTCCAAGGACCTGGCGCCGGTCGCGTTGGTGGCCACCGCACCGTTGGTGCTGGTAGTGGCGACGAACTCGCCGTACCAGACGCTGGCCGACATGGTGCGCGAGGCCAAGGCGCATCCGGGCGCGCTCAACTTCGCCTCGCCCGGCAACGGCACGGTCTCCCACCTGACCGCCGAACTGCTGCAGCAATCGGCCGGCATCCAGTTGCAGCACATTCCCTACAAAGGCGCCAACCAGGCACTGAACGACCTGTTCGGCGGCCAGGTGCAGTTGTTCATGTCGTCCATTCCCACCGCCCTGGGCCAGATCCGCACCGGCAAGCTGCGCGCGCTGGCGGTCACCTCGGCCAAGCGCGTGGCCGAACTGCCCGACGTGCCCACTGTCAGCGAAGCGGGCTACAGCGGCTTTGACGCCACCACCTGGTTCGGCCTGCTGGCCCCGGCCGGCACGCCCGAGCCGGTGATCCAGGCGCTGAACGCCGCGGCCAACAAGGCCATGGCCAGCGCCGAGTACCAGGAAAAGATCCGCGCCGAAGGCGGCGAAGTGCTCGGCGGCACGCCGCAGGCGATGGCCGAGCGGCTGGGCCATGACCGCAAGCTGTGGGCCGCCATCGTCAAGAAATCCGGCGCGAAGATCGATTGATCCCCGGCTCTCTTTTTATCCAGACATAGGAAGCAGCATCATGAACCAGACCTCCCTGCCCGCCATCCGCCGCGACATCCAGCGCGTGCATCCCGACCTGGTCGAACGCGCCCGCGGGTTCCAGGCCGCCATCCTGGCCGACGTCGGCGGACGCCGCGGCGCACTGGGCGGCCGCATCGCGCCGCTATCGCCGCGCATGACGGTGGCCGGTCCGGCCTTTACGGTCGAACTGCGGCCCGGCGACAACCTGATGTTCCACGCCGCGCTGGCGCTGGCGCAACCCGGCGACGTCATCGTCGTCGAAGGCAAGGGCGATCAGTCGGCCGCGCTGTGCGGCGCCATCATGGCGACCCAGGCGCGCGCCAGCGGTCTGGCCGGCTTCGTGGTCGATGCCGCGGTGCGCGACGCGGCCGAGCTGGTGGAAGGCGACTTTCCCGTGTTCGCCGTGGGCACCAACCCGAACGGCCCGACCAAGGGCCTGGCGGGCCGCCTGAACTGGCCGGTGACGCTGGCCGGCGTCACGGTCAACCCGGGCGACCTGATCGTGGGCGATGCCGATGGCGTGGTGGTGGTGCCGCGCGAGAACGCCGAAGCAATCCTGGCGCTGGCGCAGCAGAAGGTGGACGCCGAGGCCCGCCGCATCGCCGAGATCAAATCCGGCAAGCTGGGCGCGCCGTGGCTGGAAGACGCCCTGCGCGCGGCCGGCGCGCTGCGTGCCGGAGAATCGCTGTGACTGCCGCGGCAGCCGCAGCGGCGGCGCCCCGCCCCGCCATTCTGGTGACCGGCGCCGACCTGGCCGACGCCGCCGTCAAGACGCTGGACGGCTACGCGCTGGTCTACGCGGGCGCGCGTCCCACCGAAAGCGAGCTGCTGGCGCTGGTGCGCCAGCACGATCCCGTCGCGCTGATCGTGCGCTACGGCCGCATCAGCGCCGCCATCATCGAGGCGGCGCGATCGCTACGCGTGATCTCCAAGCATGGCACCGGCATCGACACGATCGACACCGCCGCCGCCGCGGCGCGCGGCATCGCCGTCAAGGCGGCGGCCGGCGCCAATGCCGCCGCGGTGGCCGAGCACACCATCGCCCTGCTGCTGGCCTGCGCCAAATCCATCGTGCCGCTGAACGCCCGCATGCAGGCCGGCCATTGGGACAAGGCCACACACAAGAGCATCGAGCTGGCCGGCCGCACGTTGGGCC
>NZ_JAELTJ010000207.1 GCF_016428805.1 Achromobacter sp. ASV32
CGAATATTCCGCCCGCGACTTCCTGTCGCTGGCCGTCGAAACCCGCATGAACCTGCGCATGAAGGCCGTTGCCGCCTTCGCGCGCCGCCATAGCATCGACCGCCTGACCTGTCCGGCGCCGCGCGCCACCGTCGGTATCGTCACCGTCGGCAAGGCCCACCTGGACGCCATGGAAGCGCTGTCGCGCCTGGGCGTAGACACCGTTACGGCCAACGCGCCGGTGCGCATCTACAAGCCCGGCCTGACCTGGCCACTCGATGCCACGCGCATGCTCGACTTCGCGCGTGGCCTCTCGCACATCCTGGTGATCGAGGAAAAAGGCGCCGTCGTCGAAACCCAGCTCAAGGACCTGCTCTTCAACCTGCCCGACCGCGCCAGCGTCATCGGCAAAAAAGGCTTTGACGGCGAACCGTTGGTGCCGTCCGCCGGCCAGTTGCGGCCGTCGCTGCTGGCGCGCCCGCTGGCCGCGTGGCTGTCGCGCACTGCCGGCATCGCCACGGCCGTCAACTTGGCCGACTTTGACTGCCAGGACACCCTGTCCAACGACGCCGACGGCATGCGCCGCCGCCCCTACTTCTGTTCGGGCTGTCCGCACAGCACCTCGACCAAGGTGCCAGAGGGCAGCCAGGCGCTGTCCGGCGTGGGCTGCCACTACATGGCCGCCTGGATGGACCGCGACACCGGTGGCCTGACCCAGATGGGCGGCGAAGGGGTCGACTGGATCGGCCTGTCGCGCTATACCAAGATGCCTCACATCTTCCAGAATATGGGAGAAGGCACCTACTACCACTCCGGCTACCTGGCCATCCGCCAGGCCGTGGCCGCCAAGGCCAACATCACCTACAAGATCCTGTTCAACGACGCCGTGGCCATGACCGGCGGCCAGCCGGTGGATGGCCCGATCTCGGTGCCGCAGATCTGCCAGCAGCTGCGCGGCGAAAACGTCGCGCGCATCGTCGTCACCAGCGATGAGCCCGAAAAGTACCAGGGCGTGGACCTGGGCCCCGGCATCAAGGTGCACCATCGCCGCGAACTCGACGCCCTGCAACGAGAACTGCGCGAGATCCCTGGCGTTACCGTCCTGATCCACGACCAGACCTGCGCTGCCGAAAAACGCCGTCGCCGCAAGAAGAACCAGTTTCCCGACCCGGCGCGCCGCATGCTGATCAACAGCGCGGTCTGCGAAGGCTGCGGCGACTGCGGCGTGAAATCGAACTGCCTGTCGGTGGTGCCGCTGGAAACGCCCTATGGCCGCAAGCGCGCCATCGACCAGTCCAGCTGCAACAAGGACTATTCCTGCGCCGAAGGCTTCTGCCCCAGCTTCGTGTCCGTCATGGGCGGCAAGCCCCGCAAGAGCGCCGCGCCCAAGGCCGACCAGGAACGCCTGCAGCACCTGATCCAGCAACTGCCGCTGCCGCAGTTGCCCGCGCTGGACCGCCCCTACCGCCTGCTGGTCGCGGGCATGGGCGGCACCGGCGTCATCACCATCGGCGCGATCGTGTCGATGGCCGCCCACCTGGAAGGCCTGTCCGCCGCCGTGCTGGACCTGACCGGCCTGGCGCAAAAGGGCGGCACCGTCGTCAGCCACATCCGCCTGGCGCCCGCCGGCGCCGCCGCCGGCCCCGTGCGCCTGGACTGGCAGCAGGCCGACGCGGCGATCCTGTGCGACCCGGTCGCCTCGGTAGCACCGGATTCCCTGGGCGCGCTGCGCCGCGGCCACACGCAGGTCACCGTCAACACCTACGTTGCGCCGGTGTCCGAATTCACCCGCAACCCCGACGCGGCCATGCGGCCCGAGGCCCTGCTGGCCAAGATCCGTCACGCCGCGGGCGAGGCCAATACCGCCGCCATCGACGCGCACGAAGCCGCGCTGGCCCTGTTCGGCGACAGCATCCTGTCCAATATGTTCATGCTGGGCTATGCCTGGCAGCGCGGCGGCGTGCCGCTGTCGCAAGCCGCCATCAACCGCGCCATCGAACTGAACGGCGTGGCCGTGGCCGCCAACCGGGCCGCGTTCGACAGCGGCCGCCTGGCAGCGCATCAGCCCGATGCGCTGGACGGCGCGCTGCGCCCGCGCGCCCAGGTGGTGCAGTTGCATGTGCCCGAGACCTTCGAGCGCGCCGTGGCCCGCCGCGTCGACGACCTGACCGCCTACCAGGATGCGGCCTATGCCCGCGCCTACCGCGAGGTGGTCGACCAGGTCGCCGCGCGCGAACGCGAAGTGGCGCCCGACGCCAAGACCCCGCGGCTGGCCCTGGCCGTGGCGCGCAGCCTGTTCAAACTGATGGCCTACAAGGACGAGTACGAAGTCGCCCGGCTCTACACCGGCGAAGCGTTCCAGGCGCAGTTGCAGGGCCAGTTCGAAGGCGACTACAGCCTGCGCTTTCACATGGCCCCGCCGATCTTCGCCCGCAAGGATCCGCGCACCGGCGTGCCGCGCAAGGTCACCCTGGGCCCGCGTACCATGACGGCGCTCAAGCTGCTGACGCGCTTCAAGCGCCTGCGCGGCACCTGGTTCGATCCTTTCGGCCACACGGCCGAGCGCAAGATGGAACGCGCCCTGATCGGCGAGTACCGCCAGACCATAAACCAGTTGCTCATAGGGTTGACCCGCGACACGCTCGCCCAAGCGGCTACAATCGCCGCCCTTGCAGAAACCATACGCGGCTTTGGCCACGTCAAAGCTGCAAACGTCGAGAAGTACAGGACCGAGTTGGCTCGCTTGATGCAAAGCTATACGGCGCCTGCCCCGCGCGATGTGCCCCTGCGGAAAACCGCATAAACACTGGCGTTGAGCGGTCACTGTCCTGGGCGCGCCTTAGCAGGCGCGCCCAGTGCATTTAGTAACAATGTTTTGGGAACTTGATCCTATCTTCTTCTTGTAGCTGTCGTACTCGATCACTAGAATTAGTGTCCAACGAGGGGTGCTACACTACATGTTGTGGTCGCCTAACCGCTGATTCTCGTCGGCCACGCCATACGGATTCGTCCGTCCAAGCGTTGCGACCCCCTCAATAAGATCCAATTTCGTACCTGACATGACGTCGTCATGTCGCTATCTACGCGCTTTTCGCACAGGAGCTTCCATGCAGACTACGATCGCCTCTGTGACCCGGCCCTCGGCCGTGCCGCCCTCTCAAACCGATTCCCCGGCCGACGCCAACGGCGGCCAATGGGCCAGCTACAACATCATCCGCCGCAATGGCTCGGTGGTCGGGTTCGAACCCAGCAAGATCGCCATCGCCATGACCAAGGCCTTCCTGGCCGTCAATGGTGGCCAGGGCGCCGCCTCGGCCCGCGTGCGTGAACTGGTTGAACAACTGACGGCCCAGGCCGTCAACGCGCTGGTGCGCAACCGCCCCGGTGGCGGCACCTTCCATATTGAAGACATCCAGGACCAGGTCGAACTGGCCCTGATGCGCTCGGGCCAACATGACGTCGCCCGCGCCTACGTGCTCTACCGCGAAAAGCGCACCCAGGAACGCGCCGCCGCCGCTGCCGCCGAAGGCCAGCAAAAGGCCGACGCCGCGCCGCAGGAACACGTGCTGAACGTCACGGACGCGGGTGTCCGCCGTCCGCTGGACCTGGCCGAACTGCGCGCCACGATCGTCGCCGCCGGCGAAGGCCTGGCCGAATTCATCGATTCGGAAGCCATCCTGAAGGAAACGGTCAAGAACCTGTACGACGGCATCCCCGTCGACGAAGTGTTCAAGTCCGCCATCCTGTCGGCGCGCGCGCTGGTCGAAAAGGACCCGGCCTACAGCCAGGTCACCGCTCGTCTGCTGCTGCACACGATCCGCAAGGAAGTGCTGGGCGAAGAAGTCTCGCAAGACGGCATGGGCGCACGCTACGCCGAATACTTCCCCACCTTCATCGCCCGCGGCATCGAAGGCGGCCTGCTGTCGCCCGACCTGGCCAGCTATGACCTGACCAAGCTCGGCAAGGCCCTGAACGCCAAGCGCGACCTGCAGTTCGGCTACCTCGGCCTGCAGACCCTGTACGACCGCTACTTCCTGCACATCCGCGGCACCCGCATCGAACTGCCGCAGGTGTTCTTCATGCGCGTGGCCATGGGCCTGGCGCTGCGCGAAGCCGACCGCGAAACGCGCGCGATCGAGTTCTACGAGATCCTGTCGTCGTTCGACTTCATGAGCTCGACCCCGACGCTGTTCAACTCGGGCACCCTGCACTCGCAGCTGTCGTCGTGCTACCTGACCACCGTCTCCGACGACCTGGAAGGCATCTACGACGCCATCAAGGAAAACGCGCTGCTGGCCAAGTACGCCGGCGGCCTGGGCAACGACTGGACCCCGGTGCGCGCGCTGCGCAGCCACATCAAGGGCACCAACGGCGAAAGCCAGGGCGTGGTCCCGTTCCTGAAGGTCGTCAACGACACGGCCGTGGCGGTGAACCAGGGCGGCAAGCGCAAGGGTGCGGTCTGCACGTACCTGGAATCGTGGCACCTGGACATCGAAGAATTCCTGGAACTGCGCAAGAACACCGGCGACGAACGCCGCCGCACGCACGACATGAACACGGCGAACTGGATTCCCGACCTGTTCATGAAGCGCGTCATGGAAGGCGGTGAATGGACCCTGTTCTCGCCGTCCGACTGCCCCGACCTGCACGACAAGTACGGCAAGGCGTTCGAAGAAGCCTACGTCGGCTACGAAGCGCGCGTTGCCAGCGGCGATCTGAAGCTGTTCAAGAAGATGCCGGCGCTGACCCTGTGGCGCAAGATGCTGTCGATGCTGTTCGAAACCGGCCATCCCTGGATCACGTTCAAGGATCCTTGCAACATCCGTTCGCCGCAGCAACACGTGGGCGTGGTGCACAGCTCGAACCTGTGCACCGAGATCACGCTGAACACCAACGAGTCCGAAATCGCGGTGTGCAACCTGGGTTCCGTGAACCTGGTCGCCCACATGAAGCCGGCTGCCGGCGGCGGTTTCGAACTGGACCACGACAAGATCAAGCGCACCGTCAGCATCGCCATGCGCATGCTCGACAACGTCATCGACATCAACTACTACGCCGTCGAGAAGGCCCGCAATTCGAATGCGCGCCACCGTCCGGTGGGCATGGGCATCATGGGCTTCCAGGATTGCCTGCAGATGATGCGCGTGCCGTACGCCTCGCAAGACGCCGTTGAATTCGCCGATCGCTCGATGGAAGCGGTGTGCTATCACGCCTACTGGGCCTCGAGCCTGCTGGCTGAAGAGCGCGGTCGCTATCAATCGTATGAAGGCTCGCTGTGGTCGCGTGGCATCTTGCCGCAAGACACGTTGAAGATGCTGCGTGATGAACGCGGTGGCCATGTCGAGGTCGATGAATCGAGCACGCTCGATTGGGATACGTTGCGCGCGCGCATCAAACAACACGGCATGCGTAACTCCAATTGCATCGCAATCGCCCCAACCGCGACTATTTCCAATATCATTGGTGTATCTGCGTGCATCGAACCTACTTTCCAGAACTTGTACGTTAAATCGAATCTCTCCGGCGAGTTCACGGTCGTTAACGATTACCTCGTGCGTGACCTGAAGAAACTCGGTCTCTGGGACGAAGTCATGGTCGCCGACCTCAAGTACTTCGACGGCAGCCTGTCCCGCATCGATCGCGTACCTTCCGAACTCCGCGAGCTCTACGCCACCGCGTTCGAAGTCGAACCGAGCTGGCTGGTTGAATGCGCGTCGCGCCGCCAGAAGTGGATTGACCAGGCACAGTCCCTGAACATCTACATGGCCGGCGCATCGGGCAAGAAGCTGGACGACACCTACAAGCTGGCCTGGAAACGTGGCCTGAAGACGACCTACTACCTGCGTACCCTTGGCGCCACCAGCGCCGAGAAGTCCACGGGACGCGGCGGCGAACTGAACGCCGTCACTGCTGGCGGTCAATCCACCGCCGCCCCCGTGTCCGCTGCACCTGTTTTGCCGGAACCCGAAGTTCTCGGGGCGGTTTGCACCATGCGGCCGGGTGACCCCGGCTTCGAAGAGTGCGAAGCCTGCCAATAAACCGCCTCCGGAGAATGAATCATGATTAATTGGGAAGACGACACCCTCGCCACGCAACCTGCAAAAGCCTCCGCGCCCGCGGCGGGCGGGCAGGCTGCGCCCGAAGTCCGGGCGGCGACCGGCGTGTTCGGCGACACCGCCCTGCCCACGCCCGCCGCGCCTGAACACGCGGCTGGCCTGGCGGCCAGCGGTGCTGCCACCTCGCAGCGTGTAAAAGTTGCAGACAAGCGCATCATCAATGGCGAGACGGACGTAAACCAGCTCGTGCCCTTCAAGTACAAGTGGGCATGGGAGAAGTACCTGGCAACGTGCGCGAACCACTGGATGCCGCAAGAAATCAACATGTCGCGCGACATCGCCCTCTGGAAGAACCCCAACGGGCTCACCGAGGACGAGCGCCGCATCGTCAAGCGCAACCTGGGTTTCTTCGTCACGGCCGACTCGCTGGCCGCGAACAACATCGTGCTGGGCACCTACCGCCACATCACGGCGCCTGAATGCCGCCAGTTCCTG
>NZ_JAELTJ010000208.1 GCF_016428805.1 Achromobacter sp. ASV32
CCCCCTTTTCACCCCCCCCCCCCCCCCCCTCCAACTACACAACCGCATCGTCGTCGGCAGCGTCAGATGTGTATAAGAGACAGGCATCGGCCCGCGCGCGTCCGACGCGCTGCGGCCCGGCAGCCCCGGCGGCCGCGCGCCGCGCCTGCCCGACCTGGACGCCGCCGTGCGTACCCTGGCCGCGTCCGACACCCGCTTCGGGGTGGGCGAGCCGACCTTCGCCGCGCTGCCGCCCGTTGCCGAATGGGCCGCGCGCGAGATCTTCGTCGGCGACACCTGCCAGATCGATGTGATCGACCGCGACGGCAACATGGTCGCGGCCACGCCATCCGGCGGCTGGCTGTCGTCCAGCCCGGTGGTGACGGGGCTGGGCTTTCCCTTGACCACGCGCTTGCAGATGACCTGGCTGGACGAAGGCGTGCCCGGCCAGCTGCAGCCCGGCAAGCGCCCCAACACGACCCTGTCGCCCGGCCTGGTGCTGCGCGACGGCCAGCCCTACATGGCATTCGGCACGCCGGGCGGCGACCAGCAGGACCAATGGACCGTGGCGTTTTTCCTGCGCCATGCCATGGGCATGAACCTGCAGGAAGCGATCGAGGCGCCGTCCTGGCACATCGACCATTTCCCGGGTTCGTTCTGGCCGCGCGCCCTGACGCTGAACCGCCTGACGGTGGAGGCACGCATGCCCGAGGCCACGCTGCAGGCGCTGCGCGACGCGGGCCACGATGTACGCGTGGGACCGGACTGGTCCGAAGGCCGCATCAGCGCCTGCACCCGGGAACCGGCGGCCGGCGGCGGCCTGCTGCTGCGCGCCGGCGCCAACCCGCGCGGCATGCAGGGCTACGCGCTCGGCCGATAAGCCGCGCCCACCCGCCAACCATTTCCATCCAGCCGGCAACCAGACCGGCCACATCACAAGGGGTAAACACCATGAACATCTTCCAACGACTGCTGCGCGCATGCACCCTGGGCCTGGCCCTGGCCGCGCCTGCCTGGGCGCACGCCGCCTGGCCCGAGAAGCCGATCACGCTGATCGTGCCGTGGGCGGCCGGCGGGTCCACCGACATCCTGGCGCGCGTGCTGTCCGAAGGGCTGACGCAATCGCTGGGCCAACCGGTCATCGTGGAAAACCGCTCGGGCGCATCCGGCAACATCGGCACCACCTTCGTGGCCCGCGCCAAGCCGGACGGCTATACGCTGCTGGTGGGCTCGATGAGCACCCACACGATGAACCAGGCGCTGTATTCCAGCATGCCGTTCGACGGCGTCAAGGACTTCACGCCCATCGCCGAGCTGGCGCTGGTGACCAACACCATGGTGGTACACCCGTCGGTGCCGGCCGCCAACCTGAAGGAATTCATCGCCTACGCCAAGGCCAACCCCGGCACCGTCGCCTACGCGTCGGCCGGCCAGGGGTCGACCAACCACCTCAGCGCCGCCCTGTTCGAGAAGGCGGCCGGCGTGAAAATGATGCACATCCCCTATCGCGGCGGCGCGCCCGCCGTGCTGGACACGGTGGCCGGCCGCACCCAGGTGCTGTTCAGCGCCGGCACGCAGACCCTGCCGCACGTGCAGACCGGCAAGCTCAAGCTGCTGGCCGTCACGGAAGAACAGCGTTCGCCGCTGCTGCCCGACGTGCCCACCGTGGCCGAGACGCTGCCCGGCTATGAACTGTCGGTGTGGTACGGCGCCTTCGGCCCGGCCGGCATGCCGCCCGAACTGACCGCGCGGCTCAACCAGGAGATCAACCGCATCCTGAAGCGGCCCGACGTCATCAAGAAAATGGCCGACATGGGCGTGCTGCTGATGGACACCACGCCCGAGCAGTTCGCCAAGGTACTGGCGCACGATGCCGACAAGTACGGCAAGCTGATCAAGGAACTGGGAATCACCGCCGAATGAGCGCGCTCCCCGACACCGCCCTGGACCGGCTGGCACGGGCCTACGCCGACGCGTCGGCGCAGGCGGCCTTCGCTGCCGTCGACGCCCATGCGCATGGGGTGCTCGGCCATACGCTGTGCACCATCAACCGCCACGACGCGGCCCGGATGCGCGTGGTGCGCCTGTACAGCTCGAACCCGGCAGCCTACCCGCCCGGCGGCAGCAAGGACAAGCGCGGCACCGCCTGGGGCACCCACGTGCTGCTCGAGTGCAAGCTGTTCGTCGGTGAAGGCGAGGCCGCCATCCGCGAATTCTTCAACGACCACGATGCCATCCGCGAGCTTGGCTTGCAGTCGGTGATCAACGTGCCGGTGGTGTATGACGGCGCCTGCCTGGGCACCGTCAACTTCCTGATGCCGCGCGCCGCGCTATCGGCGGCGGACGTCGCCGCCGCGCGGCTGGCGGCGCTGCTGTCCCTGCCCGCCTTCCTGACACTGGCGCCGGGCTGACGCCGGCGCCGGGCCGGGGTGGCTGCCCCGGCCCGGCCCTAGATCAGCGCGCGGCGGATGCGCGACGACGCCATGTCGATCACCACCACGAACGCCACGATGATGATCATGACCGCGCAGGTCTCGGCGTAGCGGAAGCTGCGGATGATTTCCCACAGCACGGTGCCGATACCGCCCGCGCCCACGATACCGACCACCGAGGCCGAGCGCACGTTGGACTCGAAGCGGTACAGCGAATACGAGATCCACAGCGGCAACACTTGCGGGATCACGCCGTAGACGATTTCTTCCAGCGCATTGGCGCCGGTGGCGCGCACGCCTTCGACCGGACGCGGATCGATCGCCTCGACCGCCTCGGAAAACAGCTTGGCCAGCACGCCGGTGGTGTGCACCCACAGCGCCAGCACCCCGGCAAAGGGCCCCAGGCCCACGGCCACGATGAACAGCATCGCGAACACCATTTCATTGATGGCGCGGCAGGCATCCATCAAGCGCCGCATCGGCTGGTAGACCCAGGCCGGCACCATGTTCGACGAACACAGCAGCCCCAGCGGCACCGCCAGGACGATTGCCAGGAACGTGCCCCACACGGCGATCTGCACCGTCACGACCATCTCGTCCAGGTACATGCGCCAGTCGCGGAAATTGGGCGGAAAGAAGTCGGCGGCGAACTGCGCCATGTTGCCGGAGTCCCGCAGCAGGTCCAGCGGCCGCATGTCGGCGCCGCGCCAGGACATCACCAGCAGCGCCAGCACGACGGCCCAGACGAGCAGGACCGGCAGCGACGAGCGCGGCGCGGCGGGAGAACGGGAGGTAGGCATGGCCAGGGTCATATCGATTCCAGATGAAAAGTCCGATGAGCGCGCGCCGGCGCCTGCTGCGAGGCGCCGGCGCGCGCGGCATCGTTACTGCTTGGCCGTGGCCGGTTGGCCCAGGCTGGCCAGCTTGCGGTCCAGTTCGGCCAGCTGCTTCTGCTTTTCGGCCTGGCTGATGGTGGCGTCGGCTTCGACCTTGGCCTTTTCGCGGGCCAGTTCGATCTGGCGGATCGGCACCAGTTGCTGGTTGTCCGACGCGCGAAAGCCCTGGTAGGTCAGCGCCTTCAGGTTGGCCAGTTCACGCTCGGCATCCTTGCCCTTGCCGTAGTTCACGAAGAAGTCGCGGATCTTGGTCTTCAAGTCGGCCGGCAGGTCGGTCCGCATGACCAGCGGATCAGCCGGAATCAGCGGCGACTTCCACAGGATGCGCACGCTGTCGTTGGCGTCCTTGCCGGTACTCAGGCGATAGCGCTCCAGCGCCTCGGTGTTGTTGACGGCCACGTCCACCTGCTTGTTGATGACCGACAGCAGATTGGCTTCGTGGTTGCTCGAACGCACCGTCTTGAAGAAGGTCTTGGGCTCGATCTTGTTGGCGGCCCACAGGTAGTAACCGGGCACCGCGGTGCCGGAGGTGGAATTGGGATCGCCGGCGCCGTAGCTCAGCTGGCCTCGGCGCTTGAGCACGTCGTCCAGGGTCTTCAGGTCGCTGTCCTTGTTGACGATCAGCAGCGACCAGTAGCCCGGGTTACCGTCCTTGTCGATGACCGAAGCGAACACTTCGCCGTTGGCGCGGTCCACGGCTTCGATGGCGGCCTTGTTGCCATACCAGGCAACCTGCACCTTGTTAAAGCGCATGCCTTCGATGATGCCGGCGTAGTCGGAGGCAAAGAACGGCTTGACCGGTACGCCGATTGCGCGGCTCAGGTCGTCGATGACCGGCTGCCAGACCGACTTCAGGTTGGTCGACGATTCCGTCGAGATGATGCCGAAGTTCAGCGGCTTGGCGTCTTGCGCATGGGCTTGCGTGGACAAGGCGGCAGCGGCGATCAGGGCACAAAAGGTTCTGCGTAGCATGGAAAGCTCCGGGTAGAAAAGCGGGGAAATCAGGCGGCGGCGTAGGCCTGTCGGGAAAGCGGCGCCAGGCCCGGCAGGGGCGGTATCTGAGGCGTGTATTCGGGCAGCAGCTCGCTCAGTTCCGAGCCGTACAGGTCGCGCAGCATGGCGGGGGTCAGGTCAGCAGAGGGGCCGTCGTAGACCACCTTGCCGTGGCGCAGCGCCACCACGCGCGGGCAGTAGCGCAGGGCCACGTCGACCTGGTGCAGCGACACCACCACGGCCACCTTGCGCGTGCGGTTGATCTGCGCCAGCGTGTCCATCACGCGGCGCGACGATTCCGGGTCCAGCGAGGCGATCGGCTCGTCGGCCAGGATCACGCGGGCGTTCTGCACCAGCGTGCGGGCGATCGCCGCGCGCTGCTGCTGGCCCCCGGACAGCGTCGAGGCGCGCTGAAATGCATAGTCGTCTATACCAACCTGAGCAAGCGCGTCGAGCCCTTGACGGACTTCGTGGCGCAGGAACACACGGGTCAGGCTGCGCCACATCGGCACGCGCGGCAACAGGCCGGTCAGCACATTGGTGATCACCGGCAGGCGGCCCACCAGATTGAATTGCTGAAACACGAAACCGATGCTGGCGCGGGCGGCGCGCACATTGCGCGACAGGCGGCCATTGCGCTGGATCAGTTGACCATTGACGGTCACGCTGCCTTGCCCGGCATCGCCGGCGACAAAGCCGGCCAGATGGCGCAGCAGGGTGGACTTGCCGGAGCCCGAAGCGCCCAGCAATGCCACCATTTCACCGTCCTGCACGCGCAGGCTGACGTTGTCCAGCGCCAGCGCGCCCGGGTGGAAGGATTTGCTCAGGCCTTGTACTTCGATGGCGGTTGTCATCGTCGAATCCCCTTGGGTAGTTCATGGGCGCATTCTGTTTTCGCGGCATGACAGCGCGATGACGTGGCGATCGAATCATTTGGCGGAAAATGGGGGCATGGCAACCGACTGAAAGACATCCGTCATATAAGGCCGCGCCGCGATCGCGGGCCACGGGTATATTCAAGGAATCCCCCCTCTCGCCAGGCGCTCATCATGATCAAAGGTTCCTGCCTCTGCGGCCGCGTTGCCTACGAAATCAGCGGCCCGCTCACCGACGCCCTCAATTGCCATTGCGAGATGTGCCGCAAGTCGCACGGCGCGGCGTTCCGCAGCCGAGCCACCGTCCAGGCCAAGGACTTCGCCTGGACCAAAGGGGAAAACCACGTCACCTGGTATTGCTCGTCGCCGGGCAACTACCGCGGTTTCTGCGAAGCCTGCGGCACGCCCCTGCTCAGCCGCTTCGACCAGACGCCGGACATCTACGGCCTGCCCCTGGGCGCGCTGGACGACGACCCGGGCGTCAAACCCGGCGCGCACTGCCACGTGGCCAACAAGGCGCCGTGGTTCGACATCACCGACACGCTGCCGCAATACCCCGACGCCTACGAAAACGCGGAAACGGCGCTCCCGCACGCCGTTACATAAATATTCAACCTCAGGGTTGAACTTCCCCGCAAAGGCGAGCTATATTCAACCCCATGGTTGAACTTATGCCCTCCCCGTCCCTGGATGCCGTCTTTCGCGCGCTGGCCGATCCCACGCGGCGCGCGATGCTGCGCAGCCTGGCCGAGGCGGACCGGACCATCGGTGAACTCGCCGCGCCCTTGCGCATGAGTTTCGCTGGCGCCTCCAAGCACGTGCAGGCGCTGGAGCGGGCCGGCCTGCTGCGGCGCACCGTCAAGGGCCGCAACCACGTGTGCAGCCTGGAGCCGGCCCCCATGGCCGACGCCATGCAATGGCTGCGTTTCTATGAACAGTTCTGGTCAGGCAGGCTGGACGCGCTGGCCGCCGCGCTGGCGGCCAATACCCCCCCGGCCAGCCCCCAAGGAGAGCACCATGAGTGAATACGGCGTTGTCACCGGCCCCGAGTCCCTGACCTTTACCCGCGTCCTGCCCGGCAGCGTCGAGCGGGTCTGGACCTTCCTGACCGAATCCGACAAGCGCGGACGATGGCTGGCCACCGGCGACATGGAGCTGCGCGAGGGGGGCGGGGTCACGCTGCGTTTCGTGCACGCCGACCTGTCTTCCGTGGCAGAGCCCACGCCCGAGCCCTACAAGCCTTACGAAAACGGCGTCACCACGCATGGCGTCA
>NZ_JAELTJ010000209.1 GCF_016428805.1 Achromobacter sp. ASV32
GCCAGGGCGTGACCCGCGCCGACGGCAAGCCGCTGCCGCCAGGCGACACGCCGGCCGGGTTGTTGCTGCCTGCCGGCCGCCAGGGACCGGCGTTCCTGGTGACGCGTAATTTCGACGCACTGTATTCCTACAATGCGGCGGAAAGCTACGGCCTGGCGATTGCGCATCTGTCCGACCGTCTGCGCGGGGGCGGCCCGCTACGGCAAGCCTGGCCGACGGACGATCCCGGCCTGTCGCGGGCCGAGCGGCGCGAGTTGCAACGCCTGCTGATTGCCCGGGGCTATGAGCTCGGCGAACCCGATGGCATGATCGGCGCCCGCACCCGCGAAGCCCTGCAGGCGGCGCAGCGTCAACTGGGCCTGCCGGCGGACGGCCGGGCCGGTCAGAAGGCACTCAAGGCACTGCGCGGCGGGGGCTGAACGCGCCGCGAAAGACAAGTTTTGCAAAGTTCGGTGACCCAGCCGGCTGCGATGACAGGATTTGCGCCGGCATGGGCCTATACTGGATTTCCGATTGTTCTGGAGTACGGCGATGAGTCTATTGGATACCTTGGCCTCGATGGCCGGCGGCGGTCAGCAAGGGGGTTCGGCCTCGTTGTTGCCCGCCCTGATCGAACAACTGAACAAGTACCCGGGCGGCCTGTCCGGCCTGATCGCCAGCTTCCAGCAGGGCGGTCTGGGCGAAATCGTCTCGTCGTGGGTCGGCAAGGGACAGAACCTGCCCGTCAGCGCGGACCAGCTCGGCCAGGTGTTGGACCCGGGCGTGGTCAGTGAACTGGCCGCCAAGACCGGCCAGGACACCAACTCGGTGCTGGGCTCGCTGTCTTCGCTGTTGCCGCAATTGGTCGACAAGGCCACGCCTGACGGCGCCGTCCAGCCGGGCCACACCTTCAACCCGACCGACCTGTTGGCCTCGCTGTCCGGCATGTTCGGCAACCGCGGTTGAATGCGGTCAGGAACCCGCTCCTGACGCGCCCGTTGCCGCAATCCGTATTACGCCGGCGTCTGTTGCAGGCGCTGGCGGTCGGCGCGCTTGCGCCCCTGGCGGCCTGCGCGCCGCCCATCTCGTTGAACGCGACCTTCCTGCAGTTGTGGCTCAGTCACCTGGACCTGACCGCCGCCGATTGGCGCCGCCGCATTGCCGCCTATCGGCGCCTGGGTTGCCGTGAGATCTTCCTGCAGTGGACCGGCCTGGAAGGCGGACGGCCGGATGACTGGATGGCGCCCAGGGCCATGCTGGAGGCGATTTTCGACGAGGCGGAACGCAGCGGACTGGGCGTGCATGTGGGACTGCCCTACGACCAGCGCTGGTGGAACATCCTGGCCTCGCCCGATGACGCGGCGCTGGCCGCCTACCTGGACCAGACCCGCGATCGCGGCGTGGCCTATATGCACAGCGCGGCGTGGTCCAAGCGCCGCAATTTCCGCGGCTGGTACCTGCCGTACGAACTGGAGCAGTACAACTGGTCGCGCCCCGAGCGCCAGGCCTTGCTGGTGCCGTGGCTGGATGCGTTCAGCCGCGCCGCGCTGGCCACCAGCTACCGCGTGCCGACCATTTCCACCTACTTCAGCCGCCTGGGCGGCGACGGCTCGCTGACCAAGTTATGGGCGCGGGTGCTGGACCACGTGCGGATCCACCCCATGATTCAGGACGGCGTGGGCGTGGCGGGCCTGGCGAACTACCAGTCGCTGGAACCGCTGCACGACATGCTGCTCAAGCGCCGGGCGCCATTCGACCTGGTCATGGAGCTGTTCGAGGAATTGCCTTCGGGCAGCACCGACGGCACCACCTTCAAGGCGCGCTCGGCCGACTTTGGCCGGGTCAAGCAGCAGTGGGCGGTGGCGCGTGGTTACGGCGCCAAGCGCGTCGTCGCGTTCACGGTGGACCCGTGGGTCATCGGCGACACGCCCGAGGCGCAGGCCCTGATGCGCGCCTGGATGGCGGCGCGCGTCTGACACGGCAGCCTGCGGGAGTCAGGCGAAGCTGCGGCCGATGATTTCGCGCATGATTTCGCTGGTGCCGCCGAAGATGCGCAGCGCCCGCGCATCCACCCAGGCGCGGCCTATACCGTATTCCGCCATATACCCATAGCCGCCATACAGCTGCAGCAGGTCATCGAGCACCACACCCTGCATTTCGGTGGCATTGAGCTTGGCGATGGCGGCCGTGGTGGGGTCCAGTTCGCCAGCCATGTGGCGGGCCAGGCAGTCGTCCAGGAACACCCGCAGCATGGTGCTCTGGGCGCGCGCGTTGGCCAGCTTGAAGCGCGAATTCTGATAGTCGAGGACGCGGCGGCCGAAGACTTTGCGGTTGCGGGTGTATTCGGCGGTTTCGTCGAGCATGCCTTCCAGCGACGCCCCGGCGCGCAGCGCGATCGCCAGGCGTTCGCGCGCCAGTTCCTGCGTCATGTATTCGAAGGCGGCATTTTCCTGGCCCAGCAGGCAATCGGCCGGCAGGCGCAGGTCATCGAAATACAGCTCGCAGGTGTCCTGGCAATGCTGGCCGATCTTGCTCAGCGCCGGGCCCTTGGTAAAGCCCGGCAGCCCTTCTTCGACGCAGAACAACGACAGGCCGCGCGCGCCCAGGTCGGGGTCGGTACTGGCCAGCACGATGCACAGGCCAGCGTTGACGCCATTGGTGATGAAGGTCTTCTGCCCATTCAACACGTAGTGGTCGCCATCGCGGCGGGCGCGCGTACGCACGGCCTTCAGGTCGCTGCCTGCACCGGGCTCGGTCAGCGCGATGGCGCCGATCAGTTCCCCCTGGGTCATGGCGGGCAGCCAGCGCGCTTTCTGGGCGGTCGTGCCGAACGCTTCCAGGTAGGGCGACACCATGTCGGAGTGGATCGAAAAGCCGATGCCCAGGTAGTTCGAACGCGCCAGTTCTTCGATGACGACGGCAGCGTGGCCGAAGTCGCCGCCCAGTCCATAGGGATCGGGCAGGGCGCAGTTGAGCAGGCCCTCTTCGCCCGCGCGGCGCCAGAGCGCGCGCGGCACGATGCCGGCCTTTTCCCATTCGGCATAGTGAGGCGCGATCTCTTCGGCGACAAAGCGCCTGACCTGGTCGCGGAACAGTTCGTGGTCATCCCTGAATACGCGGCGCATGCGGCCTCCTTATTTGCTATAGGGGTCCGTGGCGCTGACTTGGCCGCTCAAGGTAGGGGCGGTGGGGCTGCCGGTGAGAAACAGGCTGTAGTGGTCGCCGGGTTGCAGCGCGGGCAGCGGCAGGGACGGCGAAAGCACCGTGCCGCAGCCGGCTGCCAGCGATGCGCTGACCGGGTTGATGGCCCTTGCCGCCGCGGCGCCGGGTTTCACGTCCTGGAACAGGGTCGGGCCGCTCGGGCTGACCGCCAGCGTGGCGCCGGGGCAATCCGCCGCCAGGTTGTAGAAACGCAGTTCGGCCTTGAGCGCATCCTGTGCGCCGTTGCTGTCGTCCACCAGCGCATAGGTGGCCTTGACGCCATCGCGGTGCACCACAAGCGTGCTGAAGGTATCGGGCGCCACCTGCAGGCTGGCCATCGGCTTGCCGTCGACCTGCACATTGAACGGCTGGTTGCCTTTGACGATGGCATAGGTGCTGGCCGGCTTGGTCGGGCCGATTTCCTGCGACGGGCCGTTGGCGATCTGTACGCGGAATGGGCCTGCTTCCGGGTTCACCACCCGCACGAACGACGACCCGGCGGGCGGGCGCGCGGCATAGAGCTGGGCGAACGCGCCTTCGGCATGCGTGGCACCGCCGACGGTGGACAAACCCAGCGTCACTGCCAGCGCCAGGGCGGGGAAACGAACACGACGGGTCATGCTTGGGGCTCCGGTTTCTTGCTCAGGCGGGCCTGCAGGTACAAGCGTTCCAGTTGCTTGCGGTCCGCCTTGTCGGTGCTGGTTGTCGGGAATCGATGGCAGGCCACCAGTTCGGACGGAATCATGTAGGGCGGCAGCCGACGTCCCAGCGCGGCTTTCCAGTCCTGCAGCGCCGCGGGCAGCGGTTGCAGGCCCGTGGGGCCGGGCTCGGCGGGCTCGATGAACCCGATCAATCGGATGATAGCGCCATCGGGTCTGCGCAGCGCAACGGTCGCGCCGGCTCGCGCACCCGGCAGG
This sequence comes from Achromobacter sp. ASV32, assembly GCF_016428805.1. GTDB lineage: Bacteria > Pseudomonadota > Gammaproteobacteria > Burkholderiales > Burkholderiaceae_B > Achromobacter. The sequence goes on from NZ_JAELTJ010000209.1 coordinate 4,098, forward strand.
GCGGCGATGGCGGCGTCGATCTCGGCCAGTTCGATGCGGTAGCCGTGCAGCTTGATCTGGTCGTCGATCCGCCCCCGAAACGTCACCAGGCCCTGCGCGTCGATCTCGCCCAGGTCGCCGCTGCGGTAGCCGCGCTTGCCGTTGCGGGTGAACATGCGCTGCGCGTTCAGGTCGGGGCGGTTCAGATAACCGCGCATGACGTGGTCGCCGGCTATGCTGATTTCGCCGTTTTCGATGAAGACCTCGGCATATGGCTTGGCGCGGCCGATGGGGAACGGATTGGGCGCGCGGGCCCGCAGGTCGGCATCGATCTCGACCCAGGTGGTCGAGCAGGTCGCCTCGGTGGGGCCGTAGGAATTGATGATGCGGACATCGGGAAAGCGCCGCCAGAGTTCTTCAGCCAGCGTCGGCGTCAGCGACTCGGCGCCGAATACGAAAACGCGCAGCTGCGGCAGGTGGGCGTGGTCGAAGTCGGGATTGAACAGCTGCTGGCGCACGAACGACGGTGTGGAGGCCCAGACGTTGATGCCGGTTGTGGCCAGGTAGTTGACGAAGGTGTCACGCTGGGCGATGGTCTCGCGCGGGCACAGCACGCAGGCGCCGCCCAGTTCCAGCGCGCCGACCCAGTTGAACAGCGAGAAGTCGAAGCTGAACAGCATCTGGTCCATGAACGCGGGGGCTGGTCCCAGGTTCAGGCAGTCGCGGATCCAGCCCGCGAACAGCGAGACGCTTTCGCGCCCGATCTGCACGCCCTTGGGGTCGCCGGTGCTGCCCGACGTAAACATGATGTAGGCCAGATCCGCTTCGTCCAGCGGCGCGGGTACGGTGCTGCCGGGGGCAAACGTGCCTGCCTGGGCGTCGTAGCGCAGCCCGGCATGCACCAGTTCGCCGATGCGGGCGATGCGTTCGGGCGGATTGATGACATCCACCGGCACGAACGGCACGCGCAGGCGCAGGCAGCCCAGGATCGCCACCAGGAAGGCCGCTTCCTTGTGGCCGGAGATCACCAGCGGCACGCCGGCTGTGACGCCGGCTTGCCGCGCGGCCCGTTCCCAGGACTGGGTCGCTGCCTGCAGTTCAGTCCAGGTCAATGCACCTTGTGCATCCACCACCGCCACGGCATCGCCACCGGTGGCAGTATCCGCGAAATCGTAGGCGTCGAAATCGAAACGCATCGTCCAGCCCTCCCAGGAGATGTCAGGCGCGCGGGTGCTCCGCGATGAAGGTCGCCAGCGTGTGCACCGACTCCAGGTGCACGTCGATCTCGGTCGGCGGGATCTTGCAGCCGAACTGGCGCTCCACCGCCAGCGCCACATCGACCGCCGACAGCGAGTCGACCAGTCCGGATTCGATCAGCAGGGTGTCGGCGTCGACCTTGGTGAGGATGATGCCTTCGATCAGGTCAGCCACCTTGGCTTCGATCTCGTTGATGTCCATAGCGTGCTCCGCGACCGCGCCGCGGTCAGAATTGGAAATAGAGGAACCGGGTTTCCTTGTGCAGGTTCACCAGGCAGAAAAAGAGCAGGACCAGCATGACGCTGAGCCAGGCCAGGTTGGGGCGCCAGCGCATCCAGGGTCTGGGCGCTTCCTGGGGCTTGAACAGCGCCGGCGAATAGCGGCCCAGTATCTGATGCGCATTCGGCGTGAACCAGGCGATGCCCAGCAGCACCACAGCATAGATCAGTTGCAGATGGTGCCCGACCAGTACGCGCCAGGCGTCGCCCCAGGCCAGGCCGCTCACGTGCGTCGCCAGGTCCAGCGTTTCCATGCCGCGCATCCCGATCATGCCCTGCATCAGCAACATCGCGTCGCCCACGCCATGGGCGCGGAAGAACGCCTGTGCCACCAGCACGGCCACGAAGGTCAGCAGCACGCAGGCGGCGCGTTTGAACATATTGAGATTGCGCGCGGCCGCGGGCTTTCTGCCCACCACGAAAATCCGCCAGGCGTGGTTCACCGACAGGTACATGGCGTGCAGCAGGCCGAACACCAGGAACTGGAAACCGGCGCCGTGCCACACGCCGGCCAGCGCCATCGTGAACAGCGTGGGACTGACGATGCTGCCGATGAAGCCGCCCAGCGTGCGCACGCCTTCGGCGCCCACGGGCAGATTACGGTCGGTGCGCCACTTGGACACCGCCATGGCCACCGGGTAGTACAGGTAGGCGGTCAGGTATCGCGTCAGCGTCATGTGCCAGCGTGCCCAGAATTCGATGATGCTGCCCGCCTTGTAGGGCGAGTTGAAATTCAGCGGGAAGCGGATGCCGAACATCTTGGCC
>NZ_JAELTJ010000020.1 GCF_016428805.1 Achromobacter sp. ASV32
TTCGTCGGGCGCCATCGGAAAGCCGAGCCGGTTGATCGGCACGCCGAAGCGGGCCGACTCGCCGGCGATGCGCAGGTCGCACTGGCTGGCGATTTCCAGCCCGCCGCCCACGCACACGCCCTCGACCTGCGCCACCACCGGCTGCGGGCAATCGGCCACGGCCTGCAGGGCCGGCGCCAGCACCTCGCGGTGATAGCGCTGCACGCCCGCCGCATCGGCTCGCTCGACCGGGAATTCGCGGATGTCCGCGCCAGCCGCGAAATTGCCGCCTTCGCCGCGCACCACCACGCACCGCAGTGCGTCGTCCTGCGCAATGCGCGTGAACACGTCGCGCAACTCGCCCCACATGTTTACGGTGATGGCGTTCAAGCGGCCGGGATGCGACAACGTCACCCAGGCCAGGGGGCCTTCGCGTTGCAGCAGCACGCGGCCTGCCACGTCTTCTGTCATGTCTCCTCCGCGTCCGGGCCTGTCGACGCTGCGCCGGCCCGGCCTGGTCTGTTTTTATGGTTGGACGAGCGGCGGGTCAGGCCACGCGCCCCACGCTGCGGCTGACCTGGGGCTTGCCGTCATGCAGGCGCGCCAGGTTGTCGTCCAGTTCGTCCAGGTCGTACAGGTAATTGACCATCAGCGCGCAGGACTGCTTGAGCCCCTTGGCCGAGGTGTCGGCCGCCCAGTTCAGGCGCTCGATGCGGGCGCCGTTACCCAGGTGAAAGCGCGCCACGGCGTCCAGCGGCAGGCCATTTTTCATGGATTGCAGGTAGTGCGCGGCCAGCCGGAAGCCGGCGCGCTTGACCACGTCGGGCGTCTTCCTGGCCTGCGCCGCGCGCGCCAGCCGGGCCACCCAGCGCTGGCCATCCGGCACGCCTTCGCGCTTGCGCGCCTTGGCGCGGGCCTTGTCTTCGCGCACGATGGCCTCGACCGCGTCGGCATCCAGCTTGCCCAGCCAGTCGGCAAAGCCTGGAATCGGCGACAGGGTCGCGAACGATTTGAGCTTGGGCAGCTCTTGCAGCAACTGCTCGACCACGCGCTTGAGCAGGAAGTTGCCGAAGCTGATGCCCTTCAGGCCCGGCTGCGTGTTCGAGATGGAATAGAAGATCGCCCAGCGCACTTTGTCCAGGTCTTGCCGGGGCGCGTCGCTGTCCAGCAGCGCCTGCACGTTGTCGGCCATCTGCCCGGCAAAGGCCACCTCGACGAAGATCAGCGGCACGCCCGGCATCTGCGGATGGAAATACGCGTAGCAGCGACGGTCGGGCGCCACCCGGTGACGCAGGTCATCCCACGATTTGATCTCGTGCACGGCCTCGTAGAGGATCAGCTTTTCCAGCAGCGAGGCAGGCGAATCCCAGGTCAACGGACGCAGTTCGAGCAAGCCGACATCGAACCAGGCGGACAACAACCCTTCCAGGTCTTTGTCCAGCGCCTGGATACCCGCCACCTGCTTGCGCCAGCGCAGCATATCGGCGCGCAATTCCACCAGGAAACGCAACCCCATTGGCTGCGCATTGAAACGCTTGAACAGCCGCACGCCCTCGCCGGCCTCGCCCGCGAAGCTGCCGCGCACCTGGGCCAGCGCGGCCAGCATCAGGCGACGGTCCTTGCCGTCGGCGGCGGTGTATTGCTCGCACCAACGCCGCGCCAGCTTGTTGGCGGCGACGTCGGTCAGGCGGGCCTCGAACAGGCGCCGCACTTCGGATTCGCTGGGCAGGCGGCCGCGTTCCCACAAACGGCCCAGGCGCGTGATCAGGCTGGAGCCGGCGTCGGCGGCAGTCGTGTCCGCGGCGTCGACGTCGGCCTCAGGCGTGCGTGCGCCGCGCGCGGGCGCGAGATTGGCGGGTGCGTTCATGGGCGGGTTCCTCTGCGACGGGGGGATCGGAAAACGGCGTGTCCGGGGCGGCCGGCGTATCGGCCGCGGGAGCGGCGGCCAGCGTGCGCAGCACTTCGAGCTGGCGCATCAGATGATGGCGGGCAAGCGCCTCGGCGCGTTCGCTGTCATGAGCCCGCAGGGCCTCGAAGATGGCCAGGTGCTCGCCGCAGGATTCCTCGATACGGCCGGGCCAGGCCAGACTGCGGTGGCGCGACAGACTCAGCACCTTGCGCAGGTTGCCCACTATGTCGACCAGCCACCGGTTGCCGGCCAGTGCCTGCACGGCCTCGTGGATCAGGTAGTTGGTCTGGTAATAGGCGTCGATGCGGCCAGCGGCGGCGTGGCCGGCCAGAGCCTCGTGCAGCGGCGCCAGCGCCGCCAGTTGCGCGTCCGTGGCTTTGCGCGCGGCCTCGAAGGCGCAGCGGCCTTCCAGCATGGCCATCAGCGGAAAGATGTCTTCCAGGTCTTGCCCCGACAGCTCATTGACGAAGCAGCCGCGGCGCGGCTCCAGCCGCACCAGGCCTTCGGTGGCTAGGACCTTCAGCGCCTCGCGCAGCGGGGTGCGGGAAATGCCAAGTTCGCCGGCCAGCCGCAGCTCGTCGATCCATTCGCCGTTACGCAGCGAGCGCGCGTGGATCATGCCGCGCAGGCGATCCGCGACTTCCAGGTACAGGGCTTGCCGGACAATGGGGAGGGTCATGGGCGGACGGCCGGGCTGCGCCGTAATTCATAATTATGAATAAGCTCATCATATCCCCATCCGGGAAATCCGGGCTAGCCCAAGGCGCTAAGGATTTGCCCTAGGGCGAGCCCGGCAGGCCCACCCCGGGGGGGTCAGAACGACACGCAGGCGTTCTGCCTGACCCGCATGGTCGCTTCCTGCTGGAAGCGGGTCTTGTATTCGGCCTGCAACTGCCGCACCGCGGTTTCGCTGACGGCGTCGTCGGGGTGAACCAGATCCAGGACAAAGGACGGCTCTTTCACGATGCTGCCGTCATTGCCGCGCCATTGCCCGGCGGCGCGCCAGGCCGTCAGCCCCTGGGGAAAGCGCGGCGTCACCGCCTCGCGCAGGAAGTCCTCCCAGGCCTGCTCGGAAACCTGACCGGCCGGGCTATCCGTCCCCAGGAAGATCAGGTCATTGACCATCGCCGTTTCCTGCGGCGCGCAGGACCCGGCGGAACGGGAGGCCGCGCATCCGGCCAGCAAGACAACGCACAGCGGCACGGCAAGACGTGACAAGGTACGGACAGGCATGAAGATCCTTGGAATCAGAAGTGCAGGATCCCGTCGACCGCATGGCGGGTCAACGAGCGCGCCCAACGGCGGGCAGGCAGACCATATTTGGACTCGACCACTTCGGCCCGCGCCAGCAGGTCGGCCGGCGTGATCGCCAGGCGGGGCCCGGAAAACGCCAGCACGATCTGGTTGCCGGCGTCGATTTCCGGCAGCAGCACGATGCGGTCGTCGAAGGCCTTGGACAGATTGTCGATGTTCTTGCCGAAGCTTTCATGACGGCCGAACAAATTCACCGCCACCACCCCGACCTCGCCCAGCACGCGCCGGCAGTCGCGGTAGAACTTGACGCTGTCGCGCACGGGGCCCGCGGCGGACGCATCGTACAGGTCGACCATCAGCACCGGGCAGCGCCCGGCATTGGCGGGGTCGGCCGCCCAGACAGCGGCGTCGTCATGCTCGACCTTGAGGCGGTTTTCGCCCGGCAGGCGGAAAAACATGTGGCAGGCGGCAGTGACGCGCGGGTTCCATTCCACCGCCAGCAGCGGGCTGCGGGTGTGCTTGACGCAATAGCGCGCCAACGACCCCGCCCCCAGGCCGAACAGGCCGATGGCCTCGTCCTTGGGCGGTTCCAGGAACAGCAGCCAGGCCAGCATCTGGGTGGTGTATTCCAGCACCAGTTCCGACGGGTTCTTGATGCGCATGGCGCCCTGGACCCATTCGGTGTTGAAGTGCAGATAGCGCACGCCGTCCACTTCGGAAAGCGTCGGCTGGTCCAGTTCGGACGGGAATTTGGATTTATGCATGGCCGCGATTGTAGGACGGACGAGACGGCGGCGCTGCCTGGCTCATTACGCGGGAGCCGGTTCCTGGGCGCTATCCCAAATGCGTTCCAGCAGGTCCGAGCAGGTCTGCCCCGCCTGAAGGCCGGCAGCCAGCCTCAACACGCGCTTGAGGTACAGGTGCGCGTCGCACTCCCAGGTCACCCCCAGGGCGCCATGCGTCTGGATCGCATTGTGCGCGACACGGCAGCCGCCCTCCACCGCCAGCAACGGCACGAACAGGCTGTCCCGCTCGGCCGATGCCGCGCCCCGGTCATAGGCATCCGCCGCCGCCATCCCGGCCAGGCGGGCATCATCCAGCGTCATCCAGTCTTGCGCCAGACGATGCTTGATCGCCTGGTTGGCGCCGATGGGGCGGTCGAATTGGCGGCGCTCGCGCGCATAGGCCGCCGCCATGTCCAGCGCCGCGGCCGCCGCGCCGATGAGTTCGGCGGATCGCAGCAAGCGCAGCCGCGATTGCATGAGCCTGCAGGCGCCGGGCGCCGTCTCCAGCACCACGCTGGCCTGGCGCTGCGGATGCGCTTGGCATGCCACCGGCATTGTCGGGTCCAGGCCGGCGATTGCCGCCACGGGTGCGTACAGGTCCAACTCGAGCCGCGACGCGGTCACGCTGCGCACCGCGAGCGCGTTGACGCCGTCGGCGGCCCCCTCGATGAATGCGGAGCCGTCCGGGCGCACCTCGGCGGCGGCGAAGTAGCGTTCGCCAGCCATCATCGCGTCCAGCCATTGCCTGGCAACGCCGTCCGCGCCAGCCGCGCACAACGTGGGCAGGACCACCATATTGGCCACCAGGGGCAGGCTCAGCAAATGCCGGCCGGCGGCCTCGGCCACGATCCAGGCCTGGCGCAGCCCCAAGCCCAGGCCGCATAAGGATTCCGGCACCAGCAGGGCGGGCCAGCCCTGCCCGGCCAACTCGCGCCAAAGCGCCAGGCGGTCGGAGGCGGATTGTCTGTCCGCGGCGCGCGCAAGCGCGCGCGGATGGCGTTGCGTCATGAAGCGCGTTGCCGCCTCCTGCAGCATGCGCTCGTCGTCGTTCCAATACAGGTTCATGCCTCGTTCATCCCTTGGGCAGGCCGAGCAGTTGCTCGGCGATGATGCTGCGCTGAATTTCGGAGGTGCCGGCCAGAATGGTCTCGGCGCGAGACCACAGGTAGGCATGCGCCAGGTTCGCGGTCTGTTCGTCCATCTCGGACTCGCCAAGACAGGCCGCTTCGCCCAACATCTGCATCGACAACTCCAGCAGACGCTGATGCGCTTCGCTCCAGTGGATTTTGGTGGAAGAGCCTTCGGGCCCTGGCGGATCACCGCGCATCGCCGCCCCCAGCGCGCGGCGTGACTTCAGCGCCAGCACGTGGCTGTCTGCCGCCAGCCGCGCCCATTGATGCCGCACCGCTTCGGACGAAGCCGGCACGCGGCCATGGGCATCCGGCCGGCGCGCCAGATCACGCACCTGTCGCAGTTCCTGCGCAAAGCGCACCAGCCGGGGAATGAAATAGGTGCCGCGCTCGAAGCTGGCCGCGGCCATGGCGATCTTCCAGCCTTGATTCTCCTCGCCCAGCAGGCAATCTCCCGTCACCCGCACGTCCTCGAAGAACACCTCGCAGAACTCGGCCTCTCCGGTGATCTGCCGTATCGGCTCCACGCGCACGCCGGCGCTGTGCATGTCCACCAGCAGGAAGCTCAACCCGCGATGCCTGGGCGCCTGGGGATCCGTGCGCGCCAGCACGAAGCACCACCTGGCACGGTCGGCGAACGAGGTCCATATCTTGTGCCCGTTGAGCAGATAGCCGTTCGGGACCGGCTCGGCCCGCGTGCGCACAGCGGCCAGATCCGACCCGGCGCCGGGTTCCGAATAGCCCTGGCACCAGATCTCGCGATTCGACAGGATGCCCGGCAGGAAACGGCGCTTTTGCGCCTCCGACCCGAAATGCAGCAGCGTCGGCGCCAGAATGCCGTGGCCGATCAGGTTCACGCCTAGCGGCGCGCCGCAGCGCGCGTGCTCCTCATGGAAGATCGCCTGGCGAGACAGGGGCAAGGCGCGGCCGCCGTACGCCTCGGGCCAGCCCAACCCCGACCAGCCGCTTGCGCAGAGCGCGTCTTCCCAGGCACGCCTGAAATCCAGGTCTCGCGGCCGCGGGCCGCCGGGCCAGGCCGCGGCGAATCGGGCATAAGCCGGCGCCAGCCACCCGCGCAAGGCCGCTCGAAAGCCATCGTCATCCAGGTCCGCGTCCAACGACCAGGGCGCCAAGCGCAAGGGAGTCTCGCCGCGCATGTCTACTCCAACCGGATGTTCGAATCGCGGGCCACCTTGGCCCAGGTCTCGACATCCTGGCGGATGAAGGCGCCGAACGCCGCCGGATCGCTGCCGATGATGTCCAGGCCCAAGCCCACGAACTGCGCCTTCACGTCGGGTTGCTGCAGGATCTGCGCCACGTTCCGATACAGCTTGTCGATGACCTGAGGCGGCGTGCGCGCCGGCGCCACCACGCCGAGCCAGGGCATCGCCGAATAGCCCGGCAGGCCAGAGGCGGCCACCGTCGGCAGATCCGGCACCGATGCCGACGGTTGGGCGGTCGTGACCGCCAGCGCCCGCAGCTTGCCATCCTTGACAAAGGGTCCGGACGAGGCCCAGGCATCGAACATCAATTGCAGCCGGCCCGCCACCAGATCGTTCAAGGCCGGGGCGCTGCCCTTGTACGGAATGTGCGCCATCCGCACCCCGGCCATGCTGTTGAACAGTTCGGCCTCCAGATGTGTGGAGCTGCCCGTACCCACGGACCCGTAGCTGACTTTGCCGGGATTCGCTTTCAGGTAGGCAATCAGTTCCGCCACGTTCTTCGCGGGTATCGACGGATGCACTTCCAACACATGCACCACCGACGCCACTTGACTGACAGGCGCGAAATCCTTGATGGGATCGTAGTTGACCTTGGCGTAGATGCTGGGCGCGATGCCCAACGACGAGGCCGCCATCAGCAGCGTATAGCCGTCAGGTTCGGCGCGCGCCACGTAATCGGAGGCGATCATCGTCCCGCCGCCGGGCTTGTTCTCGACAATCACCGTCTGGCCCAGCCTTGCGGTCAGCCGCTCGGCCAGCAGGCGGCTCATGATGTCGGCCGCACCGCCCGGCGAGAACGGCACGATGAGGCGCACGGGGCGGCTGGGATAACTGTCCTGCGCCACGGCCGTACCCGTCGTCGCGATGACGGCCAGCGCCAGGCCAGCCAGGATTTTCTTGATCATGCTCGTCTCCTCTTGGGGATGCGCGGCTTGCGGATGCTCGCTACGCGGTGGTGGGCAAGATCAACGCGTCCAGCACCGCAACGCCCTGTCCCGCCTCTTTGATCTGCAAAGGGTTCACTTCGATTTCCGCCACATGGGGCGGTGCCGCCAGCAGCGCATTGCCCACCGCCACGATGGCGCGGCACGCCGCGACCACATCGGCGCGCGGCTTGCCGCGATAGCCATCCAGCAAGGGGAAGGCCTTGAGTTCGCGCAGCATCTGCAAGGCGATCTCCTCATCCACCGGCAACAAGCGGTGGCTGGTGTCGTGGTACAGCTCGGTCAACACGCCACCGAGCCCCACCGTCAGCACCGGCCCGAAAACGGGGTCGCGCGTGGCGCCCACAATGATCTCGGCGACGCCGCGCTCCATCCTCTGCACCATCACGCCGTCGATGCGCGCCGACGGCTGGGCAACGGCCGCCGCCTGAGTGACCGCCTCGTAGGCGCGCGCCACCGCGGCATCGTCATTCAGGTTCAGGGCGACCCCGCCCGCCTCGGTCTTGTGGGCGATGTCAGGGCTGAGGATTTTCAACACGACCGGATAGCCCAACGCGCGCGCCTGCGCCACGGCCTGCTGCGCGGTCACCGCGGCGCCGGCATGCCCTGGCGGCAACCCGAAGGCCGCGACATAGCGCCGGGCCTCGATCTCGTTGCAGGGCAAGGCAGGCGCCTGCGCGACCATCGGCAAAGGCGCAGCCGCATTGCGCTTGCCCGCGCGCGCGTCGCACCACAGCAGATAGGGCGCCAGGGCCGATACCGCTTGCCCCAGGTCATCGAAAACGGCAACCTCGGCGTCGCGCAGCGTATCGCGGCTTTGGGCCTGGCCCGTGTCGATGGCAACGAACAGCCGCTGGTGCCCGCGAGCGACTTCGCCCAATGCCGGCGCCATCCGATCCAGCATGTAGCCGGGCGCATAGACCACCACCGCGTCGATCGCGTTCGTCGTGGCCAATGCCTGCAACACCGTACGCACGAAATCCGGATCGTTGACCACATTTCCCGTCACGTCCACCGGATTGCCCACCATGCCGTAGTCGGGAATGCCGTTGCGCAGCACCTCCTGCAGATCCCCGGGCAGGTCGGGCAATTCCAGCCCGGCGCCGATGAACTTGTCCGCCAGGATCGCCCCCAGGGCGCCAGACATCGTCACCACGGCCACGCGCTTGCCCGCGCTGCGATGCCGCAGTGTCGCGAGCTTGGCAAGGTGCGCCATCTGCGCGAAATCCGTGGCCTCGATCACATTCAGTTGACGAAATGCCGCCGCGTAGACGCGCCTGTCGCCCGCCAAGGCGGACGTATGCGACCGCACTGCCTGGGCGCCCTTTTCCGTATCCCCGGCTTTCAAGGCGATCAGCAACTTGCCCTGGCGCTCCAACGCCTGGCAGGCGCGCACGAAGCGCTCGCCATCGCGCAACTGTTCGATATAGCCCAGCACGATCTGCGTGCTCGGATCATTGGCCAGATATTCCAGGTACTGCGAGAAATCCAGGCAGGCTTCGTTGCCGGTGTTGATGAAATGCGAAAACGGCAGCCCGAGTTTTCGCGCAATGGCGTAGACGGCGGCGCAGACATTGCCGCTTTGCGTCAGCAGGCTGACGCTGCCCTTGCCGTCCTGGACGGGCGCGGTCTTGAAGACCGACGCGAACGCGGTATAGGCATGCGTATTCAGATTGGCGAATCCCATGCAATTCGGACCCGCCACCGCCATGCCGCTCTCGGCGGCGAATGCCTCCAGCTCCTCTTGCAACCGCAACCCGTCGCCGCCCGCCTCGGCAAAGCCGGCCGCGTAGACAATAGCCGCGCGCACGCCACGCGCATGGCAACGCCGCAGCATCGGCGTGACCTCCGCCGCGCTGATTGCCAGCACGGCCAGATCCACCGCCACCGGAACGGATTCGATGTCGGGCCAGCAGGGCAGACCAAAGACCTCCCGGTACTTCGGATTGACGGGATAGATCCCGCCTTCATAGCCAAACCGCGTCAAAAGCTCCAAGGGCATGCCGCCGATGCGGCCCGGATCGGCACTGGCGCCGATCATCGCGATGGAGCGCGGACTGAGCAGGGGTTCCAGCGCGGGCTTCATGCCGACTCCCCGCCCTTGTTGCGCTGGATCGCCTGGGCCAGGCCACGCTTGCGCACCGCCTGGAATTCTTCGCTCAGATGCGACAGCTGATGCGTGTCGAAGTGCGCCGACAATGCGGTGCGAAACCCCTGCGCATCCGCGGTGCGGTTCAATGAACGCTTGATCAAGCGCAACCCGAACGGCGGTGCCTGCGCGATGCGCTGCGCCAGGGCCAACGTGGCGGCGTCCAGCTCCGCCGTTGGCACGACCCGGTTCACCATGCCCATGCGCAGCGCCTGCTGCGCGTCGATTTTTTCGCCGGTAAAGAGCATTTCCTTGGCGTGGCGCAACCCCATGACCCACGGGTGGATCAACACCTCGGTCGCGGCGGCGGCCAGCGTATGGCCAACGGGATCGGAGAAATACGCGCAGTCCGAGCAGACCACCAGGTCACACATATTGGCGATCATGAAGCCCCCCGCCACGCAGGCGCCCTGCACTTGCGCGATGGTGGGCTTGGGAAAGTCCCAGATGCGCAGGCAATAGCCGTAGTAGCGGCGCGACTCGTAGTCCCAGCGCTCCTCCACGGTGAAATCGGCGCGCTCGGCCTGCGCCTCCTTCAGATCATGGCCCGCGGAAAAATGCGCGCCGCGGCCCGCCAGCACCACGACCCGCACCGCGTCGTCCTGCTCGGCCCGCGTCAGGGCGGCATCCAGTTCATCCAGCATCTGCCGGCTTTGCGCGTTGCGCGCGGACTCCCGCGCGAGGCTGATGCGGCAAACGGCGTCGACTTTCTCGACGGCCAGGGTGGCGTATTCCATGGATTCCTCGTCTCCGTTGCGCCCCGCGCTCGAACCTGGCGCGGCTGGCAGGATTGAATGTACGCCCCACAAATCCTAGAATACAAAATATTCAATCAATATTTCCCACAATATGAACAACCCTGGTTCCACCGGCGGCACCCAGAGCATGCGTCGTGCGCTGAGCCTGCTGCGCGTCCTGGCCCAGCACCAGGAAGACGGCATCGACCTGCAAGGCGTCATGAGCGTCACCGGGCTCGAACGCTCCACTGCGCACCGGCTGCTCAGTTGCCTGCTAGAAGAGCAGTTTGCCGAACGCGATGGCCGCACCCGGCGCTACCGCCTGGGTGTGGACTCCATGCAGCTGGGATTCGCCGCGTTGCGGCGCACGCCGTTGCTGGACGCATTGCGTCCCTTTGCGCAGAAACTGGCCCGGCTATCGGGAGATACGGTGTTCCTGGTGATCCGTCAGGGCGATTACGCCCTGTGCCTGCTGCGGGAAGCAGGCGCCTTCCCCGTCAAGGTCTTTACCATCGACCAGGGAGAACGCCGCCTGCTGGGGATCGGCGCGGGCGGCCTGGCACTGCTGGCCAGCCTGGCGGACGAAGAGATTGCATCGCTGTATGCGCGGCACGCGGCCAGCTATGCCCAGATCGGCGTATCCGGCCCCGCGCTGACCAAGGCGGTCAAACAGACGCGCGCCGCGGGATATTCAGAAATGGTGGACGTCATTACGCCCGGCGTATCCGGCGTCGGGATGGCATTTCCGGTCTCGGAGCTGACCTGGGTCGCGTTCAGCTTCGGCGCGATCAGCAGCCGGCTCGATGCCCCCCGCCGCGCGGAAATGGGTGCGTTGCTGCGTGCCGAATGCCAGACATGGGCCGTCGACTATCTCGGCCGCACCTGACAAAAAAACGCCCGCGCAAGCGGGCGTTCTGCGTACGGCGTGGGGCGTCAGATACGCTCGAAGATCGCCGCGATGCCCTGCCCGCCGCCGATGCACATGGTGACCAGCGCGTAGCGGCCCTGCACGCGTTGCAACTCGTGCAGCGCCTTGACCGTGATGATCGTGCCGGTGGCGCCGATGGGGTGGCCCAGGCCGATGCCGCTGCCATTGGGGTTGACCTTGGCCGGATCGAGCTTCAGTTCGCGGGTCACGGCGCAGGCCTGCGCGGCGAATGCTTCGTTGGCCTCGATCACGTCCATCTGGTCCACCGTCAGGCCCGCGCGCTTGAGCGCCGCCTGCGTGGCCGGCACCGGACCGATGCCCATGATGTTGGGGTCCACGCCCGCATGGGCATAGGCCACCAGGCGCGCCAGCGGCTTGATGCCGCGCTTGGCCGCGGCCGACGCGTTCATCAGCACCAGGGCGCCGGCGCCATCGTTCAGGCCCGAGGCGTTGCCGGCCGTGACGGTGCCGTTCTCTTTCTGGAAGACCGGCTTGAGGCCAGCCAGGCTGTCAGCGGTGACGTCATGGCGCACGTGCTCGTCGGTGTCGAACACGACCTCGCCCTTGCGCGTCTTTTGCACGATCGGCACGATCTGGTCGCGGAAATAGCCAGCCTCGATGGCGGCCGCGGCGCGGCGGTGCGATTCGGCGGCCAGCGCATCCTGGTCCTGGCGGCTGATGCCGAACTTGGCGGCGACATTTTCCGCGGTGACGCCCATGTGCATGCGGCCGAACGGGTCGGACAGGGCGCCCGTCATCATGTCCTGCATGACGCTGTCGCCCATGCGCGCGCCCCAGCGCTGCGCTGGCGCGATGTACGGCGCGCGGCTCATGCTTTCAGCGCCCGCGCCGATGGCGATCTCGGCATCGCCCAGCATGATGGTCTGGGCCGCCGACACAATGGCCTGCAGGCCGGAACCGCACAGGCGGTTGACGTTGAAGGCCGGCGTTTCCTTGGCGATGCCCGCGTTCATGGCCGCCACGCGCGACAGATACATATCGCGCGGTTCGGTGTTGATGACGTGGCCCACGGCGACGTGGCCGATTTCGTCGCCCGAGACGCCCGCGCGCTCCAGCGCCGCCTTGATGACGGTGGCGCCCAGGTCGCAGGGCGGCACGTCCTTCAGCGCCCCGCCGAAATCGCCGATGGCGGTACGAACGGCAGACGCGACGATGACTTCATTCATGGTGTTTCCTCCTTGTAATGCATTCCATCATACCCGCGGGGCGCGGGGCCTTGCCGGCGTGCCGGCCTGTGTTGGCGGGTTATCGCCAAGCACTCCAGCGATAGCCGAACCGTATCGGAAACCCAAAAAATAATATTGGACAGCCCGCAAGCGGCTCGCGGATAGTGGCCCCCGACGCGCCGCCTCCGGCGCCCGCCAGACCCGGACCCGCCTGATGATCGATACGCTGGAACTGACCGCCATTCCCCTGCAGGATGAAGCCTTGCGCGCCGAGGTGCGCGCCTTCCTGGCCACGGCCCTGGACGGCATGGCGCCCGACCAGCGCGCGCGTTCCTGGATGGGTTACGACGCCGGCTTCAGCCGCCAACTGGCCGAACGCGGCTGGCTCGGCCTGACCCTGCCGCGCGAGTACGGCGGCGCGGCGCGTGGGCATTTCGCGCGCTTCGTGCTGTCCGAGGAACTGCTGGGCGCGGGCGCACCGGTATCCGCGCACTGGATCGCCGACCGCCAGAGCGCGCCGCTGATCCTCAAACTCGGAACCCCGGCACAGAAGGACTTCTACCTGCCGCGCATCTGCCGCGCCGAGGCGTTTTTCTGCATCGGCATGAGCGAGCCGGGTTCGGGCTCGGACCTGGCGAGCATCCGCGCACGCGCCGAGCCTTTTGCCGGCGGCTGGCGGTTGAACGGCAGCAAGGTCTGGACCACCAACGCGCATCGCTCGCACTACATGATCGCGCTGGTGCGCACGTCCGGCACGCCCGAAGACCGGCACCAGGGCCTGTCCCAGGTCATCGTCGACCTGTCGCTGCCGGGCGTGTCGGTTCGCCCCATCCGGGACCTGGCGGGAGACGCACATTTCTCGGAAGTGTTCTTCGACAACGTGGTGCTGGCGTCCGATGCGCTGATCGGCGAGGAAGGCGCGGGCTGGGCCCAGGTGAATGCCGAACTGGCGTTCGAGCGCAGCGGCCCGGAACGCCTGTATTCGAGCATCGCGCTGCTGCAATGCTGGCTGACGCACTGCCGCGGCCGCGGCGCCGACGATACGGACCACGCGCTGCTGGGCAGCATCCTGTCGCAGATGGCCGTGCTGCGCGCCCTGTCGCTGGCGGTGGCGGGCAAACTGGCGGCCGGACAAAGCCCGGCCATCGAAGCGGCGCTGGTCAAGGACCTGGGCACCGAACTGGAACAGGACATCCCCAGGCTGATCACGGATGCCCTGGGGCGGCGGCCCGAGCAGCCCATGCCCCCGCCGCTCGCGCGCACGCTGGCCTACCTGGATCAGGTCGCCCCCACTTTCTCGCTGCGCGGCGGCACCCGCGAAATCCTGCGCGGCATCATCGCGCGCGGCCTCGGCCTTCGATAAGGACACGTCATGGACTCTCTTTTTGGCGATGCCGCCGAACGCCTGTTCGCACAGACCTGCACGCCGCACTTGATCCGCCAGGCCGAACACGGCCAGGCGCCCGCGACGGCCTGGCAAGCCTGCGAAGCGGCCGGCTTTGCGGACGCGCTGGTGCCCGAGGCACAGGGCGGCGCCGGCCTGGCACTGGCCGACGTCCTGCCGCTTGCGCTGGCCACCGGCCGTCACCTGTGCCCCTATCCCGTCGTCGACACCGTGCTGGCGCGCGCCTGGCTGGCGCGCGCGGGCCACCCCCAAGCCGCGGGGTCTATCGCGCTGGCGCCGCAAGGCTGGGCGGTGCACGCCGGTCAGGCGGTCGCGACGAACGTGCCCTGGATCCGCTGCGCCGATCACGTCCTGGCGCACATCGACGGCCACGCCTGGCTGTTGCCGGCCGCGGCTGCCACCCTCGAACGCGGCGGCGTGCATGGCAGCCTGGCCCTGCCTGCGCGCTGGCCGCTGGACACGCGCGAGCGCATCGACGCGCCCGCCGGCTTGCCCACGCTGGAAACCCTGGCGGCCGCCGGTTACGCCACGCTGATCGCCGGCGCGATGGAGCGCGTGCTGGCCATGACGCTGGACTACCCCAATCAACGCAGCCAGTTCGGCAAGCCCATCGGCCGCTTCCAGGCCGTGCAACAGCAGATCAGCATCATGGCCGAACAGGTGTGGGCGGCGCGCATGGCGGCGCAGTTGGCGTTCCAGGGCCGTGCCGGCCTGCCGCAACCGCTGCTGGCCGCGCTGGGCAAGGCCCGCGCCAGCCAGGCCGTGCCCCGCGTGGCCGACATCGCGCATGCGGTGCACGGTGCCATCGGCGTCACCGAGGAATTCGACCTGCAGTTGTACACGCGGCGGCTGCGCGAATGGCGTCTGGCGGCGGGTTCCGAATCCTATTGGCACGCGCGCATCGGCGCGCAAGCGCTGGCCGATGACGCCGATGCCGTGTCCTATCTGCGCAGCGCCCTGTTCGACAAGGAAGCCGCCTAGGGCCTGGCCGCCAGATCGCTCAGGCGCGGCGCGTCATGCCGCCTGCGCCAGCATGCTGTCGCGCAGCCGCAGCACCGACGCGCACGAGGTGTCGTGATGCGTTACCAGCGACAGCGCCAATGCCTCGCGCGCATCGGCATCGGCCAGCGGCACGAACGCCACGTGCGGCGTGGAATACGCGCGCGTCACGCCGGGCACCAGCGCCAGCCCCATGCCGCTGGCCACCAGGCTGACCAGCGTCTGCACCTGGATCGCTTCCTGGCTGATCCGCGGTGAAAAGCCCGCCTTGCGGCACAGCGCCTGCGCCACGCCATGCAAGCCCGGTACCTTGGCGGGCGAATACATCACGAAGCTTTCCGAACGCGCGCGGGCCAGGCTGACCGGCGCGGCTTGCGCCAGCGGATGGCCCGCCGGCACGGCCAGGATCAGGTCGTCGCGTTCGACCACCCAGGAATCCAGCGCGGGATCCTCGGCCAACGGCCCGCGCACCAGGCCGGCATCGATCTCGTTGGCGCGCAGCATCGCCACCAGGCCCACCGTGCTGTCTTCGCGCAACTCCAGCTGCAGATCCGGATAGGCCGCGCGAAACACCGGCAGGCAGCGCGGCAGCAGCATGTAGGTCGCCGAGCCGACGAATCCCAGCCGCAACGTGCCCCATTCACCCAACGCCACCCGGCGGGCGGCCTGGCGCGCCTGGTCGGTATGGAACAGCGCGCGCCGGGCATCGGCCATCAAGGCCTGGCCGGCCGGCGTCAGCGTCACACCCTTGGCGCCACGCACCAGCAACGGCACGCCCACCGCATGCTCGAGTTTCTGGATCGACACCGACAAGGCAGGTTGCGCGATGTGCAGCGTGTCCGCGGCGCGGCGGTAGCTTCCCAGTTCGGCGATGGTGACGAACTGCCGGAGCTGCCGTAAATCGATGGCCATAACAGATTCCATATCAAGCAATACCGAAGCCATATTAGACGCGTATACGCCGCGCCGATAGCATGGCCGCCATGACTTCCCCTGCCCCTGCCCCTTCCGCCCTGCCGCACACCGCCGCGCTCGGTGGCGTGCGCGTACTGGACCTGACGTCCGTGGTGTTCGGCCCCTATGCCTCGCAGATCCTGGCGGACTACGGCGCCGACGTCATCAAGATCGAAGCGCCCGGCGGCGATTCCACCCGCCACACCGGCCCCGCGCAAGAGCCTGGCCTGGCCGCCATTTTCCTGGGCTTGAACCGCAACAAGCGCAGCGCGGTGCTGGACCTGAAACAGGCGGGCGCCCGCCAGGCGCTGCTGACCCTGGTGGATCAGGCCGACGTGCTGATGCACAGCATGCGGCCGGCCAAGATGGCGGCGCTGGGCCTGGATCCCGACACGCTGTGTGCCCGCAACCCGCGGCTGGTGTACGCCGGCCTGTACGGTTTTGGCGCGGGTGGCGCCTACGACGGCCGCCCTGCCTACGACGACATCATCCAGGGCCTGTCCGGCTTTGCCGACCTGGCGGACCGCCAGACCGGCACGCCGCGCTACCTGCCCACCGTGGCGGCCGACAAGACCTGCGGCCTGATCGCCGCGCATGCCATCCTGGCCGCGCTGTTCCAACGCGAGCGCACCGGCCTGGGCCAGCAACTGGAAGTGCCCATGTTCGAAAGCATGGCCTCGTACGTGCTGGTCGAGCACTACTATGGCCGGCACCTGGCCGACACGGATGGCCAAGCCGGGTATCCGCGCGTGCTGACACCCTGGCGCAAGCCTTGCCGCACGGCCGATGGTCACGTCTGCCTGATGCCCTACACCGATGCGCACTGGCGGGATTTCTTCCAGGCCACCGGCCACCCCGACCTGGCGGCGGACCCGCGCTTCATTGGCATCGCGGCGCGCACGCGGCACATCGAAACGCTCTACGAACTGCAGGCCGGCATCGTCGCCGAACACCCCACCGCCCACTGGTTGGCCCTGTGCGAAAAGCTGGAAATTCCCGCCGCGCCGGTCAACCGCCTGCAGGACCTGGAGACCGACCCGCATCTGCGTAGCGTGGACTTCTTCCAGCCGCTGCAAAGCGCTTCCGGCAGCCACTACCGCTTTACGCGCAATCCGGTACGGCTGGCGCGCTCGGACGTGCCCGCGGCGATGCCGCCGCGGCTGGGCGAACACACCCGCGACGTGCTGCGCCAGGCCGGTCTGGACGACGCAGGGATCGACGCGCTGCTGCACACCGGCGCCGCGCAACAGGCCGACACCCTTCCCGCCCCTCTCAAGGACTCCGCATGAATCCAGACCGCAACGCCCCCGCCCAACTCGGCCAGGGCTACTACTGGCAAGACCTGGCCGTCGGCCAGCGCTTTCGCACGTTCCGCCGCACGGTTACCGAGACCGACATCGTCAACTTCATCAGCGTTACCGGCATGCTGGAAACGATCTTCATCGACGCCACCTACGCGCATGGCGCGATCCAGGGCCGGCCCGCGCCGGGCGCCCTGACCTATGGACTGATCGAAGGCCTGATCATGCAAGGCATGGTGCAAGGCACCGGCCTGGCGCTGCTGGAGGTGCACAAGAAAATGCTGGCGCCCGTGGTGGCCGGCGACACCGTCTGGGCCGAGATCGAAGTCACCGGCGTGCGCCCGACCTCGCAGCACAACCGCGCGGTCGTCACGTCCCGCATCGACGTGTTCAACCAGCACGGCAAGCCCGTCATGACCTACACCGCCACGCGCATGCTGGCGGGCCGGCCGGACCCGGCTGCCGGCTGAAGCCCCGTTCCCGGCATCCAGCGGACAAGCTTCCCGTGCAGAGGACGCTGCCGCGCTGAGGCCGAGGCCGCGACATATCGCGAGCCCTGGCCTCATTTTCAAAAACAGCACAAGGAGACAACCCATGAAGCACGCATTGCGCGCGGCCCTGTTGGCCGCCCTGGCATTGGCCGGCGCCCCCGCTGCCCACGCCGCCTGGCCCGAACGCCCCATTACCCTGGTCGTGCCGTTCCCGCCGGGCGGCCCGACCGACCTGGTAGCGCGGGTGCTGGCCAAGCAGTTGACCGACCAGATGGGCCAGACGGTGGTGGTGGAAAACAAGGGCGGCGCCAACGGCAACATCGGCATGCAGTACGCCGCGGCGGCCAAGCCCGACGGCTACACGGTGCTGTACAACACCTCATCGATCGCGCTCAGCCCCAACCTGTACCGATCGCTGGCGTTCGACCCGGTCAAGGACTTCGCGCCGGTCTCGTCCACCGCCGTCATTCCACTGGTGTTGCTGGTGCATCCCTCCGTGCCCGCCAAGGACGCGCAAGGCTTCGTCGACTATGCACGCCAGCACCCCGGCAAGCTGTCCTATGGCTCGGCCGGCGCGGGCAACGTCACGCATCTGGGCGCCCTGCTCCTGCTGCGCTCGTTGCAGATCGACGCGGTGCACGTGCCTTATCGCGGCAGCGCACCGGCCATGACGGATCTGGTCGGCGGCCAGGTGCAGCTCATGACCAACACCCTGAACGATTCGCTGGGTTTCATCCGCGAAGGCAAGCTGCGGGCGCTGGCTGTCACCAGCCGCGAACGCAGCGAACAGTTGCCCGACGTGCCGACCGTGGCCGAGACCGTGGCGCCCGGCTTCGAGATGGGGGCCTGGCAGGGCGTGGTCGTGCCCACCGGCACGCCGGATGCGATCGTCCAGAAACTGAATGCCGAAATCCGCCGCGCCCTGCAATCCGAGCAGATGCAAAAGCAGCTCAAGGTGCAGGGCGCGCAGGCATTGGGATCGACACCGCAGGAATACGGCGCCTACATCAAGAGCGAGATCCAACGCTGGGGCGCTGTCATCAAGGAAGCCGGCGTCAAACTGGACTAGGGCCTGTTCCCACTGGAAGGGGCCTCGCATGAGTCCCCAAATGCGTGGCTATCAAGGCGCGAAGCGCAGTCGTGGCCGGCCCCCGGCGAGCATTGGCAACGCAGAAAGGCGCGCATTGGGGTACTCACCCTCCGGGCAGGCCGGTCATCGGGCAATCCCCCTGAGCCTCCCTTGGGCCGCCTCTGCGCGGCCCTTAAGTCTGCCTCCTTCCCTCTGAGCAAAGCGCTTTAAAACGGCGGTCCCCCCCGGGCAATCCCTAGTCCCCAACATAATTGACAGCGCTGTCAATTTTACAGACACTAGTTTCGCCGGCACCCACCGGACACGAAAAACAAGCCGCGACGGCCTGGTGCACGGGCGGCGACAGGAGACAAAGTCATGGCAATACCTCCCTGCTTCACGGCAGTGGCAGGCACCGGCGCGCCCCTGCGGCCTCGCCGTTCCCGCCGCTTCCTGTTCGCGCTGTGCCTGGCCGGCCTGCTGTCGGCCGGCGCCCCGTCCGCCCGGGCGTACGACCTGCAGACCAGCCCTTACCTGTTCGGCGACTGGGGCGGATTGCGCACCAGCCTGGCCGACCGCGGCGTCACCCTGAACCTGGGCTACACGGGCGAAGCCGCACACAATTTCAGCGGCGGCCAGGACAGGCTGACCCGCTATACCGATCAATGGGTGTTCGGCGCCACCATGGACCTGGACAAGCTGCTCGGCTGGCACGGCGGCACTTTCCAGATGACTATCACCGACCGCAACGGCCGCAACCTGGGCGCCGACGCCGGCATCGGCAACAACATGCTGATCCAGGAGGTCTACGGCCGCGGGCAGACCTGGCACATGACGCAGTTCTGGCTGAACCAGTCCTTCCTGGACAATCGTGTGCAATGGAAGATCGGCCGGCTGACCGTGGGCGAGGATTTCGCCAGCTTCTCCTGCGACTTCCAGAACCTGACCTTCTGCGGTTCGCAACCCGGCAACCTGGTCGGCAGCTACTGGGTCAACTGGCCCACCAGCCAGTGGGCCACGCGCCTGAAAGTCAGCACGTCGGAACAGACCTACGTGCAGGCCGGCGTCTACCAGGTCAACCCGAACTATGTCGACGACGGCTATGCGCGCCGCCACGGTCTGTCGCTGGACAACCCCGGCGGTACCACCGGGGCCCTGATTCCGCTGGAATTCGGCTGGTTGCCGGCGGTGAACGGCCTGCCCGGCTCGTACAAATTCGGCGCCTGGTACAACACCTCCGACGGTGCGGACCTGTACCAGGACGTCAACCACGCCCCGCGCGGTGAAACCGGCCTGGCGCCGCGCGAGCGCAGCGGCCAGTACGGGATCTACATCAACTTCGAACAGCAGGTCAGCGGCACCGCCGGCGGCCGCGGCGCCTCGGTGTTCCTGAATGTCTCGCAGGCCGATCGCAATACGGCGGCGCAGGACCACCAGATCGCGCTCGGCCTGCAGTACAAGGGACCCTTTGGCCAGGCACGCGATGTCATCGGCGTGGCGGTCGGCGCCACGCACAACAACGGACGCTACGCCGACTACGTGCGCCAGCAGGACCAGCGCCTGGGCACCACTACCAAGGTCGGCGACGGCTACGAGTATGTGGCCGAGGCGTATTACAGCTGGTCGCCCATCCCGTCCATTTACCTGCGGCCCAATCTGCAGTACATCAGGCATCCAGGGGGCACCAGCGCCAACCACGACGCCTTCATCGTAGGCCTGAAGACCGGCATCACATTCTGAGCGCATCGCGCCACAAGGAGACAGACATGACCCCAATCCTGCGCCGCCTGCTGGCCTGCGCGCTGGCACTGCCCGCCGCGCTGTTCGCCGCCCACGCCGCCCATGCCAGCAAAACGGCTCCCGTGATCGGCTTTTCCATCGACGACCTGCGAGTCGAACGCTGGACCCGCGACCGCAACTACTTCGTCGAGGCGGCCACCGCGCTGGGGGCCAAGGTCAACGTGCAATCGGCCAACGCCAGCGAATCGCGCCAGATCGCGCAGGTCGAGAACCTGATCGCCGAAGGCGTGGACGCGCTGGTCATCGTGCCCTTCAACTCCAAGGTGCTGGGCAGCGCCATCGCCAAGGCGCATCGAAATGGCATCAAGGTCATCGCCTACGACCGATTGATCCTGGGCGCGCCGCTGGATGGCTACGTGTCGTTCGACAACATCAAGGTCGGCGAGATGCAGGCGCAGGGCATGGTCGACGCGGTGCCCAAAGGCCGTTACTACCTGCTGGGCGGCGCCGCCACCGACAACAACTCGCGCATGTTCCGCGAGGGCCAGATGAACGTGCTCAAACCGCTGGTCGCCAAAGGCGACATCACCATCGTGGGCGAGCAATGGACGCCCGAATGGGACCCGTCCAAGGCCCAGACCATCATCGAGAACGCGCTGAACGCCAACGACAACGACATTCAGGCCATCGTCGCCTCCAACGACGGCACGGCCGGCGGCGCGATCCAGGCGCTGGCAAGCCAGAAACTGGCGGGCAAGGTTGCGGTGTCGGGTCAGGATGCGGATCTTGCCGGCGTACGCCGCGTGGCCGCCGGCACGCAGACCATGACGGTCTACAAACCGATCAAGGCCATCGCCGAGGCCGCCGCGCAGATGGCCGTCGACCTCGTGCAGGGCAAACCTGCCGCCTTCAACGCCAAGCTCGACAACGGCAAGGGCCAGGTCGATTCCCTGCTGATCAAGCCCGTGCTGGTCACGCGCGACAATATCGACATCCTGGTCAAGGACGGCTTCTACACCGCTGACCAGATCGCGGGCAAGTAGCAAGGAAGCGCACCATGGATCCACGGCAGCCGCTATTTGAAATGTGCGACATCGTCAAGGCGTTCTCGGGCGTGCGCGCGCTCTCGGGCGTCAGCCTGAGCGTGCGGCCCGGCGAATGCCTGGGCCTTTGCGGCGAGAACGGCGCCGGCAAGTCGACGCTGATGAAGGTGCTGTCCGGCGTCTATCCCCACGGCAGCTACGCCGGCCGGATAATGTGGGAAGGCCGCGAACTGCGCGCGCGCTCGACTCGCGACAGCGAGCGCGCCGGCATCGTCATCCTGCACCAGGAGCTGATGCTGGTGCAGCAATTGAGCGTCACCGAGAACATCTTCCTGGGCAACGAAATACGACTGCCCGGCGGCCGCATGGACTATCCCGCCATGCACCGGCGCGCAGCCGAGCTGCTGGCGCGCCTGAAGCTCACCGACGTCAACGTGGCCGCACCGGTCATGAACTACGGCAACGGCCACCAGCAGCTGTTCGAGATCGCCAAGGCGCTGGCCAAACAAGCCCGGCTGCTGATTTTCGACGAGCCGACCTCTTCGCTCAGCGCCCAGGAAATCGAGGTGCTGCTGGCCATTATCGATGACCTCAAGCGCGCCGGCGTGGCCTGCATCTACATCTCGCACAAACTGGATGAGGTCAAGCGGGTCTGCGACACCATCACGGTGATCCGCGATGGCCAGCACATCGCCACCCGTCCGGCCGATACGCTGGACGAAGACGGCATCATCGGCCTGATGGTCGGCCGCGCGCTCGAGTCCCGCTTTCCCCGCACCGAACGCCAACCCGGCGCGGTGATGCTGCAAGCGCGCGGCGTGACCTGCTGGGACGTGACCAATCCGCGGCGCAAGCGCGTCGACGACGCCGCCTTGCAGGTGCGCGCCGGCGAAATCCTCGGCATCGCCGGGCTGGTGGGCGCGGGGCGCACCGAACTCGTGTCGGCGATCTACGGCGCCTATGCCGGCCGCAGCACTGCCCAGGTATGGGTCGCGGGCGAACCGGTACGCATCACCTCGCCCGCCGACGCCATCGCCCACGGACTGTGCCTGGTGCCCGAAGATCGCAAGCGCCATGGCATCGTGCCGCTGATGAGCGTGGCCGAGAACATCACCCTGGCCAGCCTGGCCGACCACGCCCGCGCCGCGCGTGTCGACGGGGACTCGGAGCTGGCAACGGTGGAACGCGAAATCACGCGCCTGCGCATCAAGACCGCCAGCCCCGGCCTGCCGGTGGCGAGCCTGTCCGGCGGCAACCAGCAGAAAGTGGTGCTGGCCAAGATGGCGCTGAAGAATCCCAAGGTGCTGATCCTGGACGAGCCGACGCGCGGCGTGGACATCGGCGCCAAATACGACATCTACAAGATGATCTTCGACCTGGCCGACCGCGGCGTGGCAATCATCATGGTGTCCTCGGAACTGCCCGAGATCCTCGGCATGAGCGATCGCGTTCTGGTCATGAATGCCGGCCGCATCACGGGCGATTTCCCCATCCAGGGCCTGACGCAGGAACGCGTGCTGGCCGCCGCCCTCCACTCCGAACCGCCGCGGCACGCCGCCTGAACCCCATGACCCAGATGCTCGCTTCCTCCTCTTCCGACCCCCGGCCGCGCGGCGGCCATCCGCCACTGCGACAGCTGTTTGCGCGCCACAAATTGCTGGCCATGCTGCTGGCGCTGGGCATGATCTGGCTGTTCTTCTGGCACCAGACCCATGGCAGCTTCCTGCGGCCCAACAGCATTTCCAACCTGCTGCTGCAGATGTCGGTGACCGGCATGCTGGCCTGCGGCATGGTGCTGGTCATCATCGCCGGCGAAATCGACCTGTCGGTGGGCTCCTTGCTCGGCCTGCTGGGCGGCCTGGTCGCCATCCTGACCGTCAACCTGGGCTGGAACACCTGGCTGTCGGTGGCCGTGGTGCTGGCCGCCGGCGCCGGGTTCGGCCTGATCAACGGCTGCCTCACCACCCGCTTGCGGGTGCCGTCCTTCATTGTGGGCCTGGGCGGTATGCTGGCCTATCGCGGCCTGGTGCAGCTGAGCACCGACAGCGTCACCATCGCGCCGGTGCCCGACGATCTGGGCGCCATTGCCCAGGCCTTCGTGCCGCCGGCCTTGTCCTGGGTCATTGCCGCACTGATCGTCTCCCTGGCCTGCGGCCTGACGCTGGCGCGACGCCGCCGCCATCGCCGGCTGGGGCTGGAGGTGGCGCCGCGCTGGATCGACGGCCTGAAGATCGGCGCCATCGCTATCGCGGCCACCGGTTTCGTGCTGGTGCTGAACCAGGCCCACGGCGTGCCGCTACCCGTACTGATCCTGCTGGTCCTGCTGGGCGTGTTCTCGTGGATCTCCACACAGACCGTGTTTGGCCGCCACGTCTACGCGGTCGGCGGCAACGTCGACGCCAGCCGCCTGTCGGGCGTGAACGTCCAGCGCGTCAAGCTGATGGTGTTCATGTTGATGGGGTTGATGTGTGCCTTCGCCGGCATCGTCACCACCGCACGCTCGGCCGCCGGCTCGCCGTCGGCCGGCGTGGGCGGCGAGCTCGACGCCATCGCCGCCTGCTTCATCGGTGGCACCTCGATGCGCGGAGGATCGGGCACGGTGTACGGTGCGCTCATCGGCGCGCTGGTCATGGCCAGTCTGGATAACGGCATGCAGCAGATGAACGTGGACACCTCCTGGCAGATGATCGTCAAGGGCGCCGTGTTGGTGCTGGCGGTATGGATCGACGTCGCGACGAGGCCCGAACGTGCATGATGCGCCCTTCCCCCACGCGCCCGGCAGTTGCCTGCTTGCCGTCGGCACCTATACCGAGAGCCTGCCTCATGTGCAGGGCCGCGGCCTAGGCATCCACCTGCTGGCCTTCGACGGCGCGACAGCCACGTTGCATGAACGGCAGGCGCTGAGCGGCCCGGTCAATCCTTCGTACCTGTGCGCGGCCGCCGGCCGGCTCTACAGCGTCAGCGAGCAGGAACGCGACGCGGCGCTGGAGATCTTTGCGATCGAAGGCGGCGGCGCGGCCCTGCGCGCCATCGGCCGCATCGATATCCCCGGCAGCGCGCCGTGCCACGTCAGCGTCAACCTGGCCGCGCGGCAGCTATACGTATCGAACTACGGTTCCGGCGAACTGCTGTGCTATGCGCTGGATGGCAATGGCCTGCCCCTGGGCGCGCCGCAGGTCATCGCGCGCCGCGGTGCGGGCCCGCGCGCGGATCGGCAGGAACGGCCGCACGTGCACTACGCCTCGCCGTCTCCGGACGGCACGCGGGTCTACCTGTGCGACCTGGGCACCGACACGATTGCCTGCCATCGCGTGCAGACGGACGGCCTGGCGCCCACCCCGTTGCGTGAATTGCGCACGCGGCCAGGCGCCGGACCGCGCCACCTGGCCCTGACGCAGGACGGCCTGCTGGCCGCCGTGGTGGAAGAACTGTCGAATACCGTGGCCCTATATGCGCTCGACGAACCGGCGCGTGAACTGGCCCGCGCCAGCACGCTGCCGCGCGGCTGGCGCGGCGAGAACACCGCCTCGGCCGTGCGCCTGCATCCCAACGGCGAATGGCTGTACGCCGCCAACCGCGGCCACGACAGCGTTGCCGTCTACCGCCTGCGCCGCAGCGCGCCCTGGCTCGACCTTGCCGGCTTCATTGCCGTCGGCGGCCGTGCGCCCCGCGACATCGCACTCACGCCCGACGGCACGTTCCTCCTGGTCGCCTCCCAGGACGACCACTTCATCCGCGCGCTGCGCCTGGACCCGGCCACCGGTCTGGCGCGCGCGCTGGGCGAGCCCCACCCCCTGGCGTCGCCCGCCTGCCTTTGCCCCTTGCCTTGAACCGGAAGCTTTCACCGTGACCTCTCCCCTGCCCCCCGCCCGCATCGTCGTCACCGGCGCCACCGGCCAGCTCGGCCGCAAGGCGCTGGCCATCCTGGCACGCCAGCCCTGGTGCGAGCACCTGATCGGCATCGACCTGTCCGCGGATGACACCGCCTTCAGCCCCGAAGTGCGCGACCGCCTGACGCTGATAGCCGCCGATCTGGAGCGCCCGGATCCCGTCTGGACCCGCCATTTCACGGGCGTGGACGCCGTCGTGCATCTGGCGGCGCGGCACTCGACGCCCGACGCCAGCTGGGAAGAAGCGCTGGGTTCCTACAACATGACCCTGAACGTGCTCACCGCCGCCGCCACGCACGGCGTACGCCGGCTGATGTATTCATCGTCCAACCATGCGATGGGCGGCTACAAGGACCCGCCGCTGGCCGGCACCCTCGGGCCGGGCAAGCTCACCGCCACGACCGAACCGGCCCCCGGCACACGCTGGTTTGATGGCGAGCGCGACGTGCATTCGCTGGCCTATGGCACGTCCAAGGTGATGGGCGAACGCCTGTGCCGCGCCTACTCGGCCGTGACGCAAGGCCGCCTGTCCACCGTGCTGGCGCGCATCGGCTGGATCCTGCCGGGCGAGAACGATCCGCGCGACATCACCTACTCCGGCGTGGCGCACCAGCGCGCGCCCGCCGCGCTCGACGAGCCGGCCCGCCGCGCGCTGGCATGGTTCCACGGGATGTGGCTGTCCAACGAGGATTTCGAACGCCTGCTCATCGCCGCCCTGACGGCGGATTGCGCCGGTTGGCCCGACGGCAGCGTCACGGTCAATGGCGTGTCCGCCAACCAGGGCAGCGTCTGGGATGTGACCGGCGGACAAGCCAGCATCGGCTACGTGCCGCAGGACGACGTGCACCGCCGCCTGGGTTGAGGCGTAGGCAGCTATCCGGCAGGCGGCCGGGTCGAGTCGCGTACGACGATCTCGTACCCCAGCGTCCGCACCCGCGCCTGCGGCTCGCGCGAGGCCAGTTGTTCCACCGCCGCATACGCCATATCGCGGATCGGCTGGCGCAGGGTCGTCAGCTTGGGCCAGGTCTGGCGCGACAGCGGCGTGTCGTCATAACCGGCCACCGACAGTTCCGCCGGCACCTTGATGCCGCGCGCATGGGCCACGTACAACACGCCGGCCGCCATGTCGTCGTTGGCCGCGAAAATCGCGCTGGGGCGGTCGGGGCGGTCGAGCAGGCGCTGTCCGCAATGGACGCCGGAATCGAAGGAATGCAGGCCTTGCGCCACCAGGCCGGCGTCGTACGCGACGCCTTGTTCGGCCAGCGCGTCGCGGTAGCCTTGCAGGCGCCCGCCAACGGCGCCATGGTCGGGATGCCCGGCCACGAAGCCGATGCGCCGGTGGCCCAGGTCGAGCAGGTAGCGGGTCATGTCACGCGCGGCCGAGCGGTCGTCGGTGCTGACCTCCAGGCCCCTGATGCTGGGGGAACTGGGCGCCAGCCGCACAAACGGCACGTCGCCCTGGTCCAGTGCATCGATCAGGCCGCGCACGTCCGACAGCGGCGGCGTCAACACCAGCCCGGCACAGGCATGCTGACGCGCCGATTGCTCGATCTGCGCGGCCAGGTCGGGCGCGCGGTAGTCGCAGGGATGCAGCAGCAGACTGTAGAAATAGCGCTTGCAGGCGTCGAGCGCGCCCTGCTGGACGTTGATCAGGTAGTTGTCGCTGGGATTGTCGTAGACCAGCATGATCAGGTCCGAGCGCTTGCTGGCCAGGCGGCGGGCCGACGGATTGGGCTGGTACTTCAGCAGCGCGATCGCCGCCATGACCTTGGCACGGGTCTTCTCGCTGGTGTTGGGCTCGTTGTTCAACACCCGCGAGACGGTCTTGATGGACACGCCCGCCTCGGCCGCCACGTCGTCAACGGTGACGGAGCCTTTTTCCTTGCCGTTCGTCATGTCCGCCCTGGGGCCTGTCAACACTGAAAGCAGTTTCGCGCAGGCCTTAGCGGCCGGCGGCCTTGGCGCTCAGGCCATTGGCCACGCCCATGTCGGTCTTGGGCACGTCGCGGATCAGCACACGCACGTCTTCGCCGGAAATACCGATGCTGGCGCACACCGCCTGGTTCAGCGCCGCGATCAGGGCCGATTTCTTCGCCTCGTCGCGGCCTTCGATCAGGGCCGCATCGACACGCGCCATGGCCTTGCCGATTTCACCCGCCACGATCACGTTGTCAGCCGGGATTTCCTGCAGCACGATGCGCACGCTGGCCAGCGGCGCGGCAATGCTTTCCACGACCGCCTGCGAGGCGGCTTTCAGCAGCGCGGCCTTCTGGGCGGCCGAGTGGCCCTGCATGATCTGGACATTCAAAATAGGCATGACGGGTTCCGATATTCCGAATAGAGGCAGCCCGGCAAAGATAGCCGGCCAGCCATCATATCCGGACTGGCCCCGCGCGCAAGTCCGGCCGCGCGGGGCGGCCGCCGTCAAGCCGGGGTCATGCCGCCTCGCCGCGCTTGGCGGGCTGGGGCTGGCCTTCCAGGGGCTGGCCTGCCGCTTCGGGCGCCAGGGCGGTGGCATCGGCTGCCACCGCGGCATCGGCCGCCGGGGCGTCGCCCGCCGCAGCACCGGCTGCCGCAGCACCGGCTGCCGCAGCACCGGCTGCCGCACCATCGGCTGCCGATT
Organism: Achromobacter sp. ASV32; assembly: GCF_016428805.1. GTDB lineage: Bacteria > Pseudomonadota > Gammaproteobacteria > Burkholderiales > Burkholderiaceae_B > Achromobacter. The sequence goes on from NZ_JAELTJ010000020.1 coordinate 27,741, forward strand.
CGGTCAGCACCGGCGTCACCAGCTCGACCACCTTCTTGCGCGACAGCATGCCCAGGAACTCGTCGTTCTCGCCCGTCACCGCCACCGGCTGATCGCTGTGCACCAGTTGCGCCAGCACTTCGCCCAACCCGGCCGTGGCCGGCACCGACGCCAGGTCCTCGACAAAGCGCGACACGTCGCGCCCGCCTTCCCGCACGGCCTGCTCGGCCGCCACCAGCGTCAGCACACCGGCCAGGCGCTTGCCGTCCAGCACGGGCGCATACTCGTAGTTCAGCGCGCGCATGCGGTCCACGGCGTGCGCGGGGCGCGAACGCATCGTCAGCGTCAGGCGCGCCGGGTTCACCGCGTGGGTCGCGTTCAGCACCTTGGTGCGGTTCACGTCCTGCAGGAACGATTGCACGTAATCGTTGGCTGGATTCAACAGAATGTCCTCGGGCGTGCCTTCCTGCACCAGTTCGCCGTCTTTCAGGATGGCGATGCGGTTGCCCAGGCGCAGCGCTTCGTCCAGATCGTGGGTAATGAAGACGATGGTCTTGTTCAGCTTGGATTGCAGTTGCAGCAGCTGATCCTGCATCTCGCGGCGGATCAACGGGTCCAGCGCCGAGAACGCTTCGTCCATCAGCAGGATTTCGGCGTCGGTGGCCAACGCCCGCGCCAGGCCCACACGCTGCTGCATGCCGCCGGACAGTTGATGCGGATATTGCTGCTCGAAACCCGACAGGCCCACCTGGTCCAGCCACTCACGCGCACGCTTTTCGCGTTCTGCGCGGCCGACGCCCTGCACCGTCAGGCCGTAGGCGGCGTTGTCCAGCACGGTGCGGTGCGGGAACAGCCCGAAGCGCTGGAACACCATGCTCATCTTTTTCTGACGGAAGGTTTCCAGGTCGCGCTTGTTCAGGCTGACCACGTCCACGCCATCGACCAGGATGTGGCCCGCGCTGGGTTCGATCAGGCGATTGAAGTGGCGGATCAACGTCGACTTGCCGGAACCCGACAGGCCCATGATGACGTAGATGCTGCCCTCTTCGATCGACAGGCTGATGTCGCGCAGGCCCAGCGTGTGGCCGCTTTCGGCCAGCAGCGCTTCCTTGGTCATGCCATCCTGCGCCGCCTTGAGCCACTTCTTGGGATGCGGCCCGAAAATCTTGTAGATGTTCTTGACTTCAATCTTGCTCATCGCTGGCCTCCCATGCGCATGCGCTGTCCATACGATTGCGTGATCCGGTCGAACAGCACGGCCAACACCACGATACCCAGTCCGGCCAGCAGGCCGCGACCCACCTCCAGACGGTTGATGCCCAGCAACACTTCATAGCCCAGGCCGCGCGCGCCGATCATGGACGCGATCACCACCATCGACAGCGCCATCATCGTGGTCTGGTTGATGCCCGCCATGATGTTGGGCAAGGCCAGCGGCAGTTGCACGCCGAACAGTTGCTGGCGCGGATTGGCGCCGAAGGCACGCGAGGCTTCCAGCACTTCGCGGTCGACCAGGCGGATGCCCAGGTCGGTCAGGCGGATGAGCGGCGGCACGGCGTAGATCACCGTGGCGATGATGGCGGGGATCTTGCCCAGGCCGAACAGCATCACCACCGGAATCAGGTACACGAAGCTGGGCATGGTCTGCATCACGTCCAGCACCGGCAGCATGACCGACCGCAGCCAGTTCACACGCGCCATCAATACGCCCAGCGGGATGCCGATTACGACCGACAGGCCGGCCGCCATGATCATCAGCGCCAGCGTCTGCATGCCGGCGTCCCACAGGCCCAGCACGCCGATCACGCACAGCAGCGCGCCCATGGCCAGGCTCAGGCCGATACGGCGGCTGACCAGCCAGGCGATGACGACCGTCACGCCCACGACCGCCCACCAGGGCGAACTGCGCAGCAACTGCTCCAGCCAGACCAGCGCGTGCAGCACCGGCTGCGACAGCGTTTCCAGCGTGTCGGCGTAGTTGGTGACCAGGTGATCGACGAAACCGTCGATGGCTCCCCGCACTTGGCGGGCAGGAATAATTTCAGGAAACATGCTTTGAACTCCATTTCAGCGCGTACGCCGCAAAGGCGTGCCGCTGGCGCAGGAGAAAATGCTCCTGCGCATCGCCCGCCTGTGCGGGCCCTGTGCCGGCCGAAGGGCTTTTTCCCCTTGGGGGCATCCCAAGGGGAAAAAGTCCAACTGGCGGCGCACCCGGGCGGAGGATGCCCGGGCGGCTGCGCCGCCAAGGATGGCGGCGGGCGGTTACAGCGCGCTTTGGACGCGCCCGGCCACGTCGGCCGGAACCCACTTGGTCCAGACGTCGGGCTTGGTCTTCAGGAACCACTTGGCCACGGCGGCGGACTCGTCGCCGGACGCTTCCATGTGGGCCAGGGTTTCGTTCATCACGGGCAGCGGCACCGACACCTTCGACAGGAACTCGGTCAGCACCGGCGCTTCCTGCGAGAACTTGGTGTTCACGGCCGTGAAAACGGGATTGTCGGGATAGGCGCTGGCCTCGGGCTTGGCGCACTTGGGCGACGTCAGGCACTTGTGCTTGGCCGCGTCGTAGGGCGGCATGTCCAGCTTGACCAGGTCCATGGCGCCCACCAGCGGCGTGGGCGACCAGTAATAGAACACCACGTTCTGCTTGCGCTTGTAGGCCGACATCAGCGCCGCCTTCTGGGCCGCGCCCGTGCCGGGCGAGTACAGGGTATAGCTGCCGTCCAGCTTCAAGGCGTGGAACAGGTTGGTGCTGGTGACTTCGCAACCCCAGCCCGCCGGGCAGCCGTAGAAACGGCCCTTGCCAGGTTCCTCGGGGTCCTTGAACTGGTCCTTGAACTTGGGCAGGTCGGCCGCGGACTTCAGTTCGGGCAGGCGCTCGGCCGTGTAGCGCGGGATGTACCAGGCTTCGCCCCCCATGTAGAGGTCGCCGATCCGCTTGACGCGGCCGGTCTTTTCAGCGCGCTCCCAGGGGTCGGCGACGCTGTTCAGCCAGATCTCGGTATTGATGTCCAGGTCGCCACGCTCGAGCGCGGCCAGGGCGGGCAGGGTTTCGGTGGGCAAGGTTTCGGTTTTGCAGCCGTAGCCCTTTTCCATGATGAAACGTTCAACATCGACCAGGACCAGGTTGGATTCCCAGTTCATGGCGCCGAAATTGATCGGACGCTTGAGTTCGCATTGCGGGGCGTCGGCGGCTTGGGCCGAACCGGCAAAGGCAAACAAGACGGCCGCGGCGGCCAGGGTCTTGACGGGGGTGAAACGCATTGGCTTTTTGCCTCCATAGGTTCAGGGACACGACGGCGCGAAACCGGCCGTGCCATGGAGCTAAGGGGGTGTGCGGAAGACGGGCAGAACCGCCAATACAGACCGACACTAGCAACAAGAGGATCCGCAGGGTGCGGGGTCTTGCAAGACAGGGGTCTCAAAAACGGAGTTTTCGAGTACCCACAGAAAGTGAGCAAACTGAACGAAGAAGGCAGCATCTTAAACGAAATTGATGCACCACCCAACCCCAAGCCTGAATAAAAAAGATACATTCAGGTCAAAAACCGTCCGGGACAACCCGGATACCCAAGAGGCGATTCCGCGTTTTTCCCTAGGAAATCGTCCTACAAAAATAAAGAAATATTTAGTTAATATTTTGTTCGTATAAATACATTTGAGGGTCAAAATCAGACCCGAATCAGATCCGAAAACGGTCTGATTCAGCCCATGTTCAGGATCCAGGCCGCCCCTGGCAGGCTCGAATCGGTGCGCAGACGACCCCGACTCAAGCGCTGCCACCCGGCGCTCAGTTCCCCTGCCCGCCCGCGTTCCCGTACATGTAATCGCGCCGCCAGGGATAGGCCAGATCGGGCGGGTTATCCAGTTCGTCGGCCCGCCCGCCGGCAGGCGGCTGGCCCAGTATCTGGTGCAACGCAATCCAGCCGTGCTCGAACGCCATGGCGCAGCCCGCCAGGTACAGCCGGTAGGCGCGCAGCGAGCGCGCGCCCTGCTCACCCCCGAGAATCTGCGCGGCCTCGGGCAGGCGGGCCTCCAGCGCGTCGCTCCAGGCCCACAGCGTGCGGGCGTAATGGGGCCGCAGGTTTTCCACGTCCACCTCTTCCAGGCCGCCGTTGGTCATCGCTTCCATGACCACGCTGATATGCGTCAGCTCGCCGCCCGGGAAAATGTACTTTTCGATGAACTCGCCCATGCCGTTGCCCAGCTCGGCGTTGTAGACGCCTGCGGCGGTAATGCCGTGGTTCATGATCAGTCCGCCCGGTTTGAGCAGGCGGCGCAGTTTGGCGAAGTAGCTTTCCAGCTGGGCCCGCCCCACGTGCTCGAACATGCCGACCGACGCGATTTTGTCGTAAGGGGCGGTCTCGTCCAGCTTGCGGTAGTCCAGCAGTTCCATCCGCACGCGGCCGGCCAGGCCTTTTTCCTCGATCAAGCGGGTCACGTGCGCATGCTGGTTGCGCGACAGCGTAATCCCGGTGGCATCCACGCCGTAGTGCTCGGCGGCCCACAGCAGCAGCCCGCCCCAGCCGGCGCCCACATCCAGGAAGCGCTCGCCTGGCTGCAGCCGCAGCTTGCGGCAGATGTGGTCCAGCTTGGCCTCCTGGGCCTGCGCCAGGTTCATGTCCGGCGTGCGGTAATAGGCGCAGGAATAGACCCGTCGCGGGTCCAGCCACAAAGCGTAGAAATCGTCGGAAAGATCGTAGTGAAACTCGATCTGGCGGGCGTCGCGCTCGATGGAGTGGCGCCACACCGACATCACCTTGCGCACCAGCTCGGTCAGCCAGCCGCCGCGGGCAGCATCCACCGGCGAGCCCGGCAGCATCGCCGACGCCGCCGCCATCACGTCGCGCATGGCGCCTTCGATATCGATGCGGCCCTCGACGTAGTCCTGCCCCAGCACCCCCACCGCGCCTTCGGCCAGATGAGCCAGCGCCGTCTTGTCATGCGTGACAAACCGGACCTTGGGGTCGGGCGGCCCCACCACGGTGCCATCGGGCAGCACCAGCTGGACAGTGACGGGCAAGGCCTGGAGCTTGCGTTCCACAACAGACAACAAAGGACTCACAGCATCTCCTCTGAAATACGTACGGACACGACAGACTGTATCGGAAATCTATTGCAATTTGCGTGTAAGGTGCCCCGTGATACAGTCTTTGGCTTGGTGCAAAACGTGCAATAAAGCGCAGCGCACCCTGTCCCTCGCGCCGTGTTTCCCGCGCGACCCTTCGCGATCTTCATGCCCCCAACACTCTCTTCCCGCGGCTCCCTGCCGGGCTGGCTCATTCTCATGGGCGCCCTGACGGCGATCGGCCCCTTCGCCATCGACATGTACCTGCCCGCCTTCCCCACGATCGCGGCAAACCTGGGCGTGCCGCGCGGCGACGTCGAACGCACGCTGGCCGCGTATCTGATCGGCCTGGCGCTGGCGCAGGTGTTCTACGGCCCCATGGCCGACCGCTACGGCCGCAAGCCGCCGTTGATGGTTGGCCTGGCGCTGTTCATGATCGCCTCGCTGGGCTGCGCCCTGGCCGGTTCGGTCGAAGCGCTGACCGGCTGGCGCGTGGTGCAGGCGATGGGCGGCGCGGCTGGCATCGTCATTCCGCGCGCCGTCATCCGCGACCACTACGAAACCCATGAGGCCGCGCGCGCGATGTCGCTGCTGATGCTGATCATGGGACTGGCGCCGATCCTCGCGCCGCTGGCCGGCGGGCAACTGCTGGCCATCACCAGCTGGCGCAGCCTCTTTTGGGTCATGCTGGCCGGCGGCGCCATGCTGATGACCGCCGTCGCCCTGATCATGAAGGAATCGCTGGCGCCCGAGCGCGTGGTGCCGCTGCGCTGGCAGACCATTCTGCAGAACTACCGGGCGCTATTCACCCACCGCGGTTTCATGTCGCACAGCCTGGCCGGCGGCTTCGGCCAGGCTGGCATGTTCGCCTATATCATCGGCTCGCCGCGCGTGTTCATCGAACTGTACGGCGTCGACCCCAAGTACTACGGCCTGCTGTTCGGCACCAACGCGCTGTCGCTCATCATCTGCTCGCAGATCAGCGCGCGCCTGCTGCGCACTCACACCCCGCGCCAATTGCAGCGCCGCGCCCTGACCACGCTGGCCTGCGCCAGCCTGGCGGCGGTCGGGCTGACCCTGGCTGGCTGGATGACGCTGCCCCTGCTGATGGTCTGCCTGATCGGCTATATGGGCAGCCAGGGCTTCGTCAATCCCAACTCGGCGGCGCTTGCCCTGTCCGACCAGGGCAAGCGCCTGGGTGCGGCGTCGGCGCTATTGGGGACACTTCAATTGTCCTGCGGCGCCCTGGCCGGGTTCGCCGTCAGCGCCTGGCAAACCGACAGCGCCCTGCCCCTGACCACGACCCTGGCGACCTGCGCCTGCCTGTCCTGGATCTCGGGCCGCGTGGCGCAATCGCACACGGCGTAGCCCTATCGCTTGATTCATTTGGCTTTTTCGTATTAGAATCTACGTCTTCACATGAAGTTTCCCGTGCTGGACTACTATGCTTTGTAGTTCAACACTCTGACCCCCAAACCGCGCAGGTAATGCAGGCGGATGGCAGGCAGCGGGTATAAGCACTGGGTGGAATTGCAGAACCAGGCACATTCCATCCTCATCCACTAAGACTGGGTGGCCGGCAAGAATGCTGCTGCATGCAGCGTCAACAGCCCGGCGGCTGAAACCCTGTCTACTCCCCCGGCGATGCGCGCACATATATAAAGGTGCATCCATGGCACGCGTATGCCAAGTGACCGGCAAAGGCCCGATGGTGGGCAACAATGTTTCGCACGCGAACAACAAGACCAAGCGCCGCTTCCTGCCGAACCTGCAATCGCGCCGGTTCTGGGTTGAAAGCGAAAACCGCTGGGTTCGCCTGCGTGTTTCGGCCAAGGCCATCCGCACGATCGACAAGAACGGCATCGAAGCCGTGCTGGCCGACATGCGTGCCCGCGGCGAACTGGCCTAATCGGCCCCCCGCCAATCTGACATACTAGGAGCACGACATGGCCAAAGGTATCCGCGAAAAGATCAAGCTCGAGTCGACTGCCGGCACGGGTCATTTCTACACGACCACCAAGAACAAGCGCAACATGCCCGAGAAGATGCTGATCAAGAAATTTGATCCGGTCGCTCGCAAGCACGTGGACTACAAGGAAACCAAGCTGAAGTAATTCAGCCGGTATTCCGCTAGTCAAAAAGGCCCTGCTCCGCAGGGCCTTTTGCATTGGCGCGCGTTACTGCACGGGCGGGCCGCCGCATTGGCGTTTTTCCCATAACCGCCCCGTTTTTCTTGGCTTGCGGCGATCACCCATGCTTCAATTGGGCCGACACCGCCCCCGCGCCGGGTGCGCTCTGGCTTTCGGCGCGGCTTCATTCAAGCCCTCCAGCCTGCGATACCCGCCATGCTCCGTCCCTGCCTGACCTTGCTGCGCCGCGCGCTCGCCCCCGCGCTTCTGGCCGTGGCGCTGACCCCTGTCGCGTCCGCCAAAGACGCGGAACCGCCGATCCGCATCGGCGAGATCAACAGCTACAAAGCCATTCCCGCCTTCCTGGGCCCCTACAAGAAAGGCTGGCAGCTGGCGCTGGAAGAGGTCAACGCGTCCGGTGGCGTGCTGGGCCGCAAGCTCGAAGTCATCTCGCGCGACGACAACGGCAACCCCGGCGACTCGGTACGCGCCGCCCAGGAACTGCTGGCCCGCGAAAAGGTCGACCTGCTGTTCGGCGGCTTCCTGTCCAACACGGGCCTGGCGCTGACCGACTTCGCCAAGCAGCAGCAGGTGTTCTTCCTGGCCGCCGAGCCCCTGACCGACAAGATCACCTGGCAGGAAGGCAACCGCTATACCTACCGCCTGCGACCGTCCACCTGGATGCACGTGGCCGCCCTGGCGCCCAAGGCCCTGGCGCTGCGCAAGAAGCGCTGGGCCATCGTCTACCCCAACTACGAATACGGACAATCCGCCGTGGCCACCTTCAAGGCCATGATGAAGTCGTTCCAGTCCGACGTGGAATTCGTCGCCGAACAGGCCGTGCCGCTGGGCAAGGTGGACGCGGGCGCAGTGGTACAGGCGCTGGCGGACGCCAAGCCGGACGCGATCTTCAACGTGTTGTTCGCCGCCGACCTGACCCGCTTCGTGCGGGAAGGCAACACCCGCGGCCTGTTCGAGAACCGCGCCGTGGTCTCGGTGCTGTCCGGCGAACCCGAATACCTCGAGCCCCTGGGCGCCGACACGCCCACCGGCTGGATCGTCACTGGCTACCCCTGGTATGCCATCGACACCCCTGCCAACAACGCCTTCGTCCAGGCCTACCGCAAGCGCTACAACGAAACGCCCAAGGTCGGCTCGGTGGTCGGCTACGCCTCGCTCATGTCGATCGCCCAGGGCCTGAAGGCCGCCGGCCAGGTCGACACCGAAAAGCTGGTCGATGCCTTCGCCGGCCTGAAAGTGGACACGCCCTACGGCCCGATCCAGTACCGCAAGATCGATCACCAGTCGACCATGGGCGTGTACGTCGGCGTCACCGCCGTGGAAGACGGCAAGGGCATCATGAAGGACTTCGCCTACATCGATGGCGCGCGCCTGCAACCGCAGGACGAGGTGGTGCGCAAGATGCGCCCGGCGCACTAACGAGCCCGCGGCAATGAGCCTGTCCGGGCTGCTGTCGCAGCTGCTCAACGGCCTGGCCGATGCCAGCGCGCTGTTCCTGGTCGCCGCCGGCCTGTCGCTGATCTTCGGCGTCACACGGGTGGTGAATTTCGCGCATGGGTCCTTCTACATGCTGGGCGTCTACCTGGCCTGGACCTTCACCGGCTATTTCGGCAACGGGCCGGGCTATTGGGCCGGCCTGTTGCTGGCCGCCCTGGTTACCGGCCTGGTGGGCGCGGCCGCCGAACTGCTGGTGCTCAAGCGCCTGTACCGCGCGCCCGAATTGTTCCAGTTGCTGGCCACCTTTGCCCTGGTGCTGGTCATCGGCGATGCCGCACTGGCGTTGTGGGGTCCCGAAGACCTGTTCTCGGCGCGCGCGCCGGGTCTGTCGGGCGCGGTCGAGATCCTGGGACGCCGGTTTCCGCAATACGACCTGCTGCTGATCGCCGCCGGCCCCGTGGTGCTGGGCCTGCTCTGGCTGCTGCTGATGCGCACGCGCTGGGGCCGCTTGCTGCGCGCCGCCTCGGAAAACCGCGACATGCTGGCCGCGCTGGGCGTCAACCAGGCCTGGCTGTTCACGTCCGCCTTCACCCTGGGCGCTTTCCTGGCCGGGCTGGGCGGCGCATTGGCCGCGCCCCGCGTGCCCGCTACGTTGGGGCTGGACCTGGAAATCATCGCCAGCGCCTTTGTCGTCGTGGTGGTGGGCGGCCTGGGATCAATCCCCGGCGCGTTCCTGGCCGCGCTGCTGATCTGCTGCGTCAAGGCCGTGTTCGTCTTCATCGGCCAGGTGCAGATCGGACCGTGGGCGTTCAACCTGTCCAAACTGACCTTGCTGGCCGAATTTGCCGTCATGGCGGTGGTGCTGGTGGCGCGCCCATGGGGCCTGCTGGGTAAACCGCCCGCGCCCTCGTCCCACACACCGGCCGCCGATCCGCCCATCGCCCCCGCGGGCCGCCGCCTGCGCTGGGCCTATGGCGCGCTGCTCGGGCTGCTGGCGCTGGCGCCGTTGGCAGCGGCGCAGTGGCCCTACCTGGGCATCCTGCTGACCGAGGTGCTGATCGCCGCCCTGTTTGCCGCCAGCCTGCATTTCCTGACCGGCCTGGCGGGCATGACCACGTTCGGCCACGCGGCCTGGTTCGGCCTGGGCGCCTATGGCGCCGCCCTGCTCCTGAAGCTGGCGGCATTGCCGATGGAAGCCGCGCTGTTGCTGGGCCCGCTTGCCGCGGTGCTGGGCGCGCTGCTGTTCGGCTGGTTCTGCGTGCGCCTGTCCGGCGTCTACCTGGCCATGCTGACCCTGGCGGTGGCGCAGATCCTGTGGGCGCTGGCCTATCAATGGGACGACGTCACCGGCGGCAGCAACGGCCTGATCGGGCTGTGGCCCTCGCGCTGGCTGGCGCAGGGCCCGGGCTTCTATTACGTGACGCTGGTCCTGTGCGCGCTGGGCATCTGGTGGCTGCGGCGGCTGGCGTTTTCGCCGCTGGGCTACGCCCTGCGCGGCGTACGTGACTCCGCCTTGCGCGCCGAGGCGCTGGGCATGGATACGCGGCGCATCCAATGGGCCGGCTTCGTCGCCGCCTCGCTGGCGGCCGGCCTGGCCGGCTCGCTGTATGCGTTTTCCAAAGGCAGCATCGCCCCGGATGCGCTCAGCGTCAGCCGGTCGGTGGATGGCCTGGTGATGGTGTTGCTGGGCGGCTTGCAAACGCTGGCCGGTCCCCTGGTCGGCGCCGCGTCCTACACCTGGCTGCAGGACGTCGCGGCGCGCAGCACCGAATACTGGCACGCCGTACTGGGGCTGGCCATTCTGGCGCTGGTCATGGTGTTCCCGGCAGGCCTGGCCGGCGCGGCCAGGCGGCTGCGGAGGCGCCCATGAACGGCCCGCTCCTGCAGGTGCGCCAATTGCGCAAATCGTTCGGCGGCATCGATGCGCTGGCGGATGTGTCGTTCCAGCTGGAAGCCGGCCAGATGCTGGCCTTGATCGGCCCGAACGGCGCAGGCAAATCCACCTGCTTCAATGTGCTGGGCGGGCAATTGCGTCCGGATGCCGGTTCCGTGCGCCTGGACGGCCGCGAACTGGTCGGGCTGTCGGCCGGCAGGATCTGCCGGCTGGGCGTGGGCCGCACCTTCCAGACCGCCGCCACCTTCCGTTCCATGACCGTGCTGGAAAACGTGCAGACCGCGCTGCTGTCGCGCGACCGCCTGCAGTTTCGCCCCTGGCGCCGCGCCGCGGCGCATGGCGCCGACGAAGCGCGGGCCCTGCTCGCGCAGGTCCAGATGGCGGGCCAAGCCAGCGTGCCCTGCGGCGTGCTGGCCTACGGCGAGGTCAAGCGGGTGGAGCTGGCGATGGCGCTGGCACACCGGCCCCGCCTGCTGTTGATGGACGAGCCTACCGCCGGCATGGCCACCAACGAACGCCACGCGCTGATGCGCCTGACGCGCGAACTGGCCGATACCCAGCGCATGGCGGTGCTGTTCACCGAGCACAGCCTGGACGTGGTCTTCAAGCACGCCGATCGCATCGCCGTGCTGGTGCGCGGCAGCCTGCTGGCCGAAGGCCCGCCCGGCAGCATCGCGGCCGACGAACGGGTCAAGGCCGCCTATCTCGGCACCGAAACGCCGCAAACCTGATGCGTGCGCGGATTCAGCCGCCGGACTGCGGGCTGTCCGGTTGGCATTCCCAGAACACCTTGGCCTTGCAGCCCGCGCAGACGCCGCGATCCAGTTTGGCGTAGATGACGTGCAGGGCCGTGGCCTTGTCGGGAAACACGTGGTCCGCGCCCAGCCTGTCCAGGAAACCCGTGCGGCGCCACATCGCCAGCACTTCCGGCCGCGGCCGGTGAAAGTAGAGGTCTCCCCCCATGGCGCGGCGGGCCGCCAGCTCGTCTTCCCAGACCTGTGCGCCGGCCAGGTCGATGAAATTCATGCTCTTGGCCATGACCAGCAGATGGCGCGGCGCACCAGGCGCGGCACGCAATTCCTGCAGGCGCTGCGCCACGTGCGCGGCGGCGCCGAAATACACCGACCCTTCCATGCGCAACAGCTTGAGCTGCGGGCATTCCGGCAAGGCGTCATCCTGCGCCTCCAGCACCACGAAGCGGCGATCCAGGCCGCGCGAGTCAAAGCCCATCGTGCGCATCGCCGGCCGCGACGTGCGATGCAGGTACGCCATCAGCGACAGCACGGTGCCCAGCAGAATGGCCACCTCCATGCGAATGGTGACGGTGGCCAGCAACGTGGCCGCGGCGATCGCGCTTTCGCCAGGCTGGGTACGGATCAACTGCCGCCAGCGCGGCACGTCCAGCAGGGTCCAGGCCACCAGCAGCAGCAAGCCCGCGATGGCCGCGTGCGGAATCTGCGCCAGCAACGGCCCGGTCAGTGCCACCAGCACCATCAGCAACAGCGCCGAAAACACCGCCGCCAGCGGCGTGCGAGCGCCCGCCTCGAAATTGGGAATTGACCGGTTCAGCGAGCCGCAGGACAGATAGCAGGAAAAGAATCCCCCCACCACGTTGGACAGCCCCTGCCCCACGAATTCACGATTGGCGTCGATACGCTGGCCCGAACGCGCGGCCACCGCCTTGGCGATGGAAATCGACTGCGCCAGCGCCACGATGGTCAACGCGAAAGCCAGGCTCAGCAGGTCCGGCAAGGCGCGCCAGTCGACACTGGGCACATGGAATGGCGGCCAGGGTTGCGCCAGGTCGCCCAGCACCGGCACCCCCGCGGCGCCATGCAGCGCGCTCGACGCATTGAACGCGGCCGCAGCGAGCGCCCCCGCCGCCAGGCCGGCCAGCATGTAGGGCTTGCGCCTGTCCCACCGCTTGACCAGCAGCGCGGCCGCCAGCGTCACCGCCGTCACCAGTACCGCGCCAATCTGGATCTGGTCGGCGTTCGCCGCCAGGCTGGCCAACAGCGCGCCGGCGCCATGCGAGGCCGGCGCGGGCAGGCCCAACGCGTCTTTCAAGGCATGCACGGCGATCAGCAAGGCCGCGCCGCTGGTAAAACCGAACAGCGCCGACGGTGAAATGAAATGCGCCAGAGACCCCAGGCGCAATGCGCCCACCAGCCATTGCATCAGCCCGACCAGCACCGTTACGGCCAGGGCCAGCTCGATATAGCCGGGGCTGCCCGCCACCGCCAGCGGCGTCAGCACGGCAAACAGCGCCAGTGAATTCGCGTTGGTGGGGCCCGACATGACATGGCGGCTGGAGCCGAACAGCGCTGCCACGATACAGGGCACGATGGCCGAATACAGGCCATATTGCGGCGGCAGCCCGGCCAGCGTGGCGAACGCCACGCCCTGCGGCAACACCAACAGCGCCCCCAGCAACCCGGCCGTCAGGTCCGCGCGCAGCGTCGCGGGGCCGACTTCCGGCACCCAATCGCCAAACACGCGCGTCAGCCACGCCTTGCGTCCCGCCACCGTCATTGCCCCACCCCTGGTTTTCTTCGGCCGCCAGCGCGCTCAGCGCAGGAACTTGCGTTCCAGCTCGCGCATGCCCGCGTCGCCTTGAAGGGCGATGATATCGCGCACCGTCGGTAAACCGGCATCCACGGCATGAATGCCGCCGTCCTGCCGGATGCGGGCAAACACGTCGCGCATCGCGCCCACGGCCGCACGAATCGCATGGTTGCCGTAAATCACCAATCCGACCTTGCCCAGCGCCTGGATATCGGCCTCGCGCAGCTGCGGATAGGCGGTGGGCACCAGCACCAGCGGCACGTGACCGCGCCAGGCGGCGATAAAGGCCAGTACCTCATCGGGCGTGGTTTGCTTGGAATGGATCAGGATGGCGTCGGCGCCGGCGGCCTCGTAGGCCGACGCGCGCGCCAGGGCCTCGGCCTGGCCCAGGCCGGCGATCAGCGCCTCGGTGCGGGCAATGACGCAGAAATCCGCGTCGCGGCGCGCCGCGCATGCGGCTTCGATCTTGCCCAGGAACTCTTGCGTGCGCACCAGTTCCTGGCGCCCATCGGCGCGCAGGCTGGTGTCCTTGGGAAAGGTCTTGTCTTCCATCACCACCGCGGACACGCCCGCCGCTTCGTATTGCGGTACGGCATAGGCCACGTTGATGGCATTGCCGAATCCGGTGTCGATATCCGCGATGACCGGCACGTCGACCGCGGCGGCGATGGCCCGCATCATGTCCAGGTGCTGGCCGGCCGACAGGATGTTGGCATCAGGCACCGCGTAGCTGGCCGACAATTCGAAGCCGCTGCCCCAGATGGCGTCGAACCCCGCCTCGGCCGCCAACTTGGCCGACAAGGGGTTGTGCGCCGACATGGCGTGCATCAAGGCGGATTCCTGCAGCTTCTGGCGAAAACGGGCGTGACGGGACATGGGACGGGCAACCGGTATCCGGTGCGCAGCGCCCCGGCCAAGGCATTTTTTACACCAAATGGCGTGCCCGCTCACTCATGCCGGCACTATCCGCGCCACCACAAACGAATGGAATCCCACGCACGCCCGACGAATCCGGCCTCGGCCACCGGCTCCAGCGCCACCACCGGAAACTGCATGGCGGGTTTGCCATCGACCATGACGCGCAGCGACCCCACCGTGGCCTGCGCCGCGATCGGCGCCACCAGCGGATCCTGCGGTGTCCAGACCGGCTCGACCTTGGCGCCGACCGGCACGGTCACATAGGCATCGCGCGCAAAACCGGCTTTCAGCGTGTCGGCCTGGCCTTTCCAGACCTCGGGCGTGGCCACCGGCTGCCCCTTGGCATACAGCTTGACGGTCTTGAAGCCCTGGAATCCCCACTCCAGCAACTCGCGGCTTTCCTGGGTGCGCAGCTTGTCCGACGCCGTGCCCACCACCACCGTGATCAGGCGCCGCTGGTCGCGGCCATTCGGACGGCGCGCCGTCGCCACGATGCAGTAGCCGGCGGCTTCGGTGTGGCCGGTCTTCAGGCCATCCACGCTGGGATCCAGCCACAAGAGGCGGTTGCGATTGGGTTGGGTGATGTTGTTATAGGTAAAGGTCTTGGCCGAATCGTAGGCCCGGTACAGCTCGGGATAATCGCGGATAAAGCGCGTGGCCAGGATGGACAGGTCGCTGACGGTCGAATACGTGCCCGGGTCCGGCAGCCCGTGCGGGCTGGCGAAATGCGTGCCATGCAGGCCCAGTTTCACGGCCGTGTCGTTCATGCGGGCCACAAAGGCCTCGACGCTGCCCGACACGGCCTCGGCCAGCGCGATGGCGGCATCGTTGCCCGACTGGATCATCAGGCCGCGCAGCAACAGGTCCACCGAGACCTTGGAGCCCGGCTCCAGGAACATCTTCGAACTACCCGCCGGCACCTTCCAGGCCCGCGTCGAGATGGTCACCTTCTGGTCGGGCGAGATTTCCTTGTCATGCAGGGCGCTGAACACCACGTACGCGGTCATGATCTTGGTGAGCGAGGCCGGCTCGATCCGGGCGTTGGCCCCTTGCGATGCGATCACCTGTCCGCTGGTCTCGTCCAGCAGCAACCAGGCCTTGGCAGACAGGTCCGGCTGGGGCATCGATTGCGCCATGGCGCCTGAAATACACGCGGTCGCAACGAGCAGGCTCGCCGCCAACTTCTTCATCAACATATAGCTGCTTCACTTCCATGCAGGGTGGGGATGGCGCGCCGGCGGCCGGAAAACAAGCGACCGCCAGGCCGCCGCCCCACCTGCCGATGCGCGTCGCGATGCATTGGAACACGCCGCGCCCGGATGGTTCAAAACCCCTGCAGCCAAGTGTTTTCTGCGTTGCGCATGACACTGAAAAAATCGCTGCGATTGTCACGACATTTTGCGAGAGCCCTTGCAGAAAGGGTTTTTCTGCGTGGAAAACAACAAACATTGATCGAAAGGCCCGCGGAAAGGCGCAAAAATCGCCGCGCTTCCGCTATCATCGGGCGCGTAGCGTTAAACGCCGATACCCGGCGCGCGCTGCCCCAATGTCCTCAACATACGGATTTTGACCATGGCCACGAAAGCAAAAGCTCCTGCCAAGAAAGTCACCAAGCCCGCCGTCAAGGCGCCCGCAAAGAAGGCTACCGCCGCCAAACCCGCAGTGAAGCCGGCAGCCAAGAAGGTCGTTGCCGCAAAGAAGGTCGCTGCCGCCCCCAAGGCTATCAAGGCTGCTCTGAACAAGACCCAGCTGATCGCCTACATCGTCGAGCAGTCCGGCGTCGAAGCCAAGTCGGTCAAGGCCGTCCTGGCCAGCCTGGAAACCTCGGTGCTGAGCTCCGTGGACAAGAAGGGCGCTGGCGAATTCACGCTGCCCGGCCTGTTCAAGGTTGCCGTGCAGAAGGTTCCCGCCAAGGCCAAGCGCTTCGGCAAGGATCCGTTCACCGGTGAAGAGCGTTGGTTCCCCGCCAAGCCGGCTTCGGTCAAGGTGAAGGTTCGCCCGCTCAAGAAGCTGAAGGACGCCGCGCAGTAATTTCCGCGCGTATCCGGTCAAGCCGGAAAGGGCCTGCCCCGCATGGGGCGGGCCCTTTCTTTTTTTCCGCGATCGCAACGCACGGCCGCACGCCCCCCGCTTTGCATGAACCTGCGCCAGACTGGTAGAATTTATCTTTACGTAAAGAAACTTCATATAAAGCCATCATGAACGATCTCGTCGATCTGGTGCTGTCGCAGTGGAGCCAGGAATGCCCCAACCTGGACATTTCCCCCATGAGCGTCCTCAGCCGCGTGTTCCGCCTGAACGCCTTTGCCGTGCGCGACGTGAACCGCGCATTCAAGCGCTACAACCTGCACCAGGGCGAATTCGACGTGCTCGCGACCCTGTACCGCACCGGCGCGCCCCACGCAATGAATCCGCAGAAGCTGGTCGACGCCCTGCTGCTGACCTCGGGCGCCATGACCAACCGCCTGGACCGCCTGGAACAGGCCGGCCTCCTGGCGCGCACGCCCAACCCGGAAGACCGCCGCGGCGTCATCGTCGCCCTGACCGCCGAAGGCCTGCGCGTCATCAAGCTGGTGCTCAAGGACTACTTGCGCGAACTGGACGCGCTGCTCGCGCCGCTCACCGCCGCCGAGCGCCGCCAGATGGCCGGCCTGCTGAAAAAACTGCTGATTCCGCATGACCAGGAAACGCCCGGCGGCGTCGGCGCCTGATTTCTGTCTTCTCCTTGCCCGCAGGCCTTCGAGGCCCTGGATTTTTGCTACATGACTTCCGCAACACCTCCCGCCCCCGCGCCCGCCCCGTTGACCGCGCCCGTCATCCTGCTGATGTCGGTTGCCACCGGCCTGGCGGTCGCCAGCAACTATTACGCCCAGCCCCTGCTGCACACCATTGGCCAGCAGTTCTCGCTGTCCAACGCGGCAGCCGGCAGCATCGTCACCGTCGCGCAATTGAGCTACGCGGTGGGCCTGCTCCTGCTCGTGCCGCTGGGTGACATGGTCGAGCGCCGCGGCCTGATCGTGCTGATGACACTGCTGTCGGCCGGCGGACTGCTGGTGTCCGCCTTTTCGCCCGATATCCTGACGCTGATGCTGGGCACGGCCATCACCGGCATGTTGTCGGTGGTGGCGCAGATCCTGGTGCCGTTCGCCGCCACCCTGGCCGCGCCCCATGAACGCGGCAAGGCCGTGGGCACCGTCATGAGCGGGCTGCTCCTGGGCATCCTGCTGGCGCGCACGATCGCCGGCGCGCTGGCCGACCTGGGCAGTTGGCGCACCGTGTACTGGGTCGCTGCCACGCTGATGCTGGCCATGTCGGGCGCGCTCTGGAAGGTGCTGCCGCGCCACCAGAGCCGGGCCGGCATGAGCTATCCGCAGCTGTTGGGCTCGATCTTTCGCATGTACGCCGAAGAGCCCCTGTTCCGCGGCCGCTCGCTGCTGGGTTTTCTGCTGTTCGCGGCGTTCAGCATGCTGTGGACGCCCCTGACCTTCCTGTTGTCCAGCCCGCCCTACCAGTTCAACAACACCACGATCGGGCTGTTCGGCCTGGCCGGCGCCGCCGGCGCCTATGCCGCCAACCGTTTCGGCCGGCTGGCCGACCGGGGCCTGGGCAACCAGGCCACCCGGATCGGTCTGCTGCTCCTGTTGGCTTCCTGGGGCCTGATGGCCTTCGGCCAGGCCTCCGTGATCGCGCTGCTGGCCGGCATCCTGATCCAGGATCTGGCGATCCAGGGCGTCCATGTCACCAATACCAGTTCGCTCTACCGCCTGCGTCCCGAAGCCCGCAGCCGCCTGACGGCCGGCTACATGACCAGCTATTTCATCGGCGGCGCCACCGGATCGCTGGTATCGTCCTGGCTGTACTCCCATTTTGGCTGGCCCGGCGTGGTCACCGCGGGCGCCGTTCTCGGGGCCATAACCCTGGCCTACGGCATGCTGGCGGCAAGCGCCCGCATCCCGGAAACGGCCCCGTCCCCTATCCGCGCCTAGCACCTCCTATAATCAGGGGTTTTGGCCGCCCCCGCGCTGCGTGCGCAGGGGCGGCTCACCCATTTTTTCGCCATCGCGCACGAGCCCATGCAGGAACGTTACCTCCCCACTACCGTCGAAGCGGCCGCCCACCAAGACTGGCAGGCACGCGACGCCTATCTGGTCCAAGAACACGCCAAGAACCCGGACGGCTCCGAGAAGCCGAAGTTCTACGCCTGCTCGATGCTGCCCTACCCCAGCGGCAAGCTGCACATGGGCCACGTGCGCAACTACACCATCAACGACATGATGGCCCGCCAGTTGCGCATGCGGGGCTACAACGTCCTGATGCCGATGGGCTGGGATGCCTTCGGCATGCCGGCCGAGAACGCCGCCATCAAATCCAAGGTGCCGCCCGCCAAATGGACCTACGACAACATCGCTTACATGAAGAAGCAGATGAAATCGATGGGCCTGGCGATCGACTGGTCGCGCGAAATGTGCGCCTGCGACCCCGAGTACTACAAGTGGAACCAGTGGCTGTTCCTGAAGATGCTCGAAAAGGGCGTGGCCTACCGCAAGACGCAGGTCGTCAACTGGGACCCGGTCGACCAGACCGTGCTGGCCAACGAGCAGGTCATCGACGGCCGCGGCTGGCGTTCGGGCGCGCCGGTTGAAAAGCGCGAGATCCCCGGCTACTACCTGCGCATCACCGACTACGCCGACGAACTGCTCGGCGCCGTCCAGAACGACCTGCCCGGCTGGCCCGAGCGCGTGCGCCTGATGCAGGAAAACTGGATCGGCAAATCCGAGGGCCTGCGCTTCGCCTTTCCGCACCAGATCGCCGGCCAGGACGGCCAACTGATCCAGGACGGCAAGCTGTACGTCTTCACCACCCGCGCCGACACCATCATGGGCGTGACCTTCTGCGCCGTGGCGCCAGAGCATCCGCTGGCCACGCACGCGGCGCAGTCCAACCCGGCGCTGGCCGCCTTCATCGAACAATGCAAACTGGGCGGCACCACCGAAGCCGAGCTGGCCACGCGCGAAAAGGAAGGCATGCCCACGGGCCTGACCGTGACCCATCCGGTCACCGGCGCCCCGGTTGACGTCTGGGTGGGCAACTACGTGCTCATGACCTACGGCGACGGCGCCGTGATGGGCGTGCCTGCCCACGACGAACGCGATTTCGCCTTCGCCAAGAAATACAACCTGGCGATCCGCCAGGTCGTGGACGTGGCCGGCAAGACCTACTCCACCGACGCCTGGCAGGAATGGTACGGCGACAAGCAAGCCGGCCGCACCATCAACTCCGGCAAATACGACGGCCTCTCGCACAAAGAAGCGGTTGACGCCATTGCCATCGACCTGGGCGCGCAAGGCCTGGGCGAAAAGCAGACCACCTGGCGCCTGCGCGACTGGGGCATCTCGCGCCAGCGCTACTGGGGCACCCCGATCCCCATCATCCACTGCGCCGATTGCGGCCCCGTGCCGGTGCCCGAAAAAGACCTGCCGGTCGTGCTGCCGGACGACCTGATCCCGGATGGCAGCGGCAACCCGCTGGCCAAGAACGAAGCCTTCCTGTCCTGCGCCTGCCCCAACTGCGGCAAGCCCGCGCGCCGCGAAACCGACACGATGGACACCTTCGTGGACTCGTCCTGGTACTTCATGCGCTATACGTCGCCCGGCAACAACACCGCCATGGTCGACGCGCGCAATGACTACTGGATGCCGATGGACCAATACATCGGCGGCATCGAGCACGCGGTCCTGCACCTGCTGTACGCCCGCTTCTGGACCAAGGTCATGCGCGACATGGGCCTGCTCAATTTCGACGAGCCCTTCACCAAGCTCCTGTGCCAGGGCATGGTGCTGAACCACATCTATTCGCGCAAGAACGCCCAGGGCGGCATCGAATACTTCTGGCCCGAAGAAGTCGAGAACATCTACGACGCCCGCGGCGCCATCACCGGTGCCAAGCTCAAGTCCGACGGCTCGGACGTGACCTACGGCGGCGTGGGCACCATGTCCAAGTCCAAGAACAACGGCGTCGACCCGCAGTCCCTGATCGACACCCTGGGCGCGGACACCGCGCGGCTGTTCGTCATGTTCGCCAGCCCGCCCGAGCAGACCCTCGAATGGTCCGACTCCGGCGTCGAAGGCTCGAACCGCTTCCTGCGCCGCCTGTGGTCCATCAGCTACGCGCAGCGCGACACCGTCGCCCGTGGCCTGGCCGCCGGCGCCAACTGGGCCGACGCCCCCGCCGCCGTGAAGGATCTGCGCCGCGAGGTCTACACCCTGCTCAAGCAGGCCGACTACGACTACCAGCGCATCCAGTACAACACCGTCGTGTCCGCGTGCATGAAAATGCTCAACGCCATCGACGACGCCAAGCTGCCCGAAGGCGCCCACGCCGATGCCGCGTATACCGAAACCCTCGGCATCCTGCTGCGCGTGCTGTACCCCGTGGTGCCGCACATCACCTGGCACCTGTGGCAAGACCTGGGCTACGCCAAAGAGCTGGGCGACCTGCTCGACGCGCCGTGGCCGCATGTCGACGAAGCCGCGCTGGTGGCCGACGAAATCGAACTGATGCTGCAGGTCAACGGCAAGCTGCGCGGCTCGATCCGCGTGGCCGCCAAGGCCGCCAAGGAAGACATCGAGCAGCTCGCCGCCGCCCAGGAAGAAGTCGCCCGCTACCTGGAAGGCCGCCCGCCCAAGCGGGTTATCGTGGTTCCGGGCAAACTGGTCAACGTCGTAGGCTGATGAGGTCAAGCATGTACTTCGCCGGGCAACAAACGCACTCTCCCCGCCAATCGTGGCTGCTGCGCGGCGCCTGCCTGGCGCTGTTCATGCTGCTGACGGCCTGCGGTTTCGCGCTGCGCGGGGTGACCCCGCTGCCGTTCCAGACGCTCTACATCGGCATCCCCGACAACACCTTGTTCGGCGCCGATGTGCGGCGCGCGCTGCGGGCGGCGTCCCCCGACACCAAGCTGGTGGCCACGCCCAAGGAAGCGCAAGCGATCCTGCAGCAGGTCGGCAACGAACGCACGCTGCGCGAAGTGTCGCTGAACGCCCAGGGCCGGGTCGAGGAATACGAACTCGGCATCAACTACACCTTCCGTCTCATCGACGACAAGGGCCGCGCCCTGATCCCGGACACCACGCTGTCGATCTACCGCGAAATGCCCTACGACGACCAGATCGTCCAGGCCAAGCAAGGGCAGATCGAAACGCTGTACAACGCCATGCAGCGCGACCTGGTGTCGCGCCTGCTGCGCCGCATGACCGCACCCGAAGTGCGCAAGGCGTTCGAAACCCGCGAACAACGCGCCGAAGACGGCGAAATCCCGCTGTACGACCCGGCCGCGCCGCAGCAACGCAGCACCCCGGCGCCGTGGCAAACCCCGTCCACCACCGATCCGGCCAACCTGCGCTGACCGATGGCACAGATTCTGGACGCGGATCGCCTGGCTGACCACCTGCAGCGGGCGGGCAACCGCCTGGCCCCGCTGTATACGGTGTCTGGCGACGAGCCGCTGCTGGTGACCGAGGCCGTCGACGCGCTGCGCGCCGCCGGCCGCAACGCCGGCTACACGGACCGCCTGTCGATGGTGATGGACGCGCGCAGCGACTGGAGCTCGGTCACCGCCGCCACGCAAAGCGTGTCGCTGTTCGGCGACCGCCGCATCCTGGAACTCAAGATCCCCACCGGCAAGCCCGGCAAGACGGGCGCCGACACCCTGGCGCGCCTGGCCGAACAGGCCGAAAAGCAGGCGGACAACCCCGATACGCTGATCCTCATTGCCCTGCCGCGCCTGGACAAGGCCACCCGCGAAAGCCGCTGGGTCCAGGCCCTGAGCCGGGGCGGCATCATGGTCGACATCGCGAACATCGAGCGCACCCGCCTGCCGGTCTGGGTCGGCCAGCGCCTGGCTCGCCAGAATCAGCGGGCCGACAACGCCACGCTGCAATGGATGGCGGACAAGGTCGAAGGCAACCTGCTGGCCGCGCACCAGGAAATCCAGAAACTCGGCCTGCTCTACCCGGAAGGCCAACTGGCCGCCGAAGATGTCGAACGCGCCGTGCTCAACGTGGCCCGCTACGACGTGTTCGGCCTGCGCGACGCGATGCTTGCGGGCGATATTGCCCGCACCATCCGCATGATCGACGGCCTGCGCGCCGAAGGCGAAGCCCTGCCCCTGGTGCTGTGGGCGGTCGGCGAAGAAATCCGCCTGCTGGCGCGCGTCGCCGAAGCCCGCAGCCTGGGCCAGGATGCCAGCGGCCTGATGCGCCGACTGCGCATTTTCGGCGCCCACGAACGCCTGGCCCTGCAAGCGCTGGGGCGGGTGCACCCCGCCGTCTGGCCGGCCGCCGTGCAACACGCCCACGAAGTGGACCGCCTCATCAAGGGGCTGTCCGTCCCCGGGCGCCTGTCCGATCCCTGGGAAGAAATGACCCGCCTGGCCCTGCGCGTGGCAGCGGCCGGCGGCCGACCTTGAGGGCGGCCTGGCCGCCCCCGCCCAGCGCCTATCCCCCCGGCCGCCTGGCCGGATAAACTATCCCCATCCCTGCCGGCGGCGCCCGCGCCGCCTTACTACTATGAACGACGCCGTCATGTCCTCGTCTTCCATCGAACAAGCCATGCTGACCCTGGGCGAGAACGCACGCCGGGCCTCCCGCGCCATGATGCGCGCCAACAGCGCCGCCAAGAACCAGGCCCTGCTCGCCATGGCCGAGGCGCTGGCCGCCAACCAGGACGAGCTTCTGGCCGCCAATGCCAAGGACGTCGCCGCCGCCCGCGCCAACGGCCTGGAGCCGGCCTTGCTCGACCGCCTGACGCTGTCTGAAAAGACCCTGGCCCACATGGCCGAAGGCCTGCGCCAGATCGCCGCCCTGCCCGACCCCATCGGCAGTATCACCGCCACTACCGTGCGTCCCAACGGCATGCGGGTAGCCCAGATGCGCGTGCCGCTGGGCGTCATCGGCATCATTTACGAATCGCGCCCCAACGTCACTATCGACGCGGCGGCGCTATGCCTCAAATCCGGCAACGCCGCCATCCTGCGCGGCGGCAGCGAGGCCCTGCATTCCAACGTGGCGCTGGGCCGCATCGTCCAGCTGGGGCTGGCCGCCGCCGGCCTGCCGCAAGACGCGGTGCAGGTCGTTGCCACGGCCGACCGCGCCGCGGTGGGCAAGCTCATCACCATGACCGAACACATCGACGTCATCGTGCCGCGCGGCGGCAAGGGCCTGATTGCCCGTCTGGCCCAGGAGGCCCGCGTGCCGCTCATCAAGCACCTGGACGGCAACTGCCATATCTATATCGACGCGGCCGCCGATCCAGACAAGGCCCACGCCATCGCCTTCAATGCCAAGACCTACCGCTACGGCATCTGCGGCGCAATGGAAACCCTGCTGGTAGACGCGGTTGCCGCCGTTTCCATCCTGCCGGGCCTGGCCGCCGCGCTGACCGAACACGGCGTCGAACTGCGCGGCTGCCCGCGCACGCTGGCGCTGCTGCCGTCCGCCACGCCTGCCACCGACGAAGACTGGGCCACCGAATACCTGGGCCCGATCCTGGCGATCCGTATCGTCGATTCGCTGGACGACGCCATCGAACACATCGCGCGCTGGGGCTCCGGCCATACCGATGCGATCGTCACCGAAGACCTGTCCTCGGCCCAGCGCTTCCAGCGCGAGGTCGATTCCAGTTCGGTCTACGTCAACCTGCCCACGTGTTTCGCGGACGGCTTCGAATACGGCCTGGGCGCGGAAATCGGTATCTCGACCAACCGTCTGCACGCCCGCGGTCCGGTCGGCCTGGAAGGCCTGACCACGCTCAAGTGGGTCTTGACCGGTGAAGGCCAGACCCGCGGCTGACCCTACTTCTTTATCCTGCGGCGGCGCCGCGCACTTGTCGGAATTTTCATGCATTCACCCGCCATGGCCATGGCCTTCAGCCTTTTCGTGTTGTGCTTCATCACCTGCTCGCTCTGCGGCATCGTGGTGTTCTTCGTCAAGAGCAAACAGATCAACGCGGCCTTCAAGCACCCCTACCTGCAGCATCGGCCGTTCAAGGCCTATCCGCTGGCCATCCAGGCCGCGATCATGCTGGACTACTTCTTCCGCCTGATGTTTCCGGGCACGCGCTTCTGGCTCATCGGCAACGCCAATGATCTGCTGCCGCACCTCGATCCCAAAAAGGCGCCGCTCTCCCTGAAATGGCCCATCGTCGGGTTCTGGGGTTCGTGCTGGCTGGGCCTGATCGCCATGATCGCGCTGTGGACCATGCTGTACCTGGGAGCCTGACGCGCATGCAGCTCCAGATCGAAGACTATCCCGGCTGCCTTGACGCCGCGCGCACCCTGATCGCGGCGCGTGTCGCAGGCGTGGCGGGCCCACGCCTGCCCGCAGCTGACCGCCCGCAAACACTGGGCCAGGCCTTCGCCGTCCAGCAATGCACGGCCCGCCTGATGCTGCAGACCCGCCAGGACGGCATCGCTGCCTGGAAAAGCGCACTGCCCTCGCCCGAAAAAACCGTGGTCGCACCGATCTACGCGTCGACCGTGGCGCAAGCCGGCGTCATCCCCAGCCGTACGCAGATCGTGCGCATCGAACCCGAGATCGCGTTCGAACTGGCGCGCGACCTGCCCGCCCGCAGCGAGCCCTACAGCCATGCCGAGATCGACGCGGCCATCGGCGGTGCGCGCCTCGCGCTCGAAGTGCTGGGTTGCCGCTATGCTTCGCCCGAACACGCCAGCCTGCCCGAACTGCTGGCCGACCATATGTTCAATGCCGGCCTGGTGCTGGGCCCGAGCCTGCCGTCGCCGGACGCCGCCCCCGCCGCCATGACGCTCACCTTGTCGGTGGATGGCGCCGAAGTCGAGCAGCACGCAGGCATCCACCCCAACGACCAGCCCAAGGCCGGGCTGTACTGGCTGGCCAATTTCCTGCGCGAGCAAGGCCTGGGCCTGCAAGCGGGGCAACACGTCATTACCGGCTCGTATGCCGGCTTCCTGGACGTGCCGGCCAACCGCGACATCGCCATCGCCTATGGCGATCTCGGTATCTTGAAACTGCGCTTCACTGCCGTTTAGGGTTCACCGCGGCCCCTCACCTCAGGACTTCCTTGCATGCTGACCCTGCGCCCGTTTGCCCCGTCGGACTACCCCCTGCTTGCCAGCTGGTTCAACAGCCTGCCCGACGTGGTGCAGTGGGGCGGATCGCATGTCTCGTACCCGATTACGCGTGCCGACCTGGACATCATGCTGCAGGAAGGCCAGTCGCAACCGCTCTCGCGCCGCTGCTGGATGGTCTGCCGGGGTGACACGGCCGTCGGCCACGCGCAGTTGGCTTACGACTGGCGCGACGGCAACGTCCGGCTGGGCCGTGTCGTCATCGCCCCGAGCGAACGCGGCCAGGGCCTGGGCCGGCCCATGGTGACCCTGATGATCGACGAGGCCTTCCGTACCCCTGGCATCGAGCGCCTGGAGCTCAACGTCTACACCTTCAACGAACGCGCCATCCATCTCTACACGGCGCTGGGGTTCACGTTCGAAGGTGTGCGGCGCTCGTCGACCCGCGCGGGCGAGGCGCGCTGGGATACCGGCATGATGGGGCTGCTGCGCACCGAATGGCAGGCCGCCGCGCCCCCCCTCGCGGGCTGAAAGCAAAAGGCCCGGGTTGCCCCGGGCCCGTCTCAGGCGCCCGACGGACCGCCGCCGTAAGCGACGCCCGTTCTAGCGCGGTTGCGGCTGCGCGATGCTGACCGCCGGACCAGCCGCTTCAATCGCTTCACCCGCCGCCAGGCAAAGGTCCTCGCGATAGCGTCCCGCCACCACCTGCACGCCCACCGGACTGTCCCCCGCGCTGCCCATGGCCACGGTCAGGCCCGGCAACCCCATGAACGGCAGCCCGATCTGCGTCATCTGCGCGCGCCAGACCCGGTCGTAGGCGGCATCGCCTTGCAGGTCCAGGTTGTCGGCAAAGGGCAACTCGGCCGATACCGGCAACAACAGCACCGGGTAGTCGGCCAGGAACAGCTCCCACAAGCGTGTCAAGGTCGCGCGGCGCGTCAGCACCACCGAGAACCGCGCCATGTCCATGCCGGCCACGCGTTCGCGCTGGCCGGCCAGCGCCGCGATCGCGCCGGCATCGCCTTCTTTTTGGGCGGCCTCGACCATGCCTTCGTAGCCATCGGCCATCCACATGCGGATCTGCAGGTCGGCCGCCTCCTGCAGTGGCGGCACAGCGTCCAGCGTATCCACCGACCATCCCGCTTCGCTCAGGCGCCGGGCGGCGTCCTGCAAGGCCTTGACCACGGCGGGCTCGGTCTGCATGCCGTCCGGGTTCAGGCACAGCGCCGCGCGGCGCGGCGCCTCGGGTCCGGCCAGCGGCGCGGGCACCCACCAGGGATCGCGCGGATCCGGCGCGGCCATGGCCGCCAGCCCCAGCCGCACATCGGCAATGGTGCGCCCCAGCGGCCCCGACACCGCGGTGATCTGCCCGCCGATGGTGCGCTCGGGCAGCGCCGCGTTGTACGCCGGCACGCGGCCCAGCGACGGCCGCAAGCCATGCACGCCGCAGGCATAGGCCGGGTAGCGGATCGAGCCAGCGATATCCGTGCCGTGCGCCAGATGGCCAATCCCCGCGGCAACCGCGGAGGCCGCGCCCCCGGACGATCCGCCCGGGGTCAGCGCCGGATTGCGCGGATTCAGGGTGTGCCCATGCAGGCGGTTGCTGGTGAACCAGCGCAGCGAAAACGCCGGCGTATTGGTGCGCCCCACGATGACCGCACCCGCGCGGCGCAGATTGTCCACCACCGGATTGTTGACCGCCGCGATCACATCCTTTTGCAGCGTCACGCCGTTGGTGGTGGCATAGCCGGCCTGGTCCACGTTGACTTTGACGGTCACCGGCACGCCCGCCAGCAGGCCGGGATCTTCGCCGCGCGCCAAAGCCTTGTCCACGTGCGCGGCCTGCGCCAGCGTGTCTTCGGGCCGGTAATCGACCACCGCATTGATCGCGGGATTCACGGCCTGCAGCCGGTCCAGGGCGCTTTGCGCGGCCTCGACCGCCGACACATCGCGCCGGCGGATACGCGCGGCAAGTTCAACTGCGGACAAACGCCAAAGCTCGGACACGCGCAACTCCTCGTTTCAGGTCAGGGAACACGACCGGCCTGCCCATCGCCGCCGGATGGTCAACCTTAGCGCCTGCCGCGCGCGGCCACAAGCCGGGGCGAAGTCAGTCAGCCTCGAACACCTCGATGATCGCGTCGGCCACCGCGCGTACGCGCGCGGTCCGGTTCAGGTCGCCGTGCATCACCAGCCACAGGTCGTAAGGCTCGCTGCGGTTCGGCCAGATCCGCACCAGGTCCGGATACTGCGGCGCCATATGGACCGGCAGCTCGCCGATGCCCAACCCCGCCACCACCGCCTCGATGATCATCAACCCCGAATTGAGCTCCATCGCGATGCGGCCATTGCCGGTGGGTTCGCCGCAGAACGTATCGGACCAGCCAGGCAGCACCGACTGCTGATAGGTCACCAGCGTATGGCCGGCGAACGCCGTACCGGGCCGCGGTTCGCCGTTGGCCTTGAGGTAGGCTTTCGACGCGTACAGCCCCACCTCCTTGCGCGCCAGATGGCGCTGGATCAGTTCCGGATTGTCCGGCTTGACGTTGCGGATCGCCAGGTCGGCCTCGCGCCGCGTCAGGTTGCTCAATTGAATCGACGTCGACAGTGCCACGCGGATGTCCGGATGCTGCACGTGCAGCCGGCGGATGGCCTGCATGATGAAGTAGCTGGCGACCGTCTCGGACGTCGCCACCCGCACCACGCCAGACAGCCGGTGGTCCAGCCCCTGCATCTGGCGTTGCAACTGATCGGCGGCCTGCTCCATGCGCTCGGCCGCCGCAAAGGCCTGCTCGCCTGCGGCCGTCGGCACATAGCCGGAAGGCGTGCGCAGAAACAGTCGGGCGTCCAGCGAGGTCTCCAGCGCCGCCAACCGCCGGCCGGCGGTGGCCTGATCGATCTGCAGCAACGCGGCCGCACCGCGCAGCGTGCCGTTGCGGTAGATCGCCAGGAATATCCGCGCGTTATCCCAATCCATGAAACGGACTCCTTTGCCGCCGCTGCGGCGCCGACCGAACCGGAGCCGCCACCGCACGATTGTGACGGCATTGGCCCCGGTCAGCGATGCAATTTTGCATCACTATAAAGCAGTTATTCCTCTTTTTTGCATCAAAGAAACCTCCTAAGCTGTGCACCTCGGAAAGTCCCCCCGGAATTCTCGCAATGCGCACCGCCTGTCCCACCGCCCCCCTCACGCCCACGCCGGCCGAACCCGCCTTGCGACCGGCCGCCACCGGCCTGCTGCCCCTGGTCACCCTGGCCATCGGCTTCGTCATGGCCATGCTGGACGTCACCGTCGTCAACGTCGCCCTGCCCAGCATCGCCCTGCAATTCACCGTGCCGCTGACCGATCTGGTCTGGATCGTCGACGGCTACACCCTGACCTTCGCCGCGCTGCTGCTGGTGGCCGGCGCCCTGGCCGACCGTTATGGCGCCAAGACCATCTACCTGGCCGGCCTGGGCGTCTTCACCCTGGCCTCGCTGCTCTGTGGCATCGCCCCCAATGGCGACCTGCTGATCGCTGCCCGCATGCTGCAAGGCCTGGGCGCGGCGCTGTTCATGCCCAGTTCGCTCAGCCTGCTGACGCACGCGTACGAAGACGAGCAGGTGCGCAACCGCATGCTGGCCGCCTGGTCGGCCATCGTCGCCGTGGCCGGCGCGGCCGGCCCGCTGCTGGGCGGCGTGCTGATCCACCAATTCGGCTGGCGCGGCATCTTCCTGATCAACCTGCCGCTGGGCCTGGCCGGCCTGTGGCTCGCCAGGCGCCGCATCCAGGCGGCTCCCCGTCGCCCGCGCGCGCTCAACCCGCTCAGCCACCTGCTCGGCGTGGTGGCGCTGTCGTCGTTGTGTTTCGTGCTGATCCAGGGCAACGCCTACGGCTGGTCGTCGGCCCCAATCCTGGGCGCGGTCGCCCTGTGCGCAGTGGCGACCATGGTGCTGGTGCGCCGCGAACGGCGCCACGCCGAACCGATCATTCCACGCGCCCTGTTCCAGACCTCGCAATTCGCGGCGGCCAACGGCGTCGGCTTCCTGATCAACCTGGCCTCGTATGGCCAGCTGTTCCTGCTCAGCCTGTTCCTGCAACATGCCCGCGGCGCCGACGCCTTGCAGACCGGCATCCAGTTGGTGCCCATGCTGGCGGTGTTCTCCATCGGCAACCTGATTTCCGGCCGCGTCTCGGCGCGCTGGAACGTGTCGGCCTCGCTGCTGGGCGGCATCTCGCTGGCCACGCTGATGAGCGCGGCCGGGCTGGCCGCGTTCTCGCCGGACATCGCCTACTGGCCTTTCGCCATCGTGGTCGCCCTGGCCAATCTGGGCGTCGGCATCGCCGTGCCGGCCATGACCAGCGTCGTCATGCAGGTCTCGGGCAAGCACCACGCCAACAGCGCGGCGGCGGCGCTGAACGCCAATCGTCAATCGGGCGCCCTGGTCGGCGTCGCGCTGATGGGCACCGTCCTGCACCTGCTGCCCGACTGGCACGCCAGCCTGCCCGCCGCCTACAGCATCATCGCAGCCGCCTACCTGATCGCCGCGATGCTGGTTTGGCGCCACCTGCGCCGCGCCCGCAACGCCTGATCCGCCGCGTACCGCAAGCCGTCGACGCAGACAGCGTCTGCGCCGACCGCGGCGGCGCTATACGGCGGCCGCTGACGTATGGCCTTCCGGCAGGATCGCCACTCCCCGGCCCGCAAAGAACGTATCGAACACTAGCAACGGCACCACGACGTCGGCCTGCGCGCCAGGCTCGCCGGAAGGGTTGTGAAACGTCACACTATCCGCCGTGGCGCGTGTCACCAGCACCAGGTGTCCGCCCTTGGCCGGCGGTTCGCGGTCGGGCCAGCGTATCCACGGATGCACCGAGGCCATGAAGTATTCCGCCTGCGCCATCACGGCTGGCAATTCATCCGCGCCCAGCCCCACCCGCACCTCGGCCCGCAGGCCGAAATCCTGCGCCACGAACTGCACGAACGGCGCGTAGATCAATCCCTTGATCTGCCCGTCCGTTTCCGTATAGGCGCCATAGGGCACGCTGCGACGTGCCAGTTCGAGCGTCGGATGGACCTGCCCGCTGCGCGCGGCCAGCACCATCTTCAGGCACGCCATGCCGCAGACATGGCTGGCCCAGCGCGCATATTCCGCCACATCCCGGGCGCCCGAATCACGCCACGCGGGATCATCCTCCAGATGCAGTTCCTTGCGGATGATCTGGCCGGCCAGGTGGGCGGATTCCCATTGGCAGAAATACGGCACCGCCGGCTGCCCGCCGGATCGTAACGGGTCCATCCACCGCTCCAATGATGTTCAGGGACTGCCATCTTGCCGCCGCGCGCCGCGCATGGCAACCCGGCCGCCTTTGCTTCACAATGGGCCTTCCCCGACACCCCTTCCGGAGCGCCGCATGACCGACACGTCCTCTCATCCCGCCATCCGCCGCGTCGCCATCGTCGGCGCGGGCACCATCGGCGCCAGTTGGGCCGCCCTGTTCCTGGCGCATGGCCTGGACGTCGTGGTCAGCGATCCCGCCGCCGATGCCGAGCCCCTCACGCGCGCCCGCGTCGCGGCGGCCTGGCCCGTGCTGACCGAACTCGGACGCGTCGCCACGGGTGCCACGCCCGGCGCCGTGCGCTTCGAACCCGACCTGAGCACTGCCCTGCAAGGCGCCGACTTCGTCCAGGAAAACGCGCCCGAACGCGAAGACTTCAAGACCGACCTGTTCGCGCGCATGGACGCCATCCTGCCGCCCCACGTCATCGTCGCCTCCAGTTCGTCCGGCCTCATCATGAGCCGCCTGCAAGCGCGCTGCCGCCACGCCTCGCGCTTTGTCATTGGCCATCCGTTCAATCCGCCACACCTGATCCCGCTGGTCGAAGTCGTGGGCGGTGACAAGACCAGCGCCGACACCATCGAGCGCTGCATCGACTTCTACCGCCAACTGGGCAAGTACCCGATCCGCCTGAACAAGGAAGTGCCCGGCCACATCGCCAACCGACTGCAAGCCGCGCTATGGCGCGAAGCCATCCACCTGGCTGCTGAAAATGTCGCCAGCGTGGCAGACATCGACGCCGCCGTCTCGCAAGGCCCCGGCCTGCGCTGGGCCCTGTTCGGACCGCACATGACCTTCAACCTGGGCGGCGGCGCAGGCGGCCTGGCGCATTTCATGGACTATCTCCTCGGCCCCGTGCAGACCTGGTGGGACGACCTGGGCACGCCCGACGTCACCCCCGCGCTGCAACGCCGCCTGATTGAAGGCGTCAATGCCGAAGCGGGCACGCGCAACATCGCCGATCTGGTCCAGACCCGCGATGCGCAACTGACCGCGCTGCTGAAAGTCCTGCAACGCTGAACCGTCCGTCGGCTGCGGTGCAGCCTGCCCGGACAGGCTGCGGCGCGCAGCAGGACACGGAGCGGGACGCCAGCGCCACGTGAAGATTCACAACGCGCAGCCGGACACAGAGCGGGATGCCGGGGCTAGGTCAAGATCCACAACGCGCAGCCGGACATAGCGCGAGGAAGGCCGTCGCGGCCATGCAGCATCTCGGCCATACGAGAGCGGCCGGCAGCAGGGCTGCGGACCTGCCGTTCAGGCCCCGGCCGCGCCGCTGGTATCCTACGGATTACCCGGCCTTCGGCCCTCCTTCATGCGCAGGAACGCCCCATGATTTCCGTGATCCACGACACCGATCATTCCCGCTACACGGCTACCGTCGACGGCGTGCTGTGCGTACTGGATTACCAATTGCAGGACGGCGTGATGACCATCACCCACACCGGCGTGCCCAGCCAGGTTGGCGGACGCGGCATCGCGGCCGAACTCACGCGCGTGGCGCTGGACAGCGCCCGCGCCCAGGGCTGGAAGGTCCGCCCGCGCTGCTCCTACGCCGACGTCTACATGCGCCGCCATCCCGAATACAACGACCTGCTCGCCTGACGGCAACCCACCTGTCTGCCGGCAAGCCCGGCGGCCCCGCGTTCGTGCCGGTCCATCCGCCCAGGCCATGACGAACCCGGATGCAGGCCGGCCTTTTTTTGATTTCAGGCTTTTCCGTAATGACGTCTCTTTCCGCTGCCTGCCCCTGCGGCTCCGCGAATAGCTATGCCGCCTGCTGTGGCCGCTGGCACGATGGCCCGCAAGCGCTGCAAGCCCCCACCGCACAGGCCCTGATGCGCTCGCGCTACAGCGCGTTCGTGCTCGACAAGCTGCCTTATCTGCTGGACACCTGGCACCCCAGCACCCGGCCGGCCACGCTCGAACCAAATCCGCCCGGCCTGAAATGGCTGGGTCTGTCGATCAAGCAGGCGCGCGACCAGGACGCCGACCACGCCACCGTCGAATTCGTCGCGCGCAGCCGGCTGGCCGGCCGCGCCAGCCGCATGCACGAAGTCAGCCGTTTCGTGCGCGAAGGCGGGCGCTGGTACTACGTCGACGGCGACCTAAGCTGACGCCATCCGGCGCGGCGGTGGCGCGACCTCCGCGCCGACCGCCTGCTTCAGCACCGCCACCAGATCCGCCTGAGCGCCCAGCGCCGCTTTCGCGTCGCCCACGATCGCAAGCTCGGTATGCGGCGCCTGAGCCAGCCCCTGCGCCGGCCCCAGCACGCCGTGCTCGGGCAGACACGCAAACGCCGGCAACAACGACACGCCCAACCCCGCGGCCACCGCCGCCTGCACGCCCGCCAGGCTCTGGCTGTGGTATGCCGCGCGCCACGGACGGCCCGCGCTTTCCAGGGCATAGATCATCCGCTTGCGATAAATGCAGCCTTGCGGAAACAGCACCAGCGGCACGGGCTCCCGCCCCTGCAGCAAGCGCTTGTCGCCCACCCACGTCAGCAGCTCCGGCCACGCCGCCAGGCAGGGGCCGTCGCCCGGCTCACGCTTGATCAGCGCCAGATCCAGATCGCCCGCCGCCAGCCTGGCCTTCAGGTCCGCACTCATGCCACTGCCCGTTTCCAGACGAATCTCGGGATGGCTGGCCGCGAATCCCGCGAGCAGCGCCGTCAGGCGCGACACATCAAAATCTTCGGGCACCCCCAAACGAATCACCTGCGCGCCGCGCGGCGCCGACAGCACCAGCTCCGCCTCATCCGCCATCGCCAACAGCTTGCGCGCATAGGTCAGCATCAACTCGCCATCCTCCGTCGCGGCCACCTGATTGCCGGTGCGGTCCCGCAGCAACAACGTCTTGCCCACCATCTGCTCCAGCTTGCGTACCTGCTGGCTCACCGTTGATTGCGTGCGATGCACACGGCCAGCCGCACGCGTAAAGCTACCCTCGTCCACCACGCATACCAGCGTTCTGAGAAGTTCAAGATCAAGCATGATGTTTCCGCTGTGAAGACCTACGTTTCCGCTATGAGGACCTATTACCCGCCATACCACTACGATTACGCGCCATACCAATACGCCTGATGTACCGACTTGCCTGGCGAAGACGTCCACCTCGTTGCTGTACTTGCCCCATCACGGTAATCACCACGTAGATGGGCCCTCCCCGTCACCATGCTCATCGCATCGACGGACTGGCCGCGTCACGGTGTCCGCCACACCGATGGCTTCGCCTTGTCACTGTGTTCGCCACATCAATGGCCTCGCCCCGTCACCGTGTTCGCCACATCGATGGCCTCGCCCCGTCACGGTATTCATCCCCCCGTCTATGTCTTCGTCACGTCGATGCTTTGTGGCCCCTCACACCGCGTCGCGATCCTCGTGAGAGGCAGCAAAGGCTGGCACCGTCACGATCGACGGCAGCCTTGCCGCGCAGAGTCGTAAAGCGCGACTCACGTTATTTGATAAACCACTATCTAGAGTTTTATTATTAATTTTACAGCTTACCAGAGGACTTTTAAGCTGGTCCGACATCGACCACTGATTACAAAGGATCCGCCATGCCCCTGGACCATCTTCCCCGCCCGCAGTGGCTTACCTTCGACTGCTACGGCACGCTGATCCAATGGGACGAGGGCCTGCAAGCCGCAGTGGCCCGCATCCTGGCCGCCGGCGAGCCCCAGCACACGCCCACGCCCGCGCAGTTCCTGAGTGTCTACGACGAGCATGAGCATCGCCTGGAGCGCACACCGCCCCATATGCGCTTTGCCGACGTCACCCGCGAATCGCTGCGGCTCACCATGCGCGATCTCCAGCTGGCCTATCGCCCGGAGGACGCTACCCTGCTCACGGGCAGCATCTCGGCAATGCCGCCGTTTCCCGAGGTGGTCGCCACGCTGGGCGCTTTGAAGCAGGCCGGCTTCAAGCTCTGCATCATCTCGAACACCGACGACGCCATCATCGCCGGCAACGTCGCGCAGCTGGGCGGCCACATCGACCGCGTCATCACCGCCGAACAGGCCGGCGCCTACAAACCGTCACGCCAGATCTTTGCCCACGCCCACAACAGCCTCGGGGTCACGCCAGACGAAGTCGTGCACATCTGCGCCAGCCCGCACCTGGACCACGCCGCCGCCCGCGACATCGGCTTTCGCTGCGTCTGGATCGACCGCGGCACCGGCCGTCAGCCCTTGCCGGACTACCGTCCCGACGCTACCGTATCGACTCTGGACAAAGTCCCCGGCCTGTTTCATCAGGCTGGCTGGATGTAAGACGGCATATCAGGCCGCAAGCAAGGCCCGTTTCTCCCGGCGGCGCGATCGCCGCAGGGAAAACACAGGACTGATCGCGCCAATCCCCTTCAAAACCTCCCCAGTCACCTTCCTTGGGCCGCCCTATGAATACAGATCCCCACTTCGCCGATGCGCTCTTTCGCGCCGATCACGTCACGACCTTGCGCAGCGACCTGGCGCTGACCTTGCGCGCCGCGGCCGCCCACGGACTCGGCGAAGGGGTCTGCAATCATTTCAGCGTGGCACTGCCGGGCGACCCGGATCATTTCCTCTTGAATCCGCGCGGCCTGATGTGGAACGAAGTCCAGGCCGACGACATCGTGCTCGTCGACGCGAACGGCCATAAACTTGCCGGGCGTCACGAAGTCGAACCCACCGCCATGTTCATCCACGCCGCCATCCACCGCATCGCCGGCAAGGCCTGCGTGCTGCACACCCACATGCCCTACGCCACGGCGCTGACGCTCATCGCCGACCGGACCTTGGACACCACCTTGTCCCAAAACGCCATGCGTTTCCACGGTCGCATCGCGGTCGATGCCGACTACAACGGCCTGGCCCTGGACGCCAGTGAGGGGGAACGCATCGCCCGCGCCATGCAGGGCGCCGATATCGCCTTTCTCGGTAACCACGGCGTCGTGGTCTGTGGCGAACGCCTGGATTACGCCTACGACGATCTGTTCTTCCTGGAGCGCGCCTGCACCGCCCAGGTGCTGGCCCAATCCACAGGCCGGCCCCTGGTCCCCGTGGACGCGCGTATCGCCGCCAAAGTTGCCGCGCAGATCCAAAGCGAACGCCTGCAGTCCGAGCTGTTCTTCGCAGCCCTGCGGCGCCAATTGCCCGACAGCGGGCAGCGCTAGGCGAAGCCCCGTTCAGGCCTGCAACGCAGACACCATCCTGCCCCAAAGCAAAAACCCCACAGGCGCCAGCCTGTGGGGTTTTTCTTGGGAATAACTGCCTGACGCTGACCTACTTTCACAGACGTCCGTCCACTATCATCGGCGCAAAGGCGTTTCACTGTCCTGTTCGGGATGGGAAGGAGTGGTACCACCTTGCTATGGGTATCAGGCTTGACTTGCTGAACGTCACACCGCAATGGCGGACACTCGAATCCTGGGTACTGCGCATCCACCAGCCGCCGCACGATCAGAGCCAAGCTCGATAATCGCACCGCACCGAAGTGGGGTCTTTCATACAAAGACAAAACCCCACAGGCGTTGAGCCTATGGGGTTTTGAGCAATAAAAGCCTGACGATGACCTACTTTCACAGACGTCCGTCCACTATCATCGGCGCAAAGGCGTTTCACTGTCCTGTTCGGGATGGGA
>NZ_JAELTJ010000210.1 GCF_016428805.1 Achromobacter sp. ASV32
GACATGGAGCTGCGCGAGGGGGGCGGGGTCACGCTGCGT
Organism: Achromobacter sp. ASV32; assembly: GCF_016428805.1. Classification (GTDB taxonomy): domain Bacteria; phylum Pseudomonadota; class Gammaproteobacteria; order Burkholderiales; family Burkholderiaceae_B; genus Achromobacter. The sequence continues at coordinate 40 of NZ_JAELTJ010000210.1, forward strand.
TTCGTGCACGCCGACCTGTCTTCCGTGGCAGAGCCCACGCCCGAGCCCTACAAGCCTTACGAAAACGGCGTCACCACGCATGGCGTCATCACCCGCTGCGAACCGCCGCGGCTGCTGGCCTTCACCTGGGGCGGCTCGCGCGGCGAACCGTCCGAGGTCACGTTTGAACTGTCGCCGCAAGGGCACGACACGCTGCTGGTGCTCACCCACCGCAAACTGGCGACGCGCGACGACATGATCGACGTGGCCGGTGGCTGGCACACGCACCTGGGCGTGCTGGCGGCGCGCCTGGCCGGCCGCAGTCCGGGCCCGTTCTGGTCCGCGTTGCAGCGCTGGGAAGCCGACTACCAGGCCCGCATTCCGGCGCGGTAATGCACATCGGTAAAGCATATCCTTAGGCCCGCTCGCCGCCAGCGGCTGCCCTGAGCAGGCGCGGCCGAGCGCGGCGCAGCAGGCAGGCCGGGGATCGGCCGCGCGATCGCCCAGCCGGCCAACGGCTTGCCGCCCAGGGCGTGCCGCGCAACGGAGTGCCGTCCGGCGGGTGCCTCGCCTAGCGGAGTACCGCCCAGCGGGATGCCGCCCAGCGGGATGCCGCCCAGCGGATTGCCGCCCAGTCGTTCAATAGCAACTATCGCGCTGTCGCGGCAGATAAAAACTGGCTAAATATTGCGCTTTGCAGTAACATCAGTCCGTGATTTTTCCGCAAAAACCGGGCTTCTGTCACTCTGCGTGTCAACCTGCGGTTGCGGGTCTATCCAGGCCATGCCTGGCTTGCCTCGCGGAACTGCAACCGGTTTTCTTGGGTGAAACCTGCCACTGTCCCGTAGCGCATCGCAGCACACCGCGCCGCCCGGCACTGCAGCAGACGCTCCAACCCGCTTCTTCCGGCTACGCGCCACAAGCGCCGAACCGCGACCAAGCCGCGCATCGCGCGCACACAGCCCTCGCGGCGCGAGTATCCGTCATTTCAGACATCCACTCGGGATGCCGTGGCCCCTACCGCGCTTGCCCGGACGTTTTACGTTCAACCGCTGGACCTGGCTTACAGCGTCCAACGCGCCCGCCGCTCCTGCGGCGCGCCATGCCACGGGCATGGCGGCGCGTAATGATCAAGGAGTAAAGAATGGCTAAAGAAGAACTCATCGAATTGGATGGCATCGTTGACGAAGTGCTGCCCGATAGCCGCTACCGCGTCAAACTGGACAACGGCATCGAAGTCGGCGCCTACGCCTCGGGCCGCATCCGCAAGCACCGCATCCGCATCCTGGCGGGCGACCGCGTCACCCTGGAAATGTCGCCGTACGACCTGACCAAGGGCCGCATCAACTTTCGCCACAAGGACGAACGCGCTCCCGCGCCGCATCGTCCCCAGCAATACCGCCGCTAAGCCGGGTACCGGGCCGGCCCATGCGCCGGCCCTGATCGCTTGCTTCGGCGCGGGCGGCCTTAACCTTTGCCCGCGCCCTGCCGTAGTAATGCGCAAGACCCCGGTTCATGAAAGAATGGCGCGCAGCCGCCATGCCGGCGGGACACGCATGAAGCAAGATGGATCTGACACAGGAATTGAAAGAAGCCGCTGACCAGCTCTCCCTGACGCGAAGACGATTCGCCAAGGGAGAAGAAGGCCTGCGCCTGCTTCACCAATCGCGCGAGGCGTTCATCAACAGCCTGCGCAACACCGGCCTGACCTACGCCGAAGCCAAGACCAAGTACGACAATTGCCTGGATGAGCAGGAAGTGCAGCTGCACGGCTTGCTGGACCAGATGATGTACGCCGAGCGCATGCATCAGTTCGTCCTGCACCGCATCGCCTTGCAGCAGCCGCAGGCGGCGCCCTCCGCCGCGCCCGAACCGCAGGCGCAAGCCGTCACCGCCTGACGCGCCTGCGGCGCCCGGCGCGCCCGCAGGCGCCCGGGCCGCGCCCTGTCAGGGCTTGAACGCGCCGATGAAAATGGCGGGGTCGACCCGCGCATCATTCAGGCTGACATTCCAGTGCAGGTGCGGGCCGGTGGCGCGGCCGGTCGCGCCGACCTTGCCCACCACGCCGCCGCGCGCGACTTCGTCGCCCACCTTCACGTCGATCGCCGACATGTGGCAGAACATGCTGACGAAGCCCTGGCCATGGTCCAGGAACACGGTCTTGCCGTTGAAGAAATAATCCCCCACCAGCGTCACCACGCCCGCGGCCGGCGCCTTGATCGGCGTGCCGGCCGGCACGGCGAAATCCAGGCCGGAATGCGGGTTGCGTTCCTCGCCGTTGAAAAAACGGCGCAGGCCGAACGGGCTGGACAGCCGGCCACCGGTGACCGGGCGGTCCAGTAGCACGTTGCTGGGCGTGACGCCGGCGCGGTAGGCGCGGTTGGCTGCCGTCTGCTCGGCCATCTCGCGTTCGATGCGCTTCATGTCGTCAGGATCGGGATTGACCTGACGCGGGTTCTTCAGGGTGATGTGCTGGGCCACGTATTCCTTGGCGCGCACGGTGAAGGGCAGCTTGCGGACAGCGGCGCCGTCGCGCACGCTGATTTCCTGCACGCCGGGCTTGACCGTCAGCGGGATGCCGACAATGGCGATCCATTGCTTGCCGTCTTCGCGCACCACCAGCACGCGGCGGTCGCGGTAGGTGACCTCGGGCGCGCTGGCGCCATCGCCCAGGGCCAGCACGGCTACGCCGCCCGGCACCGGCGCATTGAGCTTGCGGGTGATAAAGCCGCCCGCCTGACCCGGCGCGGCCTGCTGGGCGCGCACGGGCAGGCCCAGGCACACGGCGGCTGCGGCCACGCCCAGCCGCAATATGTCCCGGCGTTGCGGCATCACTGTTGCAGGCACAGGTTGGCCGGTTCGATCAGGCTCTGGTCGCGCCGCGTGATACGGGTCGACAGGCGAGTCTCGGTCTTGCCCTTCCAGGTGGTGGTGGTCAGCACCGCCTCGACGCCCAGGCTGTCTTGCTGGATCAGTTCGAAGCCGTTGCGCACCGCCTTCCGTTCGAAATTCACGCCGATGCCCTTCCAGGCGTCGGCGACGCAGTTGGTGTAGTCCTCGGCCGAGCGCTGGGTGGATCCGAAGAACACCGGATCGCGGTCGCGCACGTCTTTGACGTTGGCGCAGGCCGACACGGCGAGCAGGACGGCGGTAAGGGACAAGGCGGTACGGACCTTCATGTCAGGACTCTCAGACGTGGTGAAAAGAGGCGGCCAACTATACCGCAGCGTCCCCGGGGGCGGGTTGCGGGCGGCGCGCCGATTTGGGACGGAAGGCGGCGATCACCTCGGGGCGGGTCTCGGCATAGGGGCCGCCGATCAGGTCGATGCAATAGGGAATGGCGGCGAAGATGCCGGGCACCAGCACCGAGCCGTCGTCGGCCTTCAGGCCTTCGAGGGTTTCGCGGATGGCCTTGGGCTGCCCCGGCAGGTTCACGATCAGGGCAGCGTGCGAGGGCCGCTCGCGGATGACGGCGACCTGCCGCGACAGGATGGCCGTGGGCACGAAGCGCAGGCTGATCTGGCGCATCTGTTCGCCGAAGCCGGGCATTTCCTTGGTGCCGACGGCCAGCGTGGCCTCGGGCGTGACATCGCGCCGGGCCGGGCCGGTGCCGCCGGTCGTCAGGACCAGGTCGCAGCCGCAGGTGTCGACCAGTTCGATCAGCGTGTCGGAAATGCGCGCCGGCTCGTCGGGAATCAGGCGGTCCACGGCTTGCCAGGGCGAGGCCAGGGCCCCGTCCAGCCATTCGCGCAGGGCGGGCAGCCCCTGGTCCTGATAGGCGCCGGCCGAGGCGCGGTCGGAAATGGACACCAGGCCGATGATCAGTTCGTCGGGGTGGCGGCGGGTGATTCGGGTAGGGGTAGTCATAACGGCGATGCTATCGCATTCTTCGCCGGCCGAGCCGGCCTCAGGCGCAGCCCCGATCGTTCGAGGCTGTGGCAAAAAGGGGAATCCGGGGGGGCCTGCGGGTTTGCGCGCTTGTCTCGGTCATGGGGCCTGGATAACATCCGCTCACAATCCCATCCCTCATTCTGAGACGCGCGCCGCGCCCTTCTGGTTTCTCATGTTCAAACGCACCCTTGGGCAGCATGTGCTGGCGGCGGCGCTGGCCCTGGCGGTCGCCGTGACCGCGGGCTGGGGCGCCTGGCACGCGCTGGCACTGCGGACCGGCCCCGCGCCCGCCGCGCCGGCAGGCGTCTATATCCACAACCTGGGCAACACCCTGCAGGACCAGACCCGCAACCTGTCGCGGCTGAGTCAGGCGCTGCGCACCGGCGACCGTCTGGTGGTCCTGGGCTCGTCCGAACTTACCAGCACCGACCTGCGCTTCGTGCCCTACCGCTTCCTGGCGGACGAACTGCAGATGCCGGTCATGGCGTATGGCCATTCCGGCTTCCAGTCGCTGGGCATGCAACTGGTGCTGGCCGCCCTGGCTGACGATCTGTCGCCGGCCTCGCGGGTGGTGGTGATGGTGTCGCCGGGCTGGTTCGACGGCGACGGCGGCCTGGGGCCGGACGAATTCCGGGAGCACGCCAATCCCCTGCTGCCGCGCCTGCTGCGCCAGCCCGAGGGCCGCGAACAGGTGACGCGCTGGCTGCAGGACAAGGGCGACGCCCGCGTGGCGTGGTCGATGGTGTCCGAGCAGGCCTATGTGCTCCGCCAACGGCTGGTCGACCTGTGGACGCCAGCCTATGCCGCGCCCGCCCCGGAAAGCGAACGCGCCGGCCCCGGCGCGGCCGCGCGCGTGGTGGACTGGGACGCCCTGGCGCGCGAAGCGCAGGACGCCGAACAGGCGCAGATGGCGCACAACCGCTACGCGGTGCGCGACGACTTCTTCGACAAGTACCTGCAGACGGTTCCGGCGGGCGGCAAGACCGCGTTCCAGCCCCAGCCGCTGACCGGCAAGGACGAATTGCGCGAATTGGCCGCGCTGATGCAATTGCTGCGCAACCATGGCGTGAACGCGCTGTTCGTGATGCAGCCGCTGCACCCGCTGGTGTTCAAGGATCTGGACCGCTTCGGCCCGATACAACGTGACGTCAATGCCCTATGCGCCCGCTACGCCATGACCTGCATGGACATGTACGGCGCGCCCTACGAGATCGGCACCCTGCGCGACGTGCAGCACCTGGGCGAACTGGGCTGGCTGCGGGTGAACCAGCGCATCGCCGAGGTATTCCGCCCATGACGCCTCGCAATACCCTGCTGCTGCCCCGGCCGGTAACGCCGCCCCTGCCCGCCATGGAGCGCCCACAATGAAGAAAACCCTGTGGCTATGCCTGCTGTACCTGGGCCTGCTGGCGGTCATGATGATCCAGGCCGACACCTCGGCGAACCTGGGCAAGCCGATCGAGATCGAATTCCAGTACCAGAAGTTCTAGGGAGCATCGAGATTCAAATGCGCCTCGCATGGCCCCCCCAATGAGCGACCAGCGAGGCGCGCAGCGCAGTCGGGGCGGGACCACGGCGAGCCTTCGCGACGCTGAGAGGCGCGCATTGGCGGGCTCACTCTTCGGGCAGGCCGGGGGGCGCGCGGGCCAGGTTGTCGAAAGCAACCGGGGACAGGTCACAAATCTGTAATAATCTGGGCCTCGCCGGAACCTCCCCCCGCCTCCATGTTCTCCCTTTTCCATGGCCTAGACCTCTGGGTCGGCCTCAGCCTTGCGCTGGCCCTGACATTCGTCCTGGCCTTCGAATTCATCAACGGCTTTCACGACACGGCGAACGCCGTCGCGACGGTCATCTACACCAAGGCGATGCCGCCGCACCTGGCGGTGGTGCTTTCCGGGATCTTCAACTTTCTGGGCGTGCTGCTGGGCGGCGTGGGCGTGGCCTACGCCATCGTTCACCTGCTGCCGGTGGAACTGCTGATCAACGTGGACACGGGGCGCGGGCTGGCCATGGTGTTCGCCATGCTGGCCGCCGCCATCGCCTGGAACCTGGGCACCTGGTATTTCGGCATTCCGGCGTCCAGCTCGCACACGCTCATCGGCTCCATCCTGGGCGTGGGCCTGGCCAATGCCCTGATGACCGATCTGCCCCTGGCGGACGGCGTCAACTGGGGCAAGGCGATCGACATCGGCGCCTCGCTGGTGGTGTCCCCGGTGGCCGGTTTCCTGGTGGCCGGCGGCCTGCTGCTGGCCTTGAAACGCTGGCTGCCGCTGTCCAAGATGCACAAGACGCCTGAACAGCGCCGTGCCATCGACAACAAAAAGCACCCGCCGTTCTGGAACCGCCTGGTGCTGGTGCTGTCGGCCATGGGCGTGAGTTTCGTGCACGGCTCGAACGATGGCCAGAAAGGCATCGGCCTGATCATGCTGGTGC
>NZ_JAELTJ010000211.1 GCF_016428805.1 Achromobacter sp. ASV32
TGGTGTGGGCTGCCGAAGGCGTTGCCGGGGAAGGCGATGAACGACACGTCGTTGCCCGGCAGGGCCTTGCGCGCGGTGTCGGCCGCGCTTTGGGCCGAGGCCAGCTCGGCGGGCACGTTCTGGCCCTTGTAGGGTTCCAGGATGCGCACGAGCTCGGTGCCCTGCCACAGGCGGAACAGCGGCGTGGACAGTTCGTTGATGACGCCGGTCATGCCCACCACGAAGGCCCACACCAGGGTGACGATGCCCAGCAGGTTGTGCAGGTCCAGCCACTTGAGGCGGGTGGAGCGGCCGGCGCGCACCGTGCCGAATTCCAGCTTTTTCATGAACGGGCCGTACAGCACCACGCCCGAGACGATGGCGACGCAGAACAACAAGCCCATGAAGCCCAGGAACAGTTCGCCGGGCAGGCCCGCGAACAGGTCGACGTGCAGGGACAGCATGATGCCCATGAAGGAGAATCTGTCTTCGGTGTAGAGCGGGCCGTCGAGCAGGACGTCGCCGGTGCGGCCGTCCATGCGGACGGCGTGGCCCGAGACCTGGCCATCGCCCGGTTTTTTCGCCATGCCGACATAGACCTGGGGTTCGTCGGGATCGAAGAACAGGTAGTCGACGACCTCGCCGGGGTACATGGCCTTGGCGTTTTCGACCAGCTTGTCCAGGTTGGCCGGCGGGGTGGAGGCGGGCACGTCGGACAGGGGCTTGGCGTCGTCCAGCCAGTGCTCGATCTCGTGGTGGAACACCAATGGCAAACCGGTAAGACAGATGATGAGCAGGAAGATCGTGCAGACCAGGCTGGTCCATTTATGGACGAGGTACCAGGTTTTGATCGTGGAGGCGGCGGTCATGGCGACGGCGGGGGCGGCTTGCGCGGCCCCGTTCAAGGTATGTTTCGGGAAAGACGGAACATTATCACGAATAATAGCTATTCTCGTAACGGAATTGCGGAGGGCAAGGCCGCCGCACGTAATGAGTGACGCATTGAAAGCGGGTTAAAAAGAAGTCTGGGCCCGGTTGGGCGCGTTGGATCATCATGCAGCAACGTTTTCTGAAAGTGCCGTGTAACGAGCTGGGCCGCGATTTTGCGGTGGGCGACGTGCACGGCTGTTTTACCCGCCTGCAACAAAGCCTGGACGAGTTGGGGTTCGACCCCGCGCGCGACCGGCTGTTTTCCGTGGGCGATCTGGTCGACCGCGGCCCCGAGAGCGAGGATGCGCTGGCCTGGCTGGCGCAGCCCTGGTTCTACGCGGTCCAGGGCAACCATGAAGACTACGCCGTGCGCCACGTGCGCACCGGGCAGGTGGACGTGGTGAACTGGCGCGGCTACGGCGGTGGCTGGTTCCTGGACTTGCCCCCCGAGCGGCAACAGGTCTACGCCGAGGCCTTCGGGCAGTTGCCGATCGCGATTGAAGTGGAAACCTCGTCAGGGGCGGTGGGACTGCTGCACGCGGATTGCCCGGTGCTGTTCTGGCCGCGCCTGGAGTCCGCCCTGCAAGACCGCTACAAGCGCACCAGCGCCGCCTGCCAGTGGTCGCGCGATCGCTTGCGCCAGATGGACCGCACCGGCATCCGTGGCGTGCGGGCGGTGGTGGCAGGGCATACGCCGGTTGCCGCGCCGCTGGCGCTGGGCAATGTCTATCACATCGATACCGAAGGGTGGCGCGACGGCTACTTTACGTTCCTGGAACTGGAAACGCTGACGGCCTGGCCGCGCGCGGTGGTGACCGAGCTGGCGGATCCCGAGAGCTGAACGCAGACGCGGCGCCGTGTGGGCGCCGCGTGAGCGGGACTGCGGGAATCAGCCGGCGCGCGATGGCACGCCGGCGTGGCACCGATGCGGGTTACAGCGGCCGGGCGGCCAGCGGACCGTTGCCGTTGACCGCGCTGGTGCGCACGCCATCGGCGCCGGCATCGACGCGCGGCACCGGGATCGGCGGAATCGGCGTATTGCCGCCACCGCCATTGATGAGGCCGCCGCCGGCCGCGGGCACCGGGATGGGCTGGGCCACGGGCGCCTGTTGCGGGGCGCCAGCCTGCGGCGCCTGCGTTTGTGGCGCCTGGGCCTGTGGCGTCGGGGTTTGCGGCGCGGCCGCGCCCGGCACGGGCAGGGGCTTGACCGAGTTGTCCACGCCGTCGGTGGACCGGTTGTTGTTCAGGAAGTCGGTCAGCGCGTCGCCGCTGGACAGGTCCAGCGAGGCCACGGCCTGCCCGGGCGGGAATTCCGAGAAATAGTATTCGCCGTTGTCGACCAGCAGGCCATCGGGGCGGGGCGCCGGCTTGGCTTCGGGCACGCCCTTGAGCATCGGCTGCATGTAGTCGAGCCAGGTGGACAGGGCCAGGCCGCTGCCGAATTCGTTGGTGCCCAGCGATTTGGGCTGGTCAAAGCCCATCCAGACCGTCGTGGCCAGGTTGGGCGTGAAGCCCGAGAACCAGACATCGACGGCTTCGTTGGTCGTGCCGGTCTTGCCGCCCACGTCGTTGCGCTTGAGCACCTGGTGCGCCCGCGCCGCGGTGCCGCTGGTGGTGACGCCGCGCAGGATGTCGTCCATGACCCAGGCGGTGCGCGGGTCGATGGCACGCGCGGCGGCGTCGCCGGCGACCACGGGCTGGGCCTGCATCAGCACATTGCCCGAGCGGTCGGTGACGCGATCGACCAGGTACGGCGTGACGCGGTAGCCGCCATTGGCGAAGACGCTGTAGCCGTTGACGACCTGCAGCGGCGTGGCGCCGCCTGCGCCCAGGCCCAGCGGCAGCACGGCCGGCCAGCGGGCCTTGTCAAAGCCGAAGCGGGTCAGGTAGTCCTGTGCATACTGCGGCGAGATCGCCTGCAGGATGCGGATGGTGACCATGTTCTTGGACTTGTACAGGCCCTGGCGCAGCGTCAGCATGGGCTCGTAGCGGTTGCCGTCGTTCTTGGGCTGCCAGTCTTTCGAGCCGGTCTGGGCCGCGGTCAGCATGAAGGGCTGGTCCGAGATCTGGGTGGCCGGCGTCAGGCCGCGTTCGAGCGCGGCGGCGTAGACGAAGGGCTTGATGTTCGAGCCGGGCTGGCGCCAGGCCTGCGTGACGCGGTTGAAGGTGCCGCGGTTGTAGTCGAAGCCGCCGATCATGGCGCGGATGGCGCCATCCTGCGGGGCCATGGACACCAGCGCCGCCTGCAGCGCCGGCATGTTGATGATTTCCCAGCTGTCGCCGTTTTTATGGATGTAGACCACCGAGCCGCGGCTGATGCGCTGGCTGTCGCTGGCCTTGGGGTTCAGGGCGCGGGCCACCACGGCCAGCGCCTTTTTGTCGGAGATGGTGATGATGTCGCGCGCGCTGCGCGCCACGGTGACTTCCTGGGGGCTGGCGGCCAGCACCACGGCGGTGAGCAGGTCTTCGCTGTCGGGCGTTTTTTCCTGCACGCCGTCCAGGATGTCGTCCAGCGCCGCCGGGTCTTTCTCGACGCCGTCGGGCAGGTCGATCTGGTCTTCGGGGCCGGGGTAGACCGCGCGGCGGGTGTAGTCGAGCACGCCGTCGCGCACGGCGCGGTAGGCGGCTTCCTGGGCCTTGGAGTCGATCGTGGTGTAGACGTCGATGCCCTTGGAGTAGGTTTGCTCCTGGAACACGCCGTACATCAGTTGGCGCGCCAGTTCGGCCGGGTAGTCGCCGTGGATGGCAAAACCGCGGGTGCTGGAGCCGTCGGCGCCGCGGATGGTGATGTGCTGCTTGAGGGCTTCGTCGGCCTGCTCGGGCGTCAGGTAGCCCAGCGTCTTCATGCGGCCCAGCACGTAGTGCTGGCGGATTTCGGCGCGCGGGAAATTGGTGATGGGATTGAAGCGCGACGGGGCCTTGGGGATGCCGGCCAGCATCGCGGCTTCGGCCGGCGTGACATCCGCCAGCGGTTTGCCCAGGTAGGTGCGCGACGCGGCGGCAAAGCCGTAGGCGCGGTGACCCAGGTAGATCTGGTTCATGTAGAGCTCGAGGATCTGGTCCTTGGTGAGCTCGGATTCGATCTTGTAGGTCAGCAGCAGTTCGTAGAACTTGCGCGAGTACGTCTTTTCGGACGACAGATAGAAGTTGCGCGCCACCTGCATGGTGATGGTGCTGCCGCCCTGCGTCTTGGACTGCTTGACCAGGTTCACGAGCACCGCGCGCACCATGCCCATCCAGTCGACGCCGCCGTGCTGGTAGAAGCGGTCGTCTTCGGCCGCCAGCACCGCCTGGCGCATGACGGGCGGAATCTCGTCAAAGCGCAGCACGTTGCGGTGTTCTTCGCCGTATTCGCCGATCAGGACCTTGTCGGCCGTGTAGATGCGCAGCGGCACCCGCGGCCGGTAGTCGGTCATGGCGTGCAGATCGGGCAGGCTGGGCCATGCCAGGGCCAACGCCAGGCCGACGAGCACCGCCCCGCAGACGCCGAGGCCGGCGGCGGCGACGGCTGCTTTGACGAGGAGTCGTTTCCAGGGGAAGCCCGATTTGCCGCCCGGGGTGGCGGAGGATTGCTGGGGGGTGCTCATTGCAGGCGATTCTAGGGCAGAACCTTTATAGACCGGTGACCGCGCCGGAAGGTTTCAGTAACCAAACTTGCCCGGCGGGACGGTCCGGACGACGGATAAAGGATATAGGGACGGGGTTGAGCATACGCGCCGCGCGGGTTTTGCGCTGCGGCGCCGCACAAGCGCGCCGTGAAATGTATTGCGCGCCGTGACAAACGGCAAGGCCGGTTGCAGATGTCATGGGGCGTTTTGCAGGTAGCGCTGCGGTGGCGCGCCCAGCGCACGATGGAACATGGCGCTGAACGCGCTGGGACTGCGGTAGCCCAGGTCGGCCGCGATGCGCGCCACCGGTACGCCCAACGATAACCGGCAGACGGCATCGGCCAGCCGCAGCTGCTGCACCCATTGGCGGTAATTCAGTCCCAATTCAGCCTTGAACAGCCGGATCAGGGTGCGCCCGCTGGCGCCGACCTCGCTGCCCCAGTCTTCGATACCGCGCTGCAGGCCGGGCTGGTCCAGGATGGCTTCGCAGATGGTCTGCAGGCGGCGGTCGCGCGGCCAGGGAATCTGGATGGGCACCACGCGGGCGGCGGCCAGTTCGGACAGGATCAGCGCGGCCACCTGTTCGGCCCGGCCGCCCAGCGGGTAGTCGATGGGTTCGCCGGTCAGGGTCAGGATCAGTTCGCGCAGCAGGCCGCTGACTTCGATCACCTGGCACTCGGGCCAATAGGTGTGCGCGGCCTCGGGCTGGATGTAGAGCGAGCGCATCGAGACCGCGCCGATCATGTCGACCCCATGCGGCACGCCCGCCGGGACCCACAGCGCGCGCAGGGGCGGCAGGGCCCAGAAGCCGCTGGGCGTGGTGACGCGCATGACGCCCTGGACGGCGTAGATCAGCTGGGCGCGCGGATGCGAGTGGGCGCCGGTGCGGGCGCCCGCGGCAAATTCCTTGGCCATGGCCGTGACGCTGCGGGGGCGGTCCTGGTAGTCCTGCGCGTTGACGCTGCGCGCCGGGTCGGGACGGGCGGGCCGGGTGGGCATGGTGTCACTTCCAGCAATAGGATGAGGCCGCGACATCGGCCGGGAAGATGCCATTTTGTCACTTTCTCGACGAAAAATGGCAGGCGGAGCGTGGGGCCGGTTCCTACACTAGCCTGAGCGTCCGGCGTGCCGCCGGCGCACGGCCCATTTTTTGTTTCGCCACCTCCATGAATTCCGCCCAGAACCCCGCCGCCCCGCTGCCGGACCACGCCGCGCCCACCCCGGCGCCCAGCCCCGCCGCGTCCGATCCGTCCACCGCGTTCAAGGTGCTGGGCGCGATCAGCGTGGCGCACCTGATGAACGACATGATCCAGTCGATCCTGTTGGCCATCTACCCGATGCTCAAAGCGTCGTTCGACCTGTCGTTTGCGCAGATCGGGCTGATCACGCTGGTCTACCAGCTGGCGGCGTCGTTGTTGCAGCCGTTCATCGGCTTTTACACCGATCGCCATCCCAAGCCGTACTCGCTGCCGGTGGGCATGGGCTTCACGCTGGTGGGGCTGTTGCTGCTGTCGGTGGCGCCGTCGTTCGGCTGGCTGTTGGTGGCGGCCGTGCTGGTGGGCACGGGGTCGTCGGTGTTCCATCCCGAGTCGTCGCGGGTGGCGCGCATGGCCTCGGGCGGGCGCCACGGCCTGGCGCAGTCGCTGTTCCAGGTGGGCGGCAATGTCGGCTCGGCCCTGGGACCGCTGCTGGCGGCGCTGTTCATCATTCCGCATGGCCAGGGCAGCGTGGCCTGGTTTTCGCTGGCCGCGCTGT
>NZ_JAELTJ010000212.1 GCF_016428805.1 Achromobacter sp. ASV32
GAGCAAGGCCATCTGGCATCTGCGCGAAAGCATTCCGCTGGCCGAGGCCGAGCTGGGCAAGTCCGTCAAGCACGATGTGTCCATCCCCATCTCCGGCATCGCTGGTTTCGTGCACAAGACCAATGCGCTGCTGCAGGCGCGTTTTCCGGGCGTGCGCCACGTGATCTTCGGCCACCTGGGCGACGGCAACCTGCACTACAACGTCGCCAACGCGCCCGGTCAGACCGAAGCCGAACTACTGGCGCTGCAAACCGAAATCTACGGCGTGGTGCATGACAGCGTGCACGCCCACGCGGGCTCCATCAGCGCCGAACATGGCGTCGGCCAGCTCAAGCGCGACGAGCTGCCGCGCTACAAGAGCCCGGTCGAGCTGGCGCTGATGCGCCGCATCAAGCGTGCGCTGGACCCGCAAGGCCTGATGAACCCCGGCAAGGTGCTGCAGGCCTGACGCAAGGCGCTCAACCCTTTTCCCATAAGGAACATACATATGGTGTCCAGTCCTGCTGCGGGTGCGAATCAACGGATCCTGATCGTCGAAGACGATCACATCATCGCGGGCAACCTGTACACCTTCCTGGAAGCGCGCAAGTTCCTGCCGGACGTGGCCTACAGCGGTCCGGCCGCCCTCAAGCGCCTGGAAGAGCAGCGCTTTGACGCGATGATCCTGGACATCGGCCTGCCGGGCATGGATGGCAACGCGGTGCTGCACGCGCTGCGCAACGACAAGCGCCTGCCGTTGCCGGTGCTGGTGCTGACGGCGCGCGACAGCCTCGAAGACAAGCTGGCCGGCTTTTCGCACGGCGCGGACGATTACCTGACCAAGCCGTTCGCGCTGCTTGAAGTCGAGGCCCGCCTGCTGGCGCTGATCCAGCGTGCCAAGGGATCTACCGTGGACACCGTGCGGGTGTTCGGCGAGCTGCAATACGACACGCGCAGCCGCATGGTGTCCATTGGCGGCAAGCCGGTGCACCTGACGCGCAAGGCCACCCTCATTCTCGAAGCGCTGCTGCGCGATCCGGGCCGGGTGGTGTCGCGCGAAGAACTCGAATCCCAGCTGTGGGGCAGCGAGCCGCCGTCCTCCGACGCCTTGCGCAGCCAGGTGCATCTGCTGCGCCGCGCGCTGGCCGACGCGGGGTTTGACGGCATTGAAACTCTGCACGGCACCGGCTGGCGGCTGGTGCCCAGCGGAGACGCCGCATGAGTCGCGTTTCCACAGGCAGCGGCACCCTTACCCAACGGGTGGTATGGGCGCTGACGGGCACCGTGGCCCTGTTTGTCACGGCGCTGGCGTTGCTGGCCTACCTGACGTTCGATCAGATGGAAGACGATCTGGTCAACGACATCCTGAACACCGAAATGGACCGCCTGGTGCAGCATGCGCGCACCAGCGACCAGTTCCTGCCGCGGCGGGGCGCCCGTGAACTGGGCGGCTCCATGCGCGCCTGGCTCAGCGTCGACGGCCAGCCGCCCATCGGCATGCCCGAGGAAATCCGCGGGCTGGACAACGGCCTGCACCTGGTCGAGCCCGGCGCCTATACCTGGCACGTGATGGTGGCCGAAACCGGCACCGGCAAGGTGTACCTGCTGTACGACGCCACCGACAACGAAGAACGGGTGCACGACTTCGGCCTGATCGTGCTGGGGGTGGGCGCGATCTGCGTGGTGGGCGCCTACGCCTTGTCGCGCCGGGTGGCCGCGGTGGCCGTCGGGCCACTGCTCGACCTGACCGACCGGCTGTCGACGTGGGCGCCGGGGGCGCCCGACCTGGCCGTCACGCGTGACGACGAGGCGGGCAGGCTGATCGAGGCCTTCAACCGGGTGCAGAACCAGGTTGACCGCTCGATCGCGCGCGAGCGCGAATTCGCCGGCAACCTGAGCCACGAGGTCCGCACGCCGCTGGCGGCCATCCGCTCCGACAGCGAGCTGATGTTGCTGACCCAGGAACTGACTGCCGACCAGCGCGAACGGCTGATGCGGGTGGTGGACAACGTCGACGACGTCATCGTCTGCCTGGAAAGCGCCCGCGCCATGGCCCGCGACCAGTTGCGTCCGCCCGAACCGGTGGACCTGGCCGACTGCATGCTGGACGCCTGGCGCGGCTACGAAACCCAGGCGGGCATGGCCGACCTGCGTTTCGACAACCGCATTGCGCCCGAGCATATCCGTATCCTGGACCGCTACGCGCTGCTGACCGTGCTGCGCAACCTGATCCGCAACGCCATCGAGCACGCAGCCCCGGCCACCCTTACGGCCAGCCTGGGCGCCGACGGCGCCTTGCTGCTCAGCGATGATGGCAAGGGCATTGCCGCTGACGATCTGCCATTTCTGTTCCGCCGCTACTACAGCGGCCGGATGCGGGATTCGGGGGCGGCCGGCCAGGACGAAACCGCGCGCGGCCTGGGCTTGGCGATCGCCAAGCGGGTCTGCGACATGCAAGGCTGGACGTTGACCGTGGAATCGTCGCGCGAAGGCGAACAGCGCGGCACGCGCTTCACGCTGCGGCTGGACGCTGCGGGTCTGACTGCCTGAACCCAGGGGCCTGGCCGCCACCGATGCGGAATCGGGGCCAGGTCCGGGCCGGACTTGCCCGTCAGCCGCGGCCGCTGCCCGGGGCGATCCACGCGAATTTGACGAATTTTCGACTATCTCCCGCCTAAGCTGTCCGCTCCCGCAGACCGTCGCCGCCCCACGCCCCACATGCCAGCCTTATCCTCGCCTGCATACGCCAGGCCGACCGCTGTTTCCTATTTCTTCACGCACGTCGTCGGGGTGACGCTGATCCTGGCCTGTCTGGCCTGGTGGGCGAACGCGTCCGGGCTGGACATGACCATCGGGCGGGCGCTGTTCAGCCCGGCGCTGGATGATTTTCCGTTGCACACCAACCGCTGGCTGGAACTGGTGGGCCATCGGATGGTGCTGGCGCTGCCCATCGGGATCGCCTTGGGCGCCGTGGCGGTCGCCGCGGCCAGTTACCGCATTCCCGCCTGGCGCCCGTTTCGCGGCGCGGCGCTGGCCTTGGCGCTGACCTGCCTGGTGGGGCAATTGGCGGTCAATCAGCTCAAGCACTTCACCACGTTGCCGCGTCCGTACGATCTTGAAACGCTGGGCGGCTATACCCCGTACCCGCTGTCTTGGTGGACCTGGGACCGCGGCAAGGCGGGCGGCGCGCTGCCCAGCGGCCACGCGGGCGCCGGTTATGCCCTGCTGACCCTGTATTTTGCCGGCTGGGCCGCGGGGCGGCCGAGTTGGCGCTGGGGCGGCTTGGCGGTGGGCGTGATCGCAGGCGCGGGGTTTTCGGCCGTGCGGATCCTGCAAGGCGCGCACTTCCTGAGCCAGACTCTGTGGTCCGCCGCACTGATGTGGCTGTTGGCCGCGTTGTTTTTCTGGCCGGTGCTGCGGGGGTGGACCCTTGGCGGCTCGGCCCCCGCATCCAAGGCTCAATTGAGCAGTACGCCGGGCAGCCAGAGCGAGAACGCCGGCACGTAGGTCACCAGCGCCAGGGCGGCCAAGAGCGCGCCATAGAACGGCCAGATCGTCCGCATCACCGTCCCCACCGAGACGCCGCCGATGGCGCACCCCACGAATTGGGTGGTGCCCACGGGCGGCGTGTTCAGGCCCAGCGCGCAGTTCAGCAGCATCACGATGCCGAATTGCACGGGCCCCATGCCATATTGCACGCAGATCGGCAGGAAGATCGGGGTGCAGATCAGAATGGTCGCGGCCATGTCCAGGAAGGTGCCCAGCACGAACAGGATGACGTTGACCATCAGGAAAATGGCCCATGGGCTGGTGGATACGGACGCCATCAACTCGCCGGTCTTTTCGGCGACGCCGTAGAAGCTGATCAGGTAGCCGAACGTGGCGGAAATGCCGATCAACAGGAGTACCACGCCGGTCGTCTTGACGGCCTTGCTGGCGGCCCGCACGAACTGGTCCCAGGTCAGCGAGCGGTAGACGAAAATGGTCAGCGCCAGCGCATACAGTACCGCCACCGCGGCGGATTCCGTCGCCGTGAAGACGCCGCTCAGGATGCCGGCGATGATCAGCACCACCACGAACAGGCCGGGTGTGGCGGCCACCAGCGAACGCCACACGATGGCCCAGCCGGGGAAGGTGCCCGCCGGATAGCCGCGGCTGCGCGCCACGAAATAGGCGGCCGCCAGATTGCACAGCGTCAGGATCAGCGCGGGCACCACGCCCGCGGCGATCAGGGCCGCGATGGACACCTTGCCGCCCGCGGCCAGCGTGTAGATGATGATGTTGTGGCTGGTGGGCATCAGCGCGCCGACCAGCGCCGCGTGGGTGGTGACGTTGACGGCGTAGTCGGCGTGGTAGCCCTCGCGCTTCATCATCGGGATCATCACCGACCCCATCGCCGACACGTCCGCCACCGGCGAACCCGATACGCCGCCGAACAGCGTGCAGGCCACCACGTTGGACATGCCCAGGCCGCCGCGCACGTGTCCCACCAGCGACTTGGCGAATGCCACGATGCGGTCCGCGATGCCGCCGTACAGCATCAGCTCGCCGGTAAAGATGAAAAAGGGAATGGCCAGGAACGAAAACGCGTTCATTCCCGAGGTCATCTGCTGAAAGGCGACCGCCAGCGGCAGGTCTTCGTACATGATCGCCGTGATGGACGACAGGCCGATGGCGAACGCCACCGGCACGCCGATCACCAGGAACCCCATGAACGAGAAGGACAGTAGGGTCAGCGCCATGCCGGTACCACCTTTTGGTTGCGCACGAGGGCGATGATGTGCTCGATGGAAAAGAGCGCGATCAGCACGCCGGACAGTGCCGCGGGGATGTATTTCCAGCCGTTTGAGATACCCAGGTTGGGGATCTTGTAGGGCCAGACGGATTCGGCGAGCAGGCCGCAGTTCCAGGCCATCAATACGCCGAACAGCAGCACCAGCAGGTGGATGAATATTTTCAGGCGCCGCTGGCCGGCTGCCGGCAGGGCGTCCACCAGCGACTCGAAGCCGATATGGCCGGCGTCGCGTACGCCGACCGCGGCGCCCAGCATGGTGACGTACAGCACCAGCAGCAGCGCCAGGCTCTCGGCCCAGGTGGGGGTGCTGTTGAGCACGTGGCGGCCGAAGATCTGCAGCGTCACGGCGATGAGCAGGCAGACCAGCCCGAACACGCTGGTCCACATGCACAGGCGCGCCAGGCGGGCGCAGACCCGGGTGTAGGCGTCCAGCGGGGCGGCCAGGGCTTGCGCCCGGTCCCCCGCCGCGACATCCGTTTCATTGGTTGAGGTAGCCAGCATGATGGTTCCTTACTGGACGGCCTGGATCTTGGCGACCAGGTCTTTCATGTCGGGCGTGGTGACGTAGCGGTCATACACGGGCTTCATCGCCGCCTGGAACGATGCCTTGTCCACTTCGACGATCTGCGCGCCGGCCTTCTCGACCACGGCGCGCGACTTCTGTTCGCGTTCGTCCCACAGTTTGCGCATATACGGCACCGATTCGCGTGCCGCCTCGCGCAACGTCTTCTGGTCTTCGGCCGACAGCTTGTCCCATTGCCGCTTGGAGAAGATCAGCATCTCGGGCGTCATGGTGTGATCGGTCACCGCGTAATACTTGGCCACTTCATAGTGGTGCGCGCTTTCGTAGCTGGGGTAGTTGTTTTCGGCCGCATCCACCAGCCCCGTCTTGAGCGAGGTATAGACCTCGCCCATCGGCATCGGCGTGGCGTTGCCGCCCATGGCCTCCACCATGGCGACTGACAGGTCGGACTGCTGCACCCGGATCTTCAGCCCCTTGGCGTCGGCCAGCGTCTTGATCGGCTTGTTGCGGGTGTACATCGAGCGCGAACCGCTGTCATACCAGGCCAGGCCGACGAAGCCGGCCGATTCGCACGAGCGCAGGATCTGCTCGCCGATCTCGCCGTCCAGCACCTTGTGCAGGTGCTCCTTGGAACGGAACAGGAAGGGCAGCGACGGCACGCGCGTGGTCTGGCAGATGTTGTGCATGGCCGCGCTGGACACGCGCGCCATGGCCAGCGCGCCCATCTTCACCTGTTCGATCGAATCGTCTTCATTGCCCAGCGCGCCGCCGGCATACACCTTGACCGTGATGCGGCCGTTGGTGCGTTGCTTGACCAGTTCGCCGAACTGGCGCACGGCTTGCACGGTGGGGTAGTCGTCGGGATGAATGTCCGCGGAGCGCAACTCGGCGGCGTGGGTCGCGGGGATCAGCGTCAGCAAGGCAGCCGCCGCCAGGAAGGCGCGGGTCAGGGTC
>NZ_JAELTJ010000213.1 GCF_016428805.1 Achromobacter sp. ASV32
GCCCAGGGGCGTGCCGGCCTTGACCGCTGCGCGCAGCATGTCGCCGGTGGAAATCTGGGGAATGCCGAAGTGCTGGGTGAGAAACGCGGCCTGAGTGCCTTTGCCGGCGCCGGGAGGTCCGAGCAAGATGAGACGCATGAGTGCTCCTGAATGGGGTTTAATTTTTGTGGTCCGAGCGATTATGCCGCAACGCAGCAGCCTCTGCGGGGCTGCGCCATGCGAAATAACCCTTATATCCGTTTGCTATAGATCAAGCGTACGCGTTCCAGGTCCGCCGGGGTGTCTACGCCGGCGGCAGGAGGGTGCGCCGCCTGGTGCACCACGATGACGTGGCCATGTTCCATGGCGCGCAGCTGCTCCAGCGATTCGAACCGCTCCAGCGCGCCTTGCGGCAGGGTGGGGTAGCGGCGCAGGAACGACACGCGGTAGGCGTACAAGCCGATGTGGTGCCAGGCCGGCAGGCCGTCGGCCAGCACGCGCTCGCCACCGGCCAGCGCATCGCGGGCCCAGGGAATCGGGGCGCGCGAGAAATACAGGGCGCGGCCGTCGGCGGCGCAGACCAGCTTGACGACGTTGGGGTTGAACAGCGCCTGGGCGTCCGCCAGCGGGCAGGCGCAGGTGGCGATGTCGGCCTCGGGGCTGGCGATCAGGCGGGCCGCCACGGCGTCGATGAGTTCGGGCTCGATCAGCGGTTCGTCGCCTTGCACGTTGACGACCACGGCGTCATCGGGCAGGCCCAGCTGCAGGGCGGCCTCGGCCAGCCGGTCGGTGCCGGTGGGGTGGTCGGCGCGGGTCATCAGCGCCTGCAGGCCATGGGCCTGGGCGGCCTGCTGCACACGGGCGTCGTCGGTGGCGATATACACCCGCGAGGCGCCGGACAGCGCCGCGCGTTCGGCCGTGCGCACCACCATCGGCTTGCCGGCGATGTCGGCGAGCGGCTTGTCGGGCAGGCGGGTCGAGGCGGTCCGCGCCGGGATCAGGGCGATGAAGCTCACGTGGGCGGCGGGTCAGGAAGTCGCGGGGGCGTCGTCCAGCGAGCGCGCTTCGGATTCAAGCATGACGGGAATGCCGTCGCGCAGCGGGAATGCCAGGCGGTCGGCGCGGCAGACCAGTTCGGCCCGGGTCCGGTCGTGTTCGAGGCGGCCCTTGCACAGGGGGCAGACGAGGATGTCGAGAAGGCGGGATTCCATGACCGGGATTCTAAAACAGTTTGGCGGCCGCGAAGCCGTAGTGGGCCGTCCGGCGCACGGTGAAAGGCCGGCGGGGGCCGGTTTGATTGCATGATCTGTTAATTATTGTCATGTTTTGATGCGGGCGCTACATATTTCGGGACGGATCGTGGCTATGATCCGCCGCGACTCCAAGAAAGAGGATAGCGATGGATTCCAACACCCTTCGGATCGGATTGTTCCTCATCATCCTGATCTGGTCGGTCATCAGCGGCATTACCTATATGGTTCGCCGCAGCGACAACAAGAGCGCACTGCGCGAACTCAAGCAAGCGGGCCAACCCCTGCGCCGTCTCAGCGCCCAGGAGCAGGCGCTGGTGCAGCCATTCCTGGTCTATCCGGCGAACCCGAAGAAAACCGCCCAGTTGCTCGGCGACGGGGTGTTCCCCCTGCATGGCGCCTTCGTGCGCCATGGGCTGGAGAGCGGCCAGGGGGCGGCGACGTTGCACGACACGCTGGGGGGCGTGGACGTGGTACTGCCGTACGACGCCCGCGATTTTCTGCGTGAAGACAATCAGGCTGAAGTCGTGATGACGGAGAAATTCGCCATCGTGGTGGCCTTGAACGGCGAGTTCGACCTGGCCGGCGGGCGCGAACGCGATGCGCGCCGCCAGAAGCAGAACCAGCAATGGACAGGCGGCAAACTGGGCGCGATGCAGAACGTGGTGGAGGCCGACGCGTTGGGCGCCGACGCCGCCGATCCGGCGCACGACGCCCAGGCTGCGCGTGAATTCGACGACGCCACCCGCGTCGAGATCCTGAGCCAGCGCGATGAAACGCCGGCCGAGATCGCCTATCGGCAATCGCGCGGGATCGCCTTCTGGCCAGGCCTGTTGTGGCTGGCGGCGTTTGTCTGCATGGGCATCGCGGGTGTGGGCGGCGGCATGGCGTGGCTGGCGGCTGCCGCGGCGCCGGCGCTGCTGGCGTTGTGGTTGACCTGGCGCCGGCCGGCCTTGGGCATGCCGCAGAAGGTGAACCGCGTGCGCGGCGAGCTCAATGCGATCGTGCTGACCAACCCGGCCAATGCCCAAGCGGTATCGACCCAGCTGTTCCTGGGCGACAAACTGCCCATCTCGCTGCCGGATCACTGGCGCGCCAACCTGGAACTGCCGGACGATGGCCGCGTGGACGTGGACCTGCGCGTCCAGGACTACGCGGTGCTGCGGCTGGGCGGCAACTATTCCGTGGATGAAGAGCAGCGCCTGTACCCGAAGGTGTACTGGGGCCGCCATGTGACGCTGGCGCTGGTGGGCTTGATCGCGGGCGGCGTGCTGGCCTCGATCATGGCCCATCCCGGGGCCAGCCTGCAAAGCGATATCGCGCAGACATCCGCGTGGCTGCGCGGGGCCCCGCCGCGCGCCTACGCGTCGGCCGCCGCCCTGGCGCAGGACCTGCCCGCCGTCGGCGACATGGTCTCGCTGCGTGGCCAGGGCCGCTGCCAGTTCCGGCCCGACGAATACCGGCCCGACGCCCCGCAATTCGACTGCGAACGCCTGCGCTGGCACGGTGACGCGACACCGGTCGATGCATTGCGCGTGGACCCTGCCGTGTTGCAGCTGTATTCCGGCGGTTTCCTGAAGACCCGCCCCAATCCCATGATGGACATGCTGGTGCGCAGCCAGATCTACAACAGCATGGCCGGCAATCCGCTGGCTGCGTACAACGCCCGCAACGTTGCGGCGTTGACGATCACGCGCCTGACCAACACGGTGCTGACCGTCGAGCAGGCGTGTGAAGCCGCTACCGGCCAGGCGATCGCCGAGTGCGGCCGCGTGAAGGCCGAACTGGCCGACAAGCTGATGCTGTCCAAGGACGAGCCCGGCAATTGGCTCGAACTGCTCAAGCTGGCGCAGGACGGCGCCTTCAAGCGGCAGGGCAATGCGGACGAAGGCGTGCTTCTGTCGCGTCATGTGGACCTGGTGCGCAATCTCGCCAAGTCCAGCATGCAGGCCGTATTGCAAGCGGCCATCGATCAGTCGGCGCGCGCCACCATGGCGGCGCAACAGGGGGGCGTCGTGCTGCAGGTCTGGCCGGGGCGCTACGCGGAACTGCCGGAATTGCTGGACAGCGCACAGCGGCAGGATCTGCTGCTGGCCTGGCAGCGGCAGGTGGCGATGCTGTCGGCGGACGGTGCCATGCCGTTCGAGGTCGCCGGCATGGTCACGGCCGTGGCGCACGAGCCGTCGGGCGCGCCGGTCATTGCCGTCGATGCGCGCCGTTCACTGACCGACCCTTGGCCGGCGCTGGCGCGCGTGCTGTGGCTGGCCCTGGCGGTCTTGCTGGTGGCGGTGCATCTGCCGCTGGCCCTGGCGCGCTGGCGCGCCGCCGCCATGCGCCGACGCAACCTGCAGGAATACGCCAGTCGCCGCAGCGCAGCCAAGCCGGCGTTTTTCTGAGCGAAGCGGGCGTCTGATGGTTTGATGGACGCAAAAAAGGAGCCGGTGCAAGGCTCCTTTTTTTGTGTCCATCAGGCCTTTGGGGGCCGCGCGGACAAGGCGTCAGCGCGCCGGCGCGCGCAGCGCTTGCGCCAGCCAATCGAACAACTGCGGGTCGGAAAAGCCGGCCTGCACCGGCACTTCCCAGAGACGCGCGTCGTGCAAGGCGGCGCACTTGATGGCGTCTTTCGAGGTCACCAGCACGGTCTGGGCCGTCAGCGCCCGGAACGGCGATTCCGCGTAGTCGTGGTGGTCGGGCAGCGGCAACGTGGCATCCAGCCGGATGCCCTGCGCCCGCAAGGTCGAAAAGAAGCGCTCGGGATTGCCGATGCCCGCCGCGGCGGCAACGTCCGGCTGGCCGGCAAACGCCGCCAGCGGACGTGTCGCGCCGCCTTCGATCTGGCGGGCGTCGCCGGGCTCGAGCCACATGGCGACCTCGCGCGGGCGCGCATCGGGGCAGGCCGCGGCGCGGCCATCGGGCAGGCCGATATTGGTGATCACCGCGTCCACGTCACGAAGCCGGCTGGCCGGTTCGCGCAAGGGGCCCGCGGGCAGCAGCCGGCCGTTGCCGACGCCGCGCGCATCCTGCACCACGATTTCGATGTTGCGCGCCAGCGCCAGATGTTGCAGACCGTCGTCGGAGACGATCACGTCCACCTGCGGATGGTCGCGCAGCAGCGCCTGGGCGGCCAGCGCGCGGCGCGGGTGCACCGCTACCGGGGCGCCAGTGGCGCGCGCGATCAGCGCCGGCTCGTCGCCGAACTGCGCCGCGGCCAGTTCGCCTTGTCCGACGCGGGCATCCGGCCCGACCTTTACGCCATAGCCGCGGCTGACCACCCCCGGCGTGTAGCCGCGGGCGCGCAGGCCCTGCACGGTGGCGATGACCATCGGCGTCTTGCCGGTGCCGCCCACGTAGATGTTGCCGATCACCACCACGGGCACCGGCGCGCGGTAGGCTTGCTTACGGCCGTCGCGATAGCGCGCACGCTTGTTGGCCACCACCCGCGCGGTCAGCGCGGATAGCGGCAGGAGCAGGGTGGAGAGCCAGCCGCCATGCTGCCATTGGCGGGCGAGCAGCGAGGCCTTGGCGGGACGCGCGCTCACCGGGCAGTCTGGGCGGCGAAGTTGACGCGGGCGATGCCGGCCAGTCGGGCCGCTTCCATGACGTTGATCACGGACTGGTGGGTGGCCTGGGCGTCGGCATTGATGACCACCAGCGCCTCGGGCTTGCCGGCGGCCGCCTGACGCAGGACGTCGGCGATTTCGGGCGGCGTCGAGACGTCGATCAGCGTGCCATTGAGCGCGTAGCGGCCATCCTGGCTGACGGCGACTTCGAGGGCGGGCGGCGTTTCCTGGTCGGCCGACGCCTGCGGCAGCGTGACCTTCAGTTGCGTGAAACGGGCGAACGAGGTCGTGGCCGCCAGGAAGATCAGGATGACCAGCAGGACGTCGATGAGCGGGATCAGATTGATGTCCAGCTCGTCGCGGTCGCCCCGGGAGCCCCGGAAATTCATGAACGTCCCTCGCGCGCGGCAGGCTGCGGCGCCACGGCGCGCGCCAGCCGCGAAGCCGACAGTTCCATGGCGTTCAGGTAGCCGTCCACCCGGCTGCGCAGGTAGCGGTGGGCGATCATGGCGGGTATGGCGATGAGAATGCCGAAGCCGGTGTTGTACAGCGCGATGGAGATGCCGCGGGCCAACTGGGCCGGGTCGCCGCCGCCAGGCGTGTACGAGCCGAAGATTTCGATCATGCCGACCACCGTGCCGAACAGGCCCATCAGGGGCGCCACCACGGCGATGGTGCCGATGGCGGGAATGTAGCGGCTCAGGTCGTGCGAGACCGCGCGGCCGGTGTCTTCGACGACGCTGCGCAGTTCTTCGCGAGGCAGGTGGCGGTGACGCATCACTTCGGCCAGCACGCGTCCCAGGGGCGAGTTGCGCTCCAGGCGGTTCAGGGCTTCGGGCGTGTCCTGGTGGTTGCGCAGCATGTCGGCCACTTGTTCGTTCAGGCCGCGCGGCAGGACCTGGCTGCGGCGCAGCGACAGGAAGCGCTCGAATATCAGCGCAAGACCCAGGACGGATGTCGCCAGCAGGGGCCAGATAGGCCAGCCGGCCTCGCGCAGGATGGAAAGCAAAGCGGTCAACTCCAGGAGCGCCCGGGCGGGGCAACAGGGCGCGCCCAAGCATCTGATCAAGCCGAAACTGTAACGGCGCGGCGGGGATGTGGCAAGGGCGGCCGGCCGCAGAAACTATCCACAGAAGTTGTGGATAATTCTGTGCAAAACTCCGCCGGAACGCTTGTGAACACAGGGCCGGCGCTTGTTTGCTTCAAATTAGCGCAGCGGCATTTTTGTTAAAAACCTATAAAAAACAGAAGCTTGCGACGAATTTGCTGGCTTTCGGGGCGGTTGCGGCAAAAAAGCCGGGACGCGGTATCATTGC
>NZ_JAELTJ010000214.1 GCF_016428805.1 Achromobacter sp. ASV32
CGTCGCTTTCCAGCGTGATGGTGGGCAGCGCAATCGTGGGCGCCACGGCCAGGCGGCGCTCCAGGTCGTCGTAGCGCGCCTCGCCCTGCGCCAGGCCCAGGCGCCAGCGGTAGTTGTGGATCACGATGGCGACGTGGTCGGGGTTGTCGAATGCCTTGGCGCTGCGGGCAAAGGTGGGGTCGTCGAAATCCCAGTTGGGCGAAGCCAGTTTCCAGATCAGCTTGTTGAAGCGGTTCACATTGGCGGCGTAGCCGGCCGCGCCGCGTTCGGTGGCGAAATAGAACTGGTACCACCACTGGAATTCGGCTTCTGGCGGCAGGGGCTTGCGGTTGCCTTCCTGGCTGCCGATCAGGTAGCCGCTGACCGACACCAGCGCCTGGCAACGCTGCGGCCACAGCGCCGCCATGATGTTGGCGGTGCGCGCGCCCCAGTCAAAGCCGGCGATGACGGCCTTGGGAATCTTCAAGGCATCCATCAGGGCGATGATGTCGACGGCCACCACGGCCTGTTCGCCGTTGCGGGCGGTGTCGGCCGACAGGAAGCGGGTGGTGCCGTAGCCGCGCAGGTGCGGCACGATGACGCGATAGCCGGCGGCGGTCAGTTGCGGCACGACGTCGATGAAGCTGTGGATGTCGTAGGGCCAGCCGTGCAACAGCACGGCAACCGGGCCGTTGGACGGGCCGGCGTCGACATAGCCGATGTCCAGGTCGCCGGCGCGGATCTGGCGGATGGCGCTGAACGTGGTGGTGGCGGCCGATGGCGTGCCTTTGGCGGTGGAGGGCGCGGCCTGGGCCAGCGCTTTGGTGTTCAGGCCCAGGTTCAGCAGGCTGGCGCCGGCCAGGGCCGAGGTGGTGCCAAGCAGCCGGCGGCGTTGGGTGTCGATCGGGGCGGGCATGGTCGGGGTCTCCGGAAGGGGCTGGGGATAGGATGCAGGGACGTTGTAGCCAGCCGAAGGACGCGAAGGGTGTCGCAATGTACGGGCGGGGAACGCGGATACATAAAGACGTAAATCTCTTGCCCGGCCGGCGTCTTGGCCCCGGCGCGACCGGGTCCGCGGCGGCGTTGCGCGGGGGGGAACTTGCACAGGGTTGTGCATTGCGCCCGGACTTGGCATGATCCGCGCCATGGCAACGGCACCCGCTTTGCGCTCGCTCTCTTCCCGCCCCGGCCGCACGGTCTTGCGGCTGGCGCTGGGGCTGGCCGCGCTGGTGGCGGCGGCTTATGGGGCGACCGCCTGGATGAAGATTCCGCCCCCTGCGCAATTGCTGCGGCTGGAGGTATCGGCGCCGTCGCGCCGGGGCGATCTGTTTCCGGTCCGCGTGGTGGCGGCACCGGCGCAAGCGTCCGTGTTGCCCTCACGCCCGCAGCCCATGCCGGCCGCCGTGCCCTGGAAGGGCGGCGAGCTGCCGTTTGCGCAGTTCCTGACTGGCACCGCCACGAATGCGTTCGTGGTGCTGCGCGATGGCGGCGTGGCCTACGAGTGGTACCGGCCGGGCGTGGATGCGTCCACGCGGCTGTCGTCGTGGTCGATGGCCAAGTCCGTCGTGTCGCTGCTGGCGGGGCAGGCGATTGCGCGGGGCGAAATCCGCGAAGACGACCGCCTGACCGCACTGCTGCCCGAACTGGCCGGCGCGGGCGATTACGACCGCATCACGCTGGGCCAGTTGCTGGACATGGCGTCGGGCATCGACGTGGCTGAAAACTACCGGCCCTATTGGCCCTTCACGGGCACGGCCCGCATGTACCTCACCCGCGATCTGCCCGGCTATGTGCGGACGCATCGCGCGATGCATTTCGCGCCGGGCAGCCAGGGCGACTATCGCAGTATCGATACGCAGTTGCTGGGCATGGTGCTGACCCGCGTGACGGGCCGGCCGCTGGCCGACCTGCTGGCCGAACGCCTGTGGCGGCCCATGGGGGCGGAGGCGCTGGCGACCTGGAACCTGGATACGCCGGACGGCACCGAAAAGGCGTTCTGCTGCCTGAATGCCACGGCGCGCGACGTGGCGCGCATCGGCCAGCAGGTGCTGGAGGCGGGGCGTGGGCAGGGCGTCATCCCGCCAGAGTGGGTCGCGCGCATCGCCCGGCCGCCGACGCATCCGGTGGACGGCTGGGGCTATTCGGCGCAGTGGTGGCAACGTGATCCGCAGGGCAGTCCGGACTTCGCGGCGGTGGGCATCCACGGCCAGTTCCTGTACATCGATCCGGCCAGGCGCGTGGTGATCGTGAAGCTGAGCGACTACGGCGAGAACCAGGACGAAAAGGAAACCTACGACGCGCTGCGCGCGATCGCCGGGGGATGATGGCGCAAGCCGCCTACAGGATGCCGGCCGTCAATGCCTTGAGCGTGGCCGCCGCGCGGGTAGAACACGCCAGCTTGCGGAACACGCTTTCCACGTGGGTCCGCACGGTGCCGGGGCTGATGTTCAGGGCGCGCGCGGCTTCCTTGTTGCTGGCGCCCAGGCTGATCTGGCGCAGCACCTCCAGCTCGCGTTGCGACAGCGATGAGGCCGCGCGGCGCGGGGGGGCGCAGGTGATTCTGGATGCGGTCGCCAGCGTGAAGTAATCATCAAGGCGCCAGCCCCAGGCTGGCGCCTTGCCTTGCGCGGACCTTGGCCCCATGGATTACCAGTAGTACTTCACCGAGGCCACCACCGTGCGGCCGTTGCCGTACATGCACACGCCATACGACTGGCAGCCGCTGACATATTGCTTGTCGAACAGGTTGGCGGCGTTCAGGGCAAAGCGCCAGTTGGGCATCTCGTAGTGCAGGCCGGCGTCGTAGACGGTGTAGCTGGGGATCTTCAACGAGTTGTCGGATGCGCCGGCGGCCGAGCTCTGGTAGCGCACGCCAGCGCCCATGCCGAAGCCTTCCAGCGGGCCGGTGCGCCAGGTCCAGTCGGTCCACAGCGAGGCCATCTGGCGCGGGCGCGGGATATCGACCGGCCATTTGCCTTCGGTGCCGTCGTTGGCCTTGGTGATCTTGACGTTCTGGAACACGTAGGCGCCGACGATCGACAGCTCGGGGGTGATCTTGCCCACCGCGCTCAGCTCCACACCCTGCGAACGCACGGCGCCCGTCTGCACGTAGGTGCTGTTGGTGGGATCGTCCGGATTGTTGGTGACGACGTCGGTCTGCTTGATCTGGTAGACGGCGGCGTTCAGCGTCAGGTTCTTGCCGTCGGGCTGCCAGCGCAGGCCGGCCTCGATCTGTTCACCCTTGGTGGGCTTGGCCCACGAGCCGTCGGCCAGGCGGGTGTTGGACACCGGATTGAACGACGTGGCGTAGCTGACGTAGGGCGACAGGCCGTAGTCGCCCAGGTAGGTCAGGCCGACGCGGCCGGTAAAGGCCTGGTCCAGCTGCGAGGTGCGGGCATCGGCCTCGCGGTCGGTCTGTTCGGTCTTGGCCCAGTCCTTGCGCCCGCCCAGCGTCAGCACCCAGCGGTCCCATTTGATCTGGTCCTGCGCGTACAGGCCCACTGAATTCATGGTGGTGTAGGTGTCGGTGCGCGGGTAGGCGTTCGGGCCGTAGAACAGCGATTTGTTGACCGGCGTGTAGACCGGGTTGTACAGATTCAACGACGGCGCCAGCGCCAGCGATTCGCTGTCGGTGGTGGATTGGCGGCTGTACTCCAGGCCGGTCAGCAGCGTGTGTTCCAGCGCGCCGGTGCGGAATTTGGCTTCGGCCTGGTTGTCGACGTCGAAGCGGCTGTAGTTGAACTGGAAGATGCCGGCATAGCGCGTCATGGAGGCCATGGTGGGATCGCTGTCATCCAGGCCGCCGCCATAGACCGAGCGGTTATTCAACTGCAGGTGCATCAGGCGGGTGTTCTGGCGCAGGGTCCAGACCGAGTCCAGCTTATGTTCCAGCGCATAGCCGAGCGACCACTGCTTCTTGTGGTAGTAGTTGAAATCCGGGTCGCCGGTGTAGAGATCGCGCGAAATGCGGCCGTTGGGGTTGGGCAGCACCGTGCCCTGGGCGGGCAGGAAGTTGCTGGTGATGTCGCCCCAGTCTTCCAGGAAGGTGGCCGACAGGGTCAGGCTGGTGGCGGCGCTGGGCTGCCAGCGCAGCGATGGGGCAAGCACTACCCGCTGGTCCTTGTTGGGGCCGGTCTGGGCGTTGCCGTCGCGGCCCACGCCCAGCACGCGGTACGACAGCGTGCCGTTCTCGTCGATGTTGTCGCCGAGGTCGAAGCTGAGCTGCTTGCGCGCGTAGTTGCCGACCTGGGCCTCGATTTCGCGGATGCGTTCGCCGTTGGCGAGCTTGCTCTGCACGTCGACGATGGCGCCGGGGTCGCCCTGGCCGTACAGCACCGAGGTCGGCCCGCGCAGCACGGTAATGCTGTCGATCAGGTAGGGGTCGACGCGCCAGCTGGCCAGGTTGAGCGTGTTGGGCACCTGCAGGCCGTCAACGTAGGCGGTGGGGGTGAAACCGCGCAGCGCGGAATACCAGTCCGAACGGTTGTCCGAGCCGTAGCTGGAAAAGCCGGGCACATAGTGCAGGGCCTGGTTGATGTCGGTGGCGCCGGTCATCTCGACCTGCTGCGCGGTGACGACGTTGATGGTCTGCGGGATTTCGTTGAGCGCGGTGTCGGTCTTGGTGCCGGTGCGGCTGCGGCGCGCGACCAGGCCTTCGACGGCTTCGCCGCGCGTGTCGCCATAGACGGATACGGCGGGCAGGGTGGCGGTTTCCGCGGCGGGCGGCTGCACCACGGCGGTATTGCCGTCGATCCTGGCCACCAGGCCGCTGCCGGCCAGCAGGCGGTCCAGCGCCTGCTGCGGCGTGAGCGTGCCGCTGACGGCGGGCGCGCGGCGGTCCTGTACGGCCTCGGGCAGGTAGTAGATCTGCAGCCGGGTCTG
This sequence comes from Achromobacter sp. ASV32, assembly GCF_016428805.1. Lineage (GTDB taxonomy): Bacteria > Pseudomonadota > Gammaproteobacteria > Burkholderiales > Burkholderiaceae_B > Achromobacter. The sequence continues at coordinate 4,861 of NZ_JAELTJ010000214.1, forward strand.
GCGACCCAGTTGCAGCAGCGCCTGGGCCAGCGATTGGGCGGGGATGTTGACCTTGACGGCGGCGGCCTGGGCCGGCGCCTGGGCCTGGGCTCGGGCGGCAGGCGGTGCCACGGCCAGCGCGGCGGCGATAGCCAGGGCCAGGGGGCACAGGGCGGTGGTCAGGGGGGCGCGGGGGCGGCGGCGAAGGGCGCAAGGCCAGGCTGGGGTCAAGGTCACGATGGGCTCAGTCGGGACGGCGGATCGGGCGCGATCCGGCCGGCGGGTTCATGCGGGGCGAAACCCCCGCTTGCTGGTTATGAGCGAATCGGCGGGCCAACCCCGTAATGATTCTCAACTCAAAATTGAAACGTTTTGTATCAGTGCGCCGTGATGTCGCTGCCGCCGTCCGCGCGCGGCACCACGCGCACCGGGATCAGGGTGGGCAGGGCGGTCAGGAAGCTGGCGGTGTTGTCCACGTCGAAGACCCCCGCGATGCGGATGCCGCGCAGGGCGGGGGCGACGCGGATGGGCTGGCTGCGGTAGCGGTTGATTTCGTCTACCACTTGCGCCAGCGGCACGTTGTCGAACAGGGCTTTGCCCTGGCGCCAGGCGGTGAGCGAGGCGACGTCCACCGCCTCGACCCGCAGCGCGTCGCCGCGATGGGCCAGGCTGAGGCCCTGGCCGGCGGTCAGTTGCGCGAGCTGGCGGTTCCACCAGGGGCCGGTGGAAACTTCGACCGATCCGGATTCGACCGAGACCGCCATGCGCTCGCGGTCGTAGCGCACGTTGAAGCGTGTGCCGGTGACGCGCACGCGTCCCATGGCGGTGTCGACGATGAATGGCCGGGCCTTGTCGGGCGACACTTCAAACATGATTTCGCCGGCCTGCAATGCGATGTGGCGTTCGTCCTGCGTATAGCGCACGTCGGCCTGGGTGGCGGTGTTCAGCGTCAGGACGGAGTCGTCCTGCAGCGCGATCCGGCGGCGTTCGCCACGTCCGGTGGCGTAGCCCTGCTGGAACAGCGTCCGAGCCGGCCACCACAACGGCCAGGCGACGCCGGCGGCGGCAGCCGCGCCCGCCGCGCCGGCCAGCCCCCAGGTCAGGCGGCGGCGCTGGGGCGAGGCGAGGCGCTGTCTCTTATACACATCTCCGAGCCCACGAGACCTAATAACCGATCGCGTATGCCGTCTTCTGCGTGAAAAAGGGGGGGGGGGGGGGGGGGGGGGGGGGGGGGGGGGGGGGGGGGGGGGGGGGGGG